>NZ_JBWKPU010000057.1:0-25310 GCF_059418405.1 Pseudomonas sp. GW821-FHT09A09
CCGGCGATGGCGCCTGAAAGATCGCCATCGCCGGCAAGCCGGGCTCCTACAAGGTACGGGGTTACTTGGATTTAGCGTCGATCCAATAGGCACCCTGTAACGGCATGCCAAGGAATTGTTGGTTAATTGCTTCCATGGTCGCCTGCGGGTCCAGCTTGGCGAACAACTCCGGGTGGACCCATTTAGCCAACGACTCGATGGCCAGCAGGTTGTACGGCGAGTTGTAGAAGTCATGCCACAGGCCGTGGGCATTGCCTGCGCGGATCGCACGCAGGTTGGCGAATTCCGGACGAGCCAGCACCCGGTCAAACGCTTCACGTGCTTCGTCGGTGCTCACACCAGCGCCCAGGATCAGCCCCGGCTTGTGGTTACCCGTGGCGACGTAAACATCCGGATCAGCCTTCAACGCGTACTCGACACTGATGTCCCCCAGCGCACCCGGCACCACATCGGCGGCGATGTTGCGCCCGCCCACCAGCTTGATCACTTCACCCATGCCGCTCTTGCCGGTGGTGTGCCCCGGCGCCTGCCAGGCACCGGCCAGCAGTTCGAGGAACACGCTCGGGCGCGGGCCCGCAGGCAAGGTGGCGACGGCGTCGGTGATGACCTTAATGTGCTGGTCATAGAAGTCCAGGAACGCCTTGGCCTGGGCTTCACGGCCCAGCGCGTCACCCAGCGCGGTCATGCTGGTGTGGGTGCCCTGCACCGGGTTGATGCGGAAGTCGACGAACAACACCGGGATGCCCGCCTTGGCCAGCACATCGGCGACCGGGCTGTGTTCGGTGGGGCCGTGGCCGGAAATGCTGAACACCGCCAGGTCAGGTTTGAGCGAAAGGATTTCCTCGGCGCTGACGCTTTGCTCCGACGCCTGGCCGATCAGCGGGATGTCTTTCACCGTGGGGAATTTCGCCACGTAGGCGTTGTAGGTGTGCTGGTCCAGCAGCTTCAAGTCGTTCTGCCAACCGACGATGCGCTGAAACGGCGCCTCCTTGTCGAGCAAGGCAAAGGCGGAAATCAGCCGGCCTTCGCCGAGGACCACACGCTTGACGTTGTCGGTCACTTCGACCTTGCGGCCCAGCACGTCGGTGACTTCATGGGCGGCGGCGGTTTCGGCATGGCCCAGGACCAGCGCGGCGAACAGCACGCCGAGCTTGAGCGCGTTTCGGGGTTTCAACATGGCAAGGACTCCAGGTGAAGGCGGCGCATCAGACATCGCTCCAGCGCCGCAGCAGGTTGTGATAAGCGCCGCTCAGTTGCAGCAGCGCGTGGTGGTCGGCGTGTTGCGCGGTGAGGGTCTGGATCGCCACGTCCATGTCCAGCAGCAGTTGGCGCTGGTTGTCTTCGCGCACCAGGCTTTCGATCCAGAAGAAACTGGCCAGGCGCTCACCACGGGTGACGGGGTTGATCTTGTGCAGACTGCTGCCGGGGTAGATCAGCAGGTGGCCGGCGGGCAGCTTCACCGCGTGTTCACCGAAGGTGTCGCGGATCACCAGTTCGCCACCGTCGTAGCTGGCCGGGTCGGCCAGGAACAACGTGGCGGAGATGTCGGTGCGCACCCGTTCGCGCACGCCCTTGAGGCCGCGAATGGCATTGTCGATATGCCAGTCGAAGGCCTCGCCGCCGCTGTAGCGGTTGAACAGCGGCGGGTAGATGCGCTTGGGCAGGGCGGCGGACATGAACAGCGCGTTGTCCGACAGCCGCGCCAGAATCTGCTCACCCACGCGGATGGCCGTCGGCGAATCTTCCGGCAACTGCCGGTTGTTTTTCGCCAGGGCCGAGCGCTGCCCGGCGGTCACCTTGCCGTCTACCCAGGGCTGATCGAGCAAGGCCGCCACGATGGTCTCGACTTCACGGGGGCTGAGCAGCCCCGGGATTTCGATCAGCACCGGTCAGAACTCATAGTCGACGCTGGCAGTGAGGGTGCGCCCGGCGCCGGGGATGCCGTACAGCTGGAAGCCGTCGAGGGACGCGCCGACCTGGCTGTAATAGAACTTATTGAATACGTTGTTGAGGTTAAGGTTGACCGTGGTGTCTTTGTTCACCTTGTATTGCGCCGCCACGTTGCTCAGCCAGTAGCCGGGGGCCTTTTCGTTGTCGCGTACATAAATGGCATTCACCCCGGACGGGCCGTTGGCGTAGCTGCTGTTGTTGTTCAAGCCGCCGACGTATTTGTTGTCGCTGTAGCGACGGCGACCTACGTATTGCTCGCCGTAGCTGAGGCTCAGGGCGTCGGTGACGGCGTAGGTGGTCCAGAGGTTGGCGGTCAGGTCGGGCACGTTCTTGGCTTCGGCGCCTTTGTTGATGCCTTTGGTCTGGGTGCTCTTGAGCGCCGAGAACCCGGTGTAGGCGGTCCAGCGCGGCGTGATGTTGCCTTGCAGGCCCAGTTCCACGCCATCCACGCGCTTGGCAGGCAGGGCGCGGACCGGGGCGGACTCGCCGTCCTGGTATTCCCAGGCGTTGTCCAGTTCGGTGCGGAAGATCGCCGCCGTCACGTTGAGCATGTCGTGGGCAATGTCCCACTTGGTGCCCATTTCATAGGTCTTGGACTTGGCAGGGCTGTAGTTGCTGGTGGTGGCCGAACCGTAGATCTGGTTGTTGGTGGACGCACCCAATGCCGACGGTTGCGCCGCTTCGCTGTAGGACACATAGATGCTGCCGTTGGGCAACGGCTTGTACACCGCGCCGACGCGACCGCTGACGGCGCCGTCGGTGCTGCTGATATCTGCCTGGCCACGTTGGGTGGTCTGGGCGTGCCAGTTGTCGTAGCGCAGCGAGCCGAGCACTTGCCACTGCTCGTTGAGGGTGACCGTGTCACCTGCATAAATGCCGGCGTTGTCGATCACCGAGCGCGGGTCGCCTTCACCCTTGGTCACATAGGTGCTGGCGAAGCTGTGGCTTGGGTCGCTCATGTCGAAGAACATGTTGCCGGCCGGCACTTCGGCGTTGCGTTTCAGGCCGCCGTAGGTCTCGTGGTAGAACTCAAGACCTGACACCACCGCGTGTTGCAGGCTGCCGGTGTTGAACTTGAAGCTGAAGTCGGTCTGGTTGTCCAGGATGGTGTAGCGCTTGGACAAACCGAAATCGCTGCCCCGCAGGATGCCGTAGGCCGTGTTGCTGTTGTTCACATAGTCGGTGTAGGCATTGACCGTGCTACCCGGCACTTGGCTGATCGGGCCTACACCGGTGTAGCCCAAGGTCGCACAGCGCGTGCCGGAACAGGTTTTCTGGCCGTTGGCATTGGCGGCAAAGAAGCGCGCCGGGGAGAGCACGGCGAAGTTGTCGCTGCGTTCCCAGCGGGTCTGGTTGCGCAGGTTGGCTTCGTTCCAGTCGAAATCATGTTCGAAACGGGCGGTCAGCGAGGTGGTTTCGTTCTGCTGGGTGTAGAGGCTGGAGTCGCCGTACCAGTTCGAGCGCTTCACGCCCGGCATGCGGTCGCCGTTGGTGCCACGTTGGATCGGCACGCCGCCGTCCGGGGTGTTGGTGTCTTTCTGATAGAAGGTGTCGACGAAGAACCGTGTGTCGGTGCCCAAGCCAAAACCAAAGGAAGTCGCGATGCCCCAGCGGTCGTAGTCCACGTCGTCGCGCTCGGCCACCCCGTTGTAGTGCTTCATCAGGTTGAGGCGCACGGCGGTGGTGTCGTTGATCTGTTTGTTCAGGTCGGCGGTGAGGCGGCGGTAGCTGTCGGTGCCGATCCCGGCCGAGACTTTATTGGCGTCGCCCAGGTGCGCTTCTTTGCTCACCAGGTTGACGCTGCCGCCCACCGCGGACACCCCGGATTCAATCGACCCGGTGCCCTTGAACACTTCAGCCTGTTGCAGGTTGAAGGTGTCGGTGCGCGTGGACATGCCCGCATCGCGCACGCCATCGACGGTCAGGCTTTGTTCGGACGAGAAGCCGCGGATCGAAAACAGGTCGCCCCAGCCCAGGTTGCCTTCGCCCGACATGAAGGTAATGCCTGGCACGTTGCGCAGCACTTCCTGCAAGGTCTGCGCATTCTGCTCCTTGAGCACCTGCTGCGGCACGATGGTCACGCTTTGCGGTGCATCCAGCAGTGGCTGGCTGATCTTGGCCGAGGTCACCCGGTCGACCTTGAAGGTGGAAGTGGCTTCGCCATCCACCTTGATTTCCGGCAGGCTCAGTACCGAGTCGTTGGTCGCAGCAGCGGGCGCATCGGCCCAGGCCGTCGGGGCAACGCTGCCGGCAGCCAGCAGGCCGAACATCGGCGCCAGGGTGGTGTGCAGCGTGTGGCTGCGAGGTGTGGGCAGTGACATAGGCAAGTTCCGAGTCTAAATTACAATTACTCTCATTTAGGTTCGGTAGTCTAAAGAGCGATTTCCCCTGCCATGCCCTGGGTTTGTATCGCTGATGCGTGATTATCGTTTCCCACAACATTCCATTACATTTGCGCGTACTGCTGGCTGAACTTTCGGCTATCTCCTGCGTTTTGAGTTTTCGGACCGACTGCCCATGGCCAAGCAAGACCACTTGTTGATCGTCGATGACGACCCGCAAATTCGCCAACTGCTCTGCGACTACCTGAGCGACGCCGGCTTCCAGGTGTCCACCGCCGCCGACGGCAAGGAAATGCGCCGCCGCCTGGCGCTCAATGTGATCGACCTGATCGTGCTCGACCTGATGCTGCCCGGCGAAGACGGCTTGAGCCTGTGCCGTGAACTGCGGGTGAGTTCCAACACGCCGGTGGTGATGCTCACGGCCAAGGGCTCGTTGATCGACCGCATCGTCGGCCTGGAGATCGGTGCCGACGACTACCTGCCCAAACCCTTCGACCCGCGTGAGTTGCTGGTACGCATCAAGGTGGTGCTGCGCCGGGTGCAGAGTTTTCCGGACCGGGCGCGGCTGGATGAAGCACCGAGCATCCGTTTCGCCGGCTGGCAGCTCGACACACGGGCGCGTCAACTGCTCACCCCGGACGGTGTAGTGGTCAGCCTGGGCAATTCGGACTACCGCGTGCTGCGCCTGTTGTTGCAGCACCCCAACCGCCCGTTGAGTCGCGACTTTTTGCTCAACCACGTGTTCGACAAGGACAGCACGCCGTTCGACCGCTCCATCGACGTGTGCGTCAGCCGCCTGCGTTCCCAACTGCCGGCCGGGCTGATCAAGACTGTGCGCAATGAGGGTTACATGCTCACCGCCGATGATGTGGTGCTGGGCTCGTGAGACTGCTGCCGCGTTCGCTGTTCGGGCGGCTGGTGCTGATCCTGGTCAGCGGCATGCTCGCGGCCCAGGCCCTGACCAGCAGCATCTGGTACGACCGTCGTCATGGCCAGGTGCTGGAAATTCCCGCGCGGCTGATCGCGACGCGCCTGGCCGACGTGGTGCGCCTGGTGCACAGCGATCCGCAGCAGGCGGACCAGTTGATCAAACTGCTCAACACGCCGCACTTTCGCCTCACCGTGAGCGACCAGGCCAGCAGCACGCCCAGCACCCTCACCGACAGCGACCGACCCACCGAGCGCCTGATCAAAAAGGTGCTGTCGGAGAAAACCGGCTACGCCCAGACCCTGATCCTGTTGCGCCTGTCCCTGGTGGATGGCGAAGGGCAAACCGCCGGGCTGTCGACCCTGCTTGGCTCCAAGCCGGTGGTGGGGCAATTCCTGATTGACCTGCGCTTGCCCGATGGGCGCTGGTTGCAGGTGGATGCCAGTGAAGAGCAGGGCTGGACCAGCACGTCGCCGCTGGACCTGCTGTTCGACTATGTGATGCGCATCTATTTGCTGCGGGTGTTGGTGCTGGTGGTGATCGCCCTGGTGGCTGTACGCCTGGCGATCCGCCCGCTCAATGCCCTGGCCAAGGCGGCCGAGGCGTTGGGGCGTGATATCCAGCGCCCGCCGCTGTCGGTAGACGGCCCCACCGAAGTCCGCCGCGCGGCGCAGGCCTTCAATGCGATGCAGCAACGCTTGATCGTCAACATCGCCGAACGCACGCGTTTTCTCGCGGCGATTTCCCACGACTTGCGCTCACCGATCACACGCCTGCGCCTGCGCACCGAGATGCTGGAAGACACCCGCACCAAGGAGCGGTTTCGCAGCGATCTGGAAGAAATGGAGCACATGGTCTCCAGCACCCTGGATTTTGTCAGCAGCGGCGAAATCAATGAGACGCGGCAGAACATTGACATCAACGCCTTGTTGCAAAGCCTGCAGGCTGATCTTGAGGATGTGGGGCAAAGCGTGACGATCGTGGGCCGGGCCAGACACCCGTTGCCGGGATACGCCCGCAGCCTCAAACGCTGCGTGCAGAACTTGCTGGAAAACGCAGTGCGTTATGGCTGTGAAGTGGTGGTGCAGGTCGAGGACCAGACAGACAGCCTGAAGATCGTTATCAGCGACCGAGGCCCGGGGATTCCCCAGGAACAGCTGGAACAGGTGATGGAGCCGTTTTACCGGGTAGAGGGCTCACGTAATGCCGAGACGGGCGGGTATGGGTTGGGGCTGAGCATTGCCCATACGATTGCGCGGGCGCATGACGGGCGGTTGAGCTTGAGCAATCGGGAAGGCGGGGGGCTGGAAGTGGCGTTGCAGTTCCAGCGCAAGCCCTGAACCTGTAACACCATCCATGTGGGAGCTGGCTTGCCTGCGATGCAGACACCTCGGTACACCAGGCACACCCAGTTGATGCCATCGCAGGCGAGCCAGCTCCCACACAGCCTGAGTCAGGGCATCACGCCCCGTGGCACTTCTTGAATTTCTTCGCGCTGCCGCAAGGGCAAGGGTCGTTGCGGCCAACGTCCTTCAAGGCGTTGCGCACCGGCTCCTGGTGAGCGTGGCCGCAGTTCGGGCCGTGGACATGGCCGTGGTCGTGATCATGGTGGTCGTGATCATGGTGATCGTGATCGTGGTTGCAGTCAGGACCATGGACATGGGGTTGCTGAGTCATCGATGTCGCTCCGGAATAAAATCGCCGGGGATTATCTCGCCATTGTGGGACACCTGCACGTCATTACCGATGAATAATCCGGTTTTCAGCTCTCCCTCCAGGCGATAGGGCACGGGCTGGGTGGGATTTTTCAGCATCTGCACCACGTCGCGTATCTGCGGCCACAGGTTGGTACGCACCGACACCCGGAAGAACGCGTGGCTGCGCGGCGGCACGGTGAGCCATTCATTGGACTCGCCTTCGGTCAGCACAAAATCGTCCAGGGTGACCTTGTAGATCAGGCCGCGCACCGTCAGGTCGGCGTCGTCGCGGTTGTCCACGCGAAAGTACAGCTTGAACTTCTGCTCCAGCAGCTTGGCCCGCACCACTTCGACTTTGACCAGGGACACATGGGGCGCCGGCGTATCGTCTTCGAACCACGAGGCGCAGCCGGTCAGGCCCAGTGTCAACGCCAGCATCAAGCTGTAGATCCGGAGCATGGCGTTTTTCCTGTCAGAGGGCTTAGAGGTAGCTGGAGCAGCACTTCTTGAATTTCTGGCCACTGCCGCACAGGCACGCATCGTTGCGCCCTGCCTTGACCTCGACGGTGGGGTCGATGAAGTACCAGCGCCCATCATTCTGTACGAAAGAGGACTGCTCGCGGTGGCTATGTTCACCGGTGCTGTCGTGCCAGCGGGCGGTAAAGGTTACGAACGCATGTTCGGGCTGGCCGCCGAACACCTCGGAGCTTTCCACCTCAAGGCCCAGCCAGGTGCTTTGTGCACTCCAGGCGCCGATGGCTGCGCGGTCCAGGCCAGCCTGTTGCGCCGGCAAGGTGGTTGCCACCAGATAGTCCACCAGGCCCAGCACATAGGCGCTGTAGCGCGAACGCATCAGGGCGGTGGCGCAGGGCGCGGGGTGGCCGGCGTGATAGTGGCCGCAGCAGGCATCCAGCAGGTTGCCACTGCCGCAGGGGCAAATGGATGTACTCATCGGGGTTACCACCAATACTTTCCGAAGTTTTCCGGGTTGGCCCAGAAACGGGCGTTGAGCCAGTCCGGCACCTGTTTATAGTCAAGCAGATCATAGGTAAACAGCGTCAGAACCTGCTCATCGCGCTGGAAACGCTCGCCGGCCTGCAGGGCCAGGGAGAAGAAGTCGGTTTCCTTCCAGCCGCAAGCGTTCAGGTCGACCAGCGCGGCAATACGGCTGGCATTGAGGTTACGCACGCCACCGAGCAGGGTCAGGCCTTGCGGTTTTGACAGGTGCTCCAGGCAGTCGACCACCAGCGCCAGGTCAAAACGTTGCGCCGCCAGCGCTTCAGGCAACGGCCCGGGCGGCGCGATGGCGACGACGGTGTCGGGGTGCTCGGCCTGGAAGGCGTCCAGCGCCGGAAACTGGCTGGCACCCAACAGCAACAGGCGTTTGGGCTGGTGCAGATCGAGCAAGGCAGCCAAGGCTTGCTGGGGTGTACGGGAAGAAATACCGGCGGTCATCACAGATCCTCACATCAGGACCGTAGAGACTAGCGCGGCTGAGCGTGCGGGCCTAGAGCGGGTGGCGGCGAAAAGTCCTACGAGTGCGACGATCCTCAATGAATACAGGGGCGCGGCGTAGTGGCGCAGATGAAAAGAGCCGTCTTTACTCCACCCATCGGCCCCCGCCGATCCCCTCAGGAGAAAACAGATGAGCATCATGCGGACAGCTCTACCCTTGGTTCTGCTAACCGGAGTATTGACAGGTTGCGCAGGCTTGCAGAAAACCGACTGGCCCACCTGCGCCGCCGTAGGTGGTGTGACGGGCGCGGCGATCGGCGCCACTGAAAGTTCAGCCTACGCGGGCTACGGCGCGCTGCTGATCGGTGGCATGGCTGGCGCCTATTGCTGGGTGCACGGCGATGGCGATGAAGACGGCGATGGTGTGCCGGACAGCCGCGACAAGTGCCCGGGTACGCCAAAAGGCGTGCAGGTCGATGCCAATGGTTGCCCTCCTGTGGCGCCGCCAGCGGTGGTCGAGGAAGTGGTGGTGGTTAAAGAAGAAACCATCGTGATCCGCGATGTGCACTTCCAGTTCGATTCGGCCAAGTTGACCGCTGCGGACAAAACCAAGCTCGACACCATCGCGACCCGCCTGAAAAAAGAGGCCCCAAGCGCGCAACTGCGGGTCAGCGGGCACACTGACAGCGTCGGTAAAGACGCCTACAACCAGAAACTCTCGGAAAAACGCGCACACTCGGTCACTGACTACTTGATCGGTGCCGGCGTGCCTCGCAGCAACTTTGTCTCGGTAACCGGTGCCGGCGAAAGCCATCCGGTGGCCGACAATAAAACCGCTGAAGGGCGTGCGTTGAACCGCCGCGTGGAAATCCAGATCAACCGCTGACAGCCCTTGCCCCTGTGCCAGTCACAGGGGCATTGCTGGCGATCCTCGCCGAAACAGCCGGCATACCTGCCCTTTATCAAGTTTTTTCATCCTTCACTGGCAAATCGCCTGTAGAAGTCGGTACTGTGCGCCCAAAGAATAATAGGCAAGGGGGCATGCGGGATGAAGGTGTTTTGGGGGCTGGGGAAGTTTTTGACGTTGCTGTTCTGGGTCGTGGTAGTGGTCAATATAGTGCGACCGCTGGCCAGTCCGTTCCACCTGTTGGTCAGCCTGGCCGGCAGTCTGTTGTTCCTCACCCATTTGCTGGAGTTGCTGTTGTTCAACAGCAGCGTGAAACACCGTGCCCATCCCTGGCGTGACCGCTTGCAGATTCTGCTGGTGGGTATGTTCCACGTGCAGGGCCTGTCGGCGCCTGCGGCGGTTAATGAAACGAACAAGGAGGCCAATCATGCGTAAGGTTTTTCTGTTGGCCCTGTTGGTCAGCCCCATTGCCCTGGCGCAGACCGTCAGTGTTGAAAGCAACTCGCTGATGCGCTTGCCCAGCAGTACCAGCGTGTTGCAACTGGAACGCCTGGACGTCGCCGATTACGGCACCTTGCTGATTCCGGCGACGATCAGCCAGGTCACGGTGGATGAACTGCACCTGGGGCGTGAAGCACGTATCGCCATCGCACCGGGCAATACCGGCCTGCAATTGCAGGTACGCCATGCGCAACTGGACCACGGCAGCCAAATCACCTCGCGTGGCGCCCCCGGCACCCACGAACGCCCGGCCAAGGCGGGACGCGACCTGACCTTGCGCATCAATGCGCTGACGGCTGATGAGTTGTCGGTGGATGCCCGCGGCGGTGCCGGTGCCCAGGGTTATGCCGGCCTGGATGGCGCCAATGGCGTGGATCCGGGTTGCACCTGGGGTTCGGCCGGCCGCGGCGCCAATGGCGATAACGGTGGCGACGGCTTGCCCGGTGCAGCAGGCGCGCAGGTGCGGGTCGAGTTGCCGCAGGATTTCCCGGCCGAACACATCAAGGTCTGGGTCGATGGCGGTGCGGGCGGTTTGGCGGGCACAGCAGGCAAGCCAGGTCGTGGTGGCCAGTCCAAAGGTTGCCTGGTGTACCGTGCCGATGGCGGTGAAAAGGGCCGTCCAGGTTTGGAAGGGCAGCCGGGGCCGGCCGGGCCTGCGGGGGCTGTGACTATTCAGCGCCTGTAAAGACGCCATCGCTGGCAAGCCGGCTCCTACGGGTTATAGACGATCAACTGTAGGAGCCGGCTTGGCGGCGATAGCCCTCTCAAGATCGCCTCAGAACATCGGCCGAGCCGAAGCAATCGCCACCACCACCAACCCCACGATCAAATTAATCCCCACCAGCTTGCGGATCTGACCCAACACCGCAGCCCCGGCCGGCCAATCCTCCGCCGCCACCGCCGCGCGCAACTCCGGGAATTTCAGCGCCTGGATCCGGATAAACAGCGCCGTCATCACCAGGTACAAGCCCATCATCACCTGCACATAGCGCGGCGCCGTCTCAAACCCGCTGAAGCGCAATTGCAGCAAGCCAATGCCGCTGATCGGCAAAATGGCCACGGCGATCCACACCCATACGAAAAAACGTTGAAACACATTTGCCCACAGCTTGAGTCGGGCAGGGCCCTCAAGTGCCGCCACAGCGGCGGGGCGCAGGATCATCCAGGCGAAAAACATGCCGCCGACCCAGACCAGGGCGGCTAATACATGCAGGGTGTAGGCGAGGCTAAACACGGTCATTGTGGTACTCCGTTCTGCGCGGGATTCATTAGCGGGGTATGATAGCCGCCGATCCGAACCACTGAAAATTTATCCAGCGTTTTTAGCGCCCGACTATTCATGATCAGCACTGAACTCAAAACCACGATCCAGGGCGCCTATTCGCGTTTTCTCGAAGCCAAGAGCTTGAAACCGCGCTACGGCCAACGCCTGATGATCGCCGAAGTGGCCAAGGTCCTCGGGGATATCGACACCGACGACGAAGGTCGCCGCGAGGGTGAGCCTGCGGTCGTGGCCGTCGAGGCCGGCACCGGTACCGGCAAGACCGTGGCCTACAGCCTGGCCGCGATCCCGACCGCCAAGGCGGCCGGCAAGCGCTTGGTGATTGCCACCGCCACCGTCGCCCTGCAAGAGCAGATCGTCTACAAAGACCTGCCTGACCTCATGCGCAACAGCGGCCTGAACTTCACCTTTGCCCTGGCCAAGGGCCGTGGCCGCTACATGTGCCTGTCCAAGCTCGACGTATTGCTGCAGGAAGGCCACGCGCAAACCGCCACCGCCCAGTTGTTCGAAGAAGAAGGCTTCAAGATCGAGGTAGATGAAGCCAGCCAGAAGCTGTTTACCAGCATGATCGAGAAACTGGCCGGCAACAAATGGGACGGCGACCGCGACAGCTGGCCCACCGCCCTCGAAGATTCCGACTGGGCGCGCCTGACGACCGACCACAGCCAGTGCACCAACCGCCATTGCCCCAACTTCGGCCAGTGCGCGTTCTACAAGGCCCGCGAAGGCATGGGCAAGGTCGACGTGATCGTCACCAACCACGACATGGTGCTGGCCGACCTGGCCCTGGGCGGCGGCGCCGTCTTGCCGGACCCACGCGACACCCTCTATGTATTCGACGAAGGGCACCACCTGCCAGACAAGGCCATCGGCCACTTCGCCCACTACACCCGCCTGCGCTCTACCGCCGACTGGCTGGAGACCACCGCCAAGAACCTCACCAAGTTGCTCGCCCAGCACCCTCTGCCCGGCGACCTGGGCAAGCTGATCGAACAAGTGCCGGAGTTGGCGCGGGAGATCAAGACCCAGCAGCAATTCATGTTCAGCGCCTGTGAGCAGGTGGCCGACTTCAAGCCCGGCGAAGACGTGGAGGGCCGTGAGCGGCCGCGTCACCGCTTCGTCGGCGGGCTGATCCCCGAGCACATGCGTGAAATGGGCATCGAGTTGAAGAAGGGCTTTTCGCGCCTGACCGACTTGTTCACACGGCTGACCGACCTGCTCAAGGAAGGCATGGATGGCGAGGTCAACATCGGTATCGCCAGCAACCAGGCTGAAGAGTGGTACCCGTTGTTCGGCAGCCTGTTGTCCCGTTCCCAGGGTAACTGGGAGCTGTGGACCGCCTTCACCGTCGAAGACCCGGAAGACAACCCGCCCATGGCGCGTTGGCTGACCCTGTCGGAAAGCGGCGCGCTGTTTGACATCGAGGTCAATGCCAGCCCGATCCTGGCCGCTGAAATGCTGCGCCGCAACCTGTGGAACGTGGCCTACGGTTGCCTGGTGACCTCGGCCACCCTGACCGCCCTGGGCACCTTCGACCGCTTCCGCATGCGCGCCGGCCTGCCGAAAAAGGCGGTTACCGCCGTGGTGCCGAGCCCGTTCCATCACGCCGACGCGGGTGTGTTGCGGGTGCCGGACCTCAAGGCTGACCCTCGGGATGCGGCGGCCCACACGGCTGCGATCATCCGCGACCTGCCAGACCTGGTGGAGGGCTCCAAAGGTACTCTGGTGCTGTTCTCGTCGCGCAAACAGATGCAGGACGTGTTCGACGGCCTCGACCGTGACTGGCGCAAGCAGGTGTTTATCCAGGGCAACCTGTCCAAACAGGAAACCCTGAACAAGCACAAGGCGCGGGTGGATGGCGGCGATTCCAGCGTGCTGTTTGGCCTTGCCAGTTTCGCCGAAGGCGTGGACTTGCCTGGTGCCTACTGCGAACACGTGGTGATCGCCAAGATCCCGTTCTCGGTGCCGGATGATCCGGTCGAGGCCGCACTGGCCGAATGGATCGAAGCGCGGGGCGGCAACCCGTTCATGGAAATCTCGGTGCCGGATGCGTCCCTGAAGCTGGTGCAGGCCTGCGGCCGCTTGCTACGGACCGAACAGGACCGGGGCACCATCACCTTGCTCGACCGCCGTTTGGTCACCCAGCGCTATGGCAAGGCTATCCTGAATGCCTTGCCGCCGTTCAGGCGCGAAATTTCTTAAGCCACCGTGGGCGAATTCGCCCACTTCGTGGTCTATCTCACTGCTATCGATTTATGTCATCAGGCCATTCACCGGCCGATTGGGAGAACCTTGTTCGTATGATTCGCACGCTGCCCGCCCTGTTTGCCCTGCTGTTCACTGCGCCGTTGATGGCCGCGCCCGCAGGGCAACAAACGCTGTTCAACTTCGTCCGGCCTGCCGATGTGGTCAAGGTGGCGACCCAGGACGCCAGCCTGCCGCAGTACAACGCCGAACAAACCCCCGAAGGCGAAGTGCTGCGCCGCATCACGTTCAACCCGGCTGCCGAGCCGAGCCTGGTCCTCAGCCCGCAAAGCGGCGCGTGGGACTGGTCCCAATCCGGAGCGATGAGCCTGCGCATTCAAAGTGCCATGGATTGGGCGCTGACCCTCTACGTCAAGGTGCAGAGCGCTGATGGCAAGACCCTGGTCAGCCGCATCGACCTGCCTGCCGGCCCGGCGCAGACCCTGCTGGTTCCGCTGCAGGCCAACTCACCGTTGAGCCAGGGCATGAAGGCCGGCCCGCCGATGCCTATCACCGTGGACGGCCAGCGCGTATTGCTGGCCAGCAGTGCGGGGGAGATCGACCGCAGCCAGGTGGTGTCGGTAACCCTCTCGATGATCAAACCCAACGCCGCCCAGAGCATTTTGCTGGAGCGCTTTGGCGTGCAGGACAGCGAGCCGGTGATCAAGGCCGCCTACAGCGAACTGGTGGATGCCTATGGCCAGTCCACCCGCGCGCGCTGGCCGGAAAAGGTCAGCAGCGACGACCAACTCAAGGCCGCTGCCGCCAAGGAGCAACAACAGCTCAAGGGGTGGCTGGCAGAGCGGGATAAATCTTCACTGGATCAATACGGCGGCTGGAACAAAGGCCCGGCGTTCGAGGCCAGTGGGTTTTTCCGCACCGAGAAGCGCGACGGCCGCTGGTACCTGGTAACCCCGCTGGGCCATCCGTTCTACTCGTTGGGCGTCAACACCGTCGCCCCGGATAACAATCAGACCTACGTCGCCGGGCGCGAGTGGATGTTTGCAGCCTTGCCCAAGGCCGGTGAGCCCTTCGACAAGTATTACGGCAGCGCCGACAACCGCACCGGCAACGGCGCAGGCGAGGGTCGCAGTTTTGGCGCCGGGCGTTGGTATGACTTCTACGGCGCCAACCTGGAACGCACCTACGGCACCGAAGGTTTCGACCAGAAACGCTGGGTGAGCCACACCCTCGACCGCCTGCAAGCCTGGGGTTTCAACACCGTGGGTAACTGGAGCGACGAAAGCCTGGCCACCGCTGATCGCGTGCCCTACACCTTGCCGCTGTCGATCGTGGGCGATTACGCCAGCATCAGCACCGGCACCGACTGGTGGGGTGGCATGCCCGACCCGTTCGACCCGCGCTTCGCCATGGCCACCGAACGTGCCGTGGCCATTGCGGCCCGCGATCACCGTGACGACCCGTGGCTGATCGGCTACTTCGCCGACAACGAGCTGGCCTGGGCCGGTCCGGGTGGCGATCCAAAATCGCGCTACGCCTTGGCCTACGGCACATTGCGCATGACCACCGACGTGCCGGCCAAGCGCGCGTTCCTCAAGCAATTGCGCGACAAATACCGCAATGAAGAAGGCCTTTCGAAAGCCTGGGGCATTCACCTCGCAGGCTGGGAACTGATGGAAGACCCAGGTTTCGAGCCGCCGATGCCGAACCCCGAACACCCGGAAATCGAGGCTGACTTCAAGTATTTCCAGAAGACCTTCGCCGATGCGTATTTCAAGACCATCTCCGACTCGCTCAAATGGCATGCGCCTAACCAACTGTTGCTGGGCGGGCGTTATGCGGTGAGCACGCCGGAGGCCGTGGCGTCCTGCGCGCAGTACTGCGACGTGCTGAGTTTCAACATGTACACCCTCAAACCCCAGGACGGTTATGACTTCGCCGCCCTGCGCGTGCTGGACAAGCCGGTGTTGATCACCGAATTCAACTTTGGCTCTGCGGACCGTGGGCCGTTCTGGGGCGGTGTGACGCAACTGGCCAGGGAAGAAGACCGTGGCGCGGCGTACGCTAATTTCCTCAAGCAGGCCATGGCGGAACCGTCGATTGTCGGCGTGCATTGGTTCCAGTATCTGGACCAGCCGGTTACGGGGCGCCTGCTGGACGGTGAGAACGGTCATTTCGGTCTGGTGGGGATCACTGATGTACCTTTCCAGGGCTTTGTCGACAGCGTGCGCAAGAGCAACCTGGCGGCCGTCGACCAGTTGGGCAAAGAGGCCGAAAAGGCCAAGGCGGCCAACGCTGCGCGTGAGGCCGAGGGCAAGCAGGCCGGGCATGACGGCAAAGGCCCGGGGCAGGGCGCCGGGCATGCCGGTGGGCACTCTGGAAATGGCCATTGATTGAGCGTTGACGGGTTCACAAAACCCACAAGGGCTGGAACAATGGCGGCCACTTTTTACGGTATTTTCCGAGGGGGCTTAGGTGCAGATTCAGGGTCATTACGAGCTCCAGTTCGAAGCGGTGCGCGAAGGATTCGCCGCGTTGTTCGATGACCCACAGGAACGTGGTGCCGGGTTGTGTATCCAGATCGGTGGCGAAACCGTCGTCGACCTGTGGGCCGGTACCGCCGACAAGGACGGGGCCGAGGCCTGGCACAGCGACACCATCGTCAACCTGTTCTCCTGCACCAAGACCTTTACTGCCGTTACGGCCCTGCAATTGGTGGCCGAAGGCAAGCTGCAACTGGACGCGCCCGTGGCCAACTACTGGCCGGAGTTTGCAGCGGCGGGCAAAGAGGCCATCACCCTGCGCCAGCTGCTCTGCCACCAGGCCGGGTTGCCGGCGATCCGCGAAATGCTGCCCACCGAAGCCCTGTACGACTGGCAACTGATGGTCGACACCCTGGCGGCCGAGGCCCCGTGGTGGACGCCCGGAGAAGGCCATGGTTACGAGGCCATCACCTATGGCTGGCTGGTGGGCGAATTGCTGCGCCGTGCCGACGGGCGGGGCCCGGGGGAGTCCATCGTGGCGCGAGTGGCGCGGCCCTTGGGGCTGGACTTCCACGTGGGGCTGGCGGACGAAGAGTTTCATCGTGTTGCACATATAGCGCGCAGCAAAGGCAATATGGGTGATGAGGCGGCTCAACGGTTACTTCAAGTAATGATGCGCGAGCCCACGGCCATGACTACGCGGGCATTTGCCAATCCACCGTCTATTCTGACGAGCACTAATAAACCCGAATGGCGGCGCATGCAGCAGCCAGCGGCAAATGGTCACGGTAATGCCCGCAGCCTGGCCGGTTTTTATAGCGGTTTGTTGGACGGTAGTTTGCTGGAAAGCGACATGCTCGAACAATTGACCCGCGAACACAGTATGGGGCCGGATAAAACCTTATTGACCCAAACCCGTTTCGGCCTTGGCTGCATGTTGGATCAACCGCAATTGCCCAATGCCACCTTCGGCCTTGGCCCGCGTGCGTTTGGCCATCCCGGGGCGGGCGGTTCGGTCGGTTTTGCCGACCCTGAACATGATGTAGCGTTTGGTTTTGTGACTAATACACTGGGGCCTTATGTACTTATGGACCCACGTGCACAGAAGTTGGTCGGAATATTGGCCGGTTGTCTGTAAACCCCTTGCTGTTTCACGTTTTTTTGTTACAAAGGCAACTATAAGAAGACGCTGAGCGAAATGATGTAACTTTAATGTTCAGTAAGCGTCTGTTTAACGGGTCATCCAGACCCCCTGGTTTTTTCTCATTTTGTGGATATCTCATGTTATCGAACAAGTCCTTGGCACTGGCGCTGTGCCTCACTATTACTGGCTGCGCACAAACTCCACAAAATGATGCCGAAGGTGGGCATTGGTGGTCATTTGGATCTGATAAGGCTGCTACCAAGGACGCAGTGACCCAAACCGACGCCAAGCCGGATGCCAAGCCGGCTGCTGGCGCCAAGCCTGCTGCGCCTGTCGCTGCCGCTGCCGCACCGGCTCCTGCAGCCGCCGCGCCAGCCCCCGTCGCCAAGGCGGATACCGGCTCCAGCTGGTGGCCGTTCTCCTCCAAGAGCGCCGACGACAAGGCGGCCGACGCCAAGGCTGACCTGAAAGCCGACCTCAAGGCTGCGACTCCAGCGCCGTCGCCAGCCGCCGCGCCGGAGGTTGCCAAGACCGACACCGAGACCCACTGGTGGTGGCCGTTCGAAAGCAAGCCAAAGCCACTGGCCAAGGTCGATGTGACCAACGTGCCAATGCCTGATCCGAAAATCACCCAAGCCTGGCTGGACGACTACGAGCCGCGCCTGCGTGCTGCCATCAAGGACAGCAACCTGCAATTGGAGCGCCGCGAAAACGTACTGGTCGTGATCGCCCCGGTGGATGGTTCCTACAACCCGAAACGCCCGGCGATGTTGCTGCCGGTGACCCTGGGCCCGTTCACTCGTGTAGCCAAGGCCGTTGAAGGCGACCCGAAAACCGCCGTACTGGTTCTGGGTCACGTCGACACCAATGGCGCGGAGCCGGTGAGTCAAGCCCTGACCAAGGAGCGTGCGCAGTCCATCGCGTCGATTTTCAGCCTTAGCGGCTTGAAGCAGGATCGCCTGATGCTGCGTGGCATGGGTGACCTGATGCCGCGTGCGGCCAACGACAGCACCCAGGGCCGCGCACTGAACCGTCGCATGGAAATCCTGTTCACCCAGCGCACT
Source organism: Pseudomonas sp. GW821-FHT09A09 (assembly GCF_059418405.1). NCBI lineage: Bacteria > Pseudomonadati > Pseudomonadota > Gammaproteobacteria > Pseudomonadales > Pseudomonadaceae > Pseudomonas > Pseudomonas sp. GW821-FHT09A09. The sequence continues at coordinate 17,959 of NZ_JBWKPU010000057.1, forward strand.
ACGATGCTTGCCCTGCTGAACAAATACAGCTCGGGCAAACCGCCAGTGGCTGAAATGGTCGCGGTACAAACGGCGCCAGCGCCGGTTCCGGCTCCCGCTGCGAAGAAAGCGGCTCCCGCGAAAAAGGCTCCGGCCAAGAAAGCCGCTGCCAAGCCTGCCGCCAAAAAAGCGCCGGCCAAACCCGCCGCGAAGAAACCGGCTCCAGCCAAGGCTGCTGCACCGGCTGCGAACGACCAGGCGAAAAACTGATCTGTTGAAGCACAAGGATAAAGTCGCATGACCCAGGCACTGGCTGATATGCGCCGTGACTACACACGGGACGGTTTGAGCGAGGCCCAGGCCCCGGATGAACCGTTTGCGTTGTTCCACCAGTGGTTTGCCGATGCGGTGAAAACCGAGCAGCCACCGGTGGAAGCCAATGCCATGACCCTGGCGACGGTCGACCCCGAAGGTCGCCCGCACTGTCGCATCCTGTTGCTCAAGGGGCTGGATGCGCAGGGCTTTACCTTCTTCACCAACTATCAGAGTGCCAAGGGTGAACAGCTCGCGGCACGGCCCTTCGCGGCCATGACTTTCTTCTGGCCGACCCTGGAGCGCCAGGTGCGTATCGAGGGGCGGGTGGTCAAGGTCACGCCTGAAGAGTCGGACGCGTATTACCAGGTGCGTCCCTTGGGCAGCCGCCTGGGGGCCTGGGCGTCGCCGCAGAGCAAGGTCATCCGTGACCGTGAAGAACTGCAGGACTTGCTCAAGGCAACCGAGCAGCGTTTCAGTGATACCCAGCCCGATTGCCCCGAGCATTGGGGCGGCTACCGTTTGCTGCCTGAGCGCATCGAGTTCTGGCAAGGCCGCGCCAGCCGCCTGCATGACCGCCTGAACTATCGCCTGCAAGCGGGCGAGTGGACACGCGAGCGCCTGGCGCCCTGAGCCTCACCTTTCGTCACCTCACCTGAATAATGTCCGCAGGCCCGGCGTCTCTATCAAGAGGCTTCGGGTTGTTGATTGCGGACAACTCCACCGGCAAGCGTATGCGTGACACTTCTTGGTACAAGGAGAGTACTACCGTTCGTCGAGTTTTCTGGTAAGGGCAGTCTGTACTAGGGCTGAATGAAAGCAATTTTCTGCCGTGCTTGCCGTGACAGGCGCCAAGCCGCAGCGTCTAATGAATACCTGTCCTTTGGAGTTGATGCTATGCGTAAGTCCGTTTTACTAGTTGCCTGCTTTACCACCCTGTCGTTGCTGTTGGGTGGCTGCGCCTCGAGTCTGACCGGCGACTCGTACTCCCGTGACGAAGCGCGTCGTGTACAGACCGTTCGCATGGGTACCATTGAATCCCTGCGTCCGGTGAAAATCGAAGGCACCAAGACCCCAATCGGCGGCGCTGCTGGCGCAGTCATCGGCGGCGTTGGCGGCAGCGCCATCGGCGGCGGTCGTGGCAGCATTGTCACTGCCGTGATCGGCGCCGTCGCTGGCGGCCTGCTGGGCTCGGCCACCGAAGAAGGCCTGACCCGCACCCAAGGCGTTGAAATCACCGTTCGCGAAGACGACGGCAGCATGCGCGCCTACGTGCAAGCGGTTGAAGAGAACGAGATCTTCCGCATTGGTGACCGCGTTCGCATCATGACCGTTAACGGCACCAGCCGCGTGACTCGCTAAGCGTCGGTTGTAGAAACACAAAACCCCCAACCAGGTGACTGGTTGGGGTTTTTTTTATTACGTGGGGCAAGGTTGGCTGAGCATTAGAGTTGAAGTGAAAGCGCTTTCGTATGGACTAAAAATGCAGGCAATAAAAAACCGCCTTAGTAGGGCGGTTCTTTATTGCAATCCCAGTTCTGGTTGGGCTTGCATACTCACAGGACGCGATGACATGGGCGAGATACTAATGCTGCTTAAAGTGTTACGCAAGGCTCATCGAGGGGAGGTGAGCATGATTTATGAGATTTCCTTTGCCGGATTTTTCTGCAAAAGACGGTAATAAACTTTAAGCGCAATTCACTGCATTCAACAGCGCTTGGTCACACCTTTGGCTCTGCGCCCCGTTAGTATCAACGCCGTTCCACGTTTGTCACTTTGCAGATTGACCGGGTCAACGCCGAAGTTTTCGGACCAACCGCCACGGGCTAGTAATCCGTGCCGGATTGATGCGGGTGGCCCATCAACCCAGCCACCTCAAAGGACGCGATGACAGCATCCGAAGGCGCGCATGTTCCGGTAAGTACGCTGGAGGTAAGGTCCAACATCAGGAGGGCCGAGTATGTCGAAGTTTGCACGACGTACGTGGAACCTCGTAGTGAACGCCTTGCGTGTGTACCACGTGTGGGTGTTCCTGCGGGACAGCTTCGATGACCTTTAAGGTCTAAGAAGTGGAGCCGTCTCGGTTTAAACCGAGACGGCTTTTTGGTTTCTCAGGCTGTCCTCAGATCTGGAAGTGCTTCACCAAGGTGTTCAACTCATGGGCCAGGCTTGCCAGGGACTGCGACGCAGCCGTCGTTTGGGTCGAGCCTTGCGCAGATTGAACCGACAACTGCTGAATGTTCAGCAAGTTGCGGTCAACCGCCCGGGCCACATCAGCTTGCTCAGCCGCTGCCGTGGTGATGACCAGGTTGCGGTCATTGATCTCATCGTTGGCCGCCAGGATATCTGCCAGCGCTTTCTGCGCCAGTTCGGCCAGCGCCAGGGTTTGCTCGGTCATGGTGCTGCTGTCGAGCATGGTGTTGACGGTGCTGGCGGTGTTGGTCTGGATGCTGCCGATCATCTGTTCGATTTCCTGGGTCGACTGGGCGGTGCGGTGGGCCAGGGCGCGCACCTCATCGGCCACCACGGCAAACCCACGGCCTGCATCGCCCGCGCGCGCGGCTTCGATGGCAGCGTTCAGCGCCAGCAGGTTGGTTTGCTCGGCAATCGTGCGGATCACGTCGAGGACCTTGCCGATCCCCTTGGCCTGCTCGGCAAGGCCGCCCACTTGGCCCGAGCTGAGTTCAACACCACGGGTCAGCGCCTGGATTGCGTTCAGCGCTTCGACCATGCGCTGCTGGCCTTTCAAGGCAATGCTTCGCGACTCCTGGGACAGGTCGGAGGTGGACGCCGCATTTCTCGCCACTTCCTCGATCGCCGTGGTCATCTCGGTGACGGCAGTGGCGGCCTGTTCGATTTCGCCATGTTGCTGCTGCAGGTCACGGCTACCTTCGGCAGTGACGGCATTGAGCTCTTCGGCTGCCGCCGCCAGCTGGCTGGACGAACCGGTAATCTGCCTCAGGGTCTGCACCAGGTTGTTGCGCATGACCTCCTGGGCCCTGAGCAAACGCGTGGCTTCGTCGTTGCCCGTGGGGGTGATCGGTTGGGTCAGGTCGCCCTTGGCAATGGTCTCGGCCACCTGCACCGCTTCGTTGATCGGGCCGGTGATGCTGCGCGTCAGCAACCAGGCCACCAGCACCGTGCCACCACTCACCAACAGGATCACGAGCGTGATACCGCTCACCGCATGCTGGTAAGCGCCGACGGACGTCATGCCGGCCTGTTCTGCGCCCTTGTTGGCAAGGTCGATCAGTTGGTCGAAGTTCTTGGTCATCTGCTCATAGCTTTCTCGAATGCTGTTGAGAAAGTCCCGCGCACCAGCCTTGTCGCCTGAGCGCGAGCGCTTGAGCATTTCGGTATGGTTTTTCGCATACGCCTCAAGGCTCTGGTTGAACACCTCGAGCCGTGATTTTTCCTCTGGTGTACGCAACAGCGCCGCGTACTGGGTCAACTGCTCCTTGACCGCCTTGAGGCGACCTGCGGACTTGTCTTCGTAGGTCTGCATGTCGGCATCGCTGGACGACAGGATGTGCGCCATTTCACCCAGGCGGAAACGGTCGAGCGATGCGTTGGCCAAGGCCAGGATCCTGACGCGCTGCATCCAATTGTTCTGGATGTCGGCCGCCTGGGACTGGACTTCGCCGATCTGCTTGAGCGCAAACAGGCCGAGAAACACACTCAGTGACGCAATGGCGGCGAAGCCGATGAAGGCTCTGGCTGCGATTCTTATATTTCTCAGGAACATGGGGTTTACGCTCGGGCTGAAAACGCGTTGAGGAGCAGGGGCGGGCGGGCGTCCTGGGCCAGGACAGTCGTGGCACCACACCAGCTAGTCGGCGGTGAGCGTGAAGTCTTTAGGGTGCGCGGGGGCGGGAGGGCAAGTTTCATGTTGGGGGGCGGAAAAAGAAAAACCTCAACCGGGTGAGCGGTTGAGGTTTCTTGTGTGAGGTGTTTTGGGCCTCAGGTGAACATTTCTATGTCGTCCATGGCGTTATTCACTGCAGCCGACAACGAGGGGGATCTGCGTCTTGCTCGTTCGAACGCTGGTGTGATTTTCGCCATGTCTACCGCGCCGAATCGACGTGCTATGTGACCGATCGCTACGATAGCCGCTGCCGAAAAGCTATCGTCAGGATGGTCGATGAACTGGAGGCAAGTGTGCTCCGCCCACTCTCCATTCAGCTCATTAAGCCCAATGGATATCAGGGCTTCTGTCACTTTATTCACGTCCGATGTTGCTAGATAACGTACTGCCTCATCGTGTTCCAAATCTGGATCGTGATATCGCATCTTTATTTTTCCTCCCTGGAACTCTTCCGTTTTCAGGCCATGGGGCTTGGCTGAATTGTGTTTGCTAGATAACGAAGCCCGACGGGTTAGTCGGGCTCATGACGTTATGGCAACCAGAAAAGTCGGGATGTAGGTCGCGTCCGGGGGACAGGAAGGAATTGGAGGAATTCAGGAGCCGGATGTCCGGCTCCTGAGCAGGCTCAAGCTTTCTTGCGACTCGCCATCGCCGTGACCGCATACCCAATGCACGCTGCCAGGATAGAACCGGTCAGGATGCCCATACGGTCTTCCCCGGCGAACTCACTGACACCCGGCACAAACGCCAGGGAGCCGACGAACAGGCTCATGGTGAAGCCGATACCACACAGGATCGCCACGCCGAAGACCTGGCCCCAGTTGGCGCCCGAGGGCAGGGCGGAGAGGCCGGTTTTCACGGCTATCCAGGTGAGGCCGAACACGCCGACGGTCTTGCCGATCAGCAGGCCGGCGGCGATGCCCATCGGTACGTGGTGGGTGAAGCTGTCCAGGCTGACGCCGGTCAGGGAGACGCCGGCATTGGCAAAAGCGAACAGCGGCAGGATGCCATAGGCCACCCAGGGGTGCAGGGCGTGTTCAAGGGTCAACAACGGCGAAGGCTCGGCATTCTTGGTGCGCATCGGGATGCAGAATGCCAGGGTTACGCCGGCCAGCGTGGCGTGCACGCCACTCTTGAGCACGCAGACCCACAGGATCAGGCCGATGATCAGATACGGGCCGAGCTTGATCACACCAAGGCGATTCATCGCGATCAAGGCAATCAGGCACGCCGCCGCGCCGGCGAGGGAGGCGCCGGACAGGTCAGTGGAATAGAACAGGGCAATGACGATGATCGCGCCCAGGTCATCGATGATGGCCAGGGTCATCAGGAACAGTTTCAGCGATACCGGCACGCGCTTGCCCAGCAGGGCCAGTACGCCCAGGGCGAACGCGATGTCCGTGGCCATGGGGATCGCCCAGCCGGCCAGGGCGGCCGAGTTGCCTTTGTTCAGTGCCCAGTAGATCAGCGCCGGCACCACCATGCCGCCGATGGCTGCGGCACCGGGCAGCACCACTTGCGAAGGCTTGGACAGGTGACCGTCGAGCAGCTCGCGTTTGACCTCCAGGCCGATCAGCAGGAAGAACAACGCCATCAGGCCGTCGTTGATCCACAGCAGGGCGGGCTTGGCGATTTTCAGGGCGCCCACCTGGGCCACCACCGGTACGTCGAGGAAGGCGTTGTAGAGGTGCGACAACGGAGAGTTGTTGATGATCAGCGCCAGGGCGGCAGCAGCGATCAACAACAGACCGCTGGCGGCTTCCAGCTGGAAGAAACGGGTGAAAGTGCTACGCAGAGGCACGGGATGCTCTCCAATCCAGGTTCAATAGGTGGGTACCCTAACCCGTACCGTTAGTTGTTAAAACAAAAGTTATATTCTTATTTGTTATAAGCGATGGCCCGGGGAGGCGTTGCGCCAAAGCCTAGCAATTGTGTGTCCAATTGAGTCGTCACTGTATCTGTGTGCAGTGTAGGAAACCCCCTAAGATTGTGGATGAAATCCTTAGAGACTCACCTTATGAGCGACCAACGTACCTGGGCCCGCGAAGCCATTCGCATTATTGAAGCGGACTTTCAGCGTAGCGCCGACACGCATCTGATCCCTTTGCCATTGCCGGGGTTGCCGGGTATCGAGTTGTACTTCAAGGATGAGTCCAGCCACCCCACCGGCAGCCTCAAGCATCGGCTGGCCCGCTCGCTGTTTCTGTATGCGCTGTGCAACGGCTGGCTGAAGCCAGGTGCGCCGGTGATCGAGGCGTCCAGTGGCTCCACGGCAATCTCGGAAGCCTACTTTGCGCGCCTGCTTGGCCTGCCGTTTATCGCCGTGATGCCGGCCACCACGTCCCAGGAAAAGATCGCCCAGATTGCTTTTTACGGTGGCAAGAGCCACTTGGTATTGGACCCGACACAGATCTACGCCGAATCCGAACGCCTGGCCAAGGAAAGTGGCGGTCACTTCATGGACCAGTTCACCTACGCCGAGCGGGCGACCGACTGGCGGGCGAACAACAACATCGCCGAGTCGATCTTCCAGCAGATGCGATTCGAACATTACCCCGAACCGAGTTGGTTGATCTCCAGCCCGGGCACGGGCGGCACCACCGCGACCCTGGGGCGCTACGTACGCTACCGCCAGCATTGCACCCGCGTGCTCTGCGCGGACGCCGAGCGTTCCGTGTTCTTCGACTTCTACCAAAGCGGCGACGCCAGCTTGCGCCTGGATTGCGGTTCTCGCATCGAAGGCATTGGCCGGCCACGGGTTGAGGCGTCGTTTCTGCCTAAGGTGATCGACGCGATGGTCAAGGTGCCGGATGCTTTATCGCTGGCAGCCATGCATTACCTGGCCGAGCGCTTGGGTCGGCGGGTCGGGGGCAGCAGCGGGACTAACCTGATTGGCGCTTTGGTGGCTGCGCAACAGATGAAAGCGGCAGGGGAGTCAGGGTCGATCGTCGCGATCTTGTGTGATGGGGGCGAGCGGTATGCCACCACCTACTACGATCAGGCGTGGCTTAAAGCACAGGGCTATGAGTTGGAGGGTTTGATCACTGCCGTTGCGGCCAGTGTCGAGCGCGGCGAGCCGTTGCCGGACAACATTCTGCGCGCCAACATCTGAACCTGTAGGAGCAGGGGGGGGGGGGGGGGGGGGGGGGGGGGGGGGGGGGGGGGGGGGGGGGGGGGGGGGGGGGGGGGGGGGGGG
>NZ_JBWKPU010000058.1:0-22983 GCF_059418405.1 Pseudomonas sp. GW821-FHT09A09
CCCCCCCCCCCCCCCCCCCCCCCCCCCCCCCCCCCCCCCCCCCCCCCCCCCCCCCCCCCACCCCAGCTCCCACATTTTTTGGTTAGTGTTTGGCTTTACGCATCAGGTAGTACGCCGCCGGGACAACGAACAGCGACAGCAACGGCGCCGTGAGCATCCCGCCAATCATTGGCGCAGCAATGCGGCTCATCACTTCACTGCCCGTGCCGCCCCCCAGCAGAATCGGCAACAGCCCGGCGATGATCACCGCCACGGTCATCGCCTTGGGCCGCACCCGCAGCACCGCGCCTTCGCTGATAGCGGCCAGCAGGTTGCCGTCCTTGCGCTCGGCCCAGGCGTTTTTCAGGTACAGCAGCATGATCACGCCAAACTCCGCCGACACCCCCGCCAACGCGATAAACCCCACACCCGTGGCCACCGACAGGTTGAAGCCCAGCCAGTAGAGCAACCACACCCCGCCCGTGAGGGCAAACGGCAGCGTCGCCAGAATCAACAACGCCTCCTCCACCCGGCGAAAGGTCAGGTACAGCAGCACAAAGATGATCAGCAATGTGGCCGGTACCACCAATTTCAGACGCTGATTGGCGCGCTCCAGGAACTCGAACTGCCCCGAATAACTGAGGCTCATGCCCGGTTGCAGGTGCACCTGCGCGTTGATAGCCGTGCGTAGGTCTTTCACCACCGACGCCAAGTCACGATCACGCACGTCGATATACACCCAGCCCGAAGGCCGCGCGTTTTCACTCTTGAGCATCGGCGGGCCATCGTTGACCTCGATTTTTGCCACCGTGCCCAGGGTGATCTGGCTGCCCTTCGGTGTGTACACCGGCAGGTCTCGCAGCGCCTGCACCGAGTCGCGCCATTCCTTGGGGTAACGCAGACTGATCGGGAAGCGTGCCAGGCCTTCCACGGTCTCGCCGATGGTCTCGCCGCCCACCGCCCCCGACACAATCGACTGCACATCAGTGATGTTCAGCCCATATTGCGCGGCAGCGGCACGGTCGATGTCCACGTCGATGTAACGCCCGCCGGTCAAGCGCTCAGCCAGCGCCGAACTCACGCCCGGCACGCCTTTGGCGACCTTCTCCACGGCCTGGGTCACGGCGTCGATCTGCATCAGGTTGCTGCCCGCAACCTTCACGCCAATCGGGCTTTTGACCCCGGTGGCGAGCATGTCGATGCGGTTGCGGATCGGCGGGATCCAGATGTTGGTCAGGCCCGGCACCTGCACCACACGGTCCAGCTCCTTCACCAGTTTGTCCGGGGTCATGCCGGGGCGCCATTGGTCCCTGGGCTTGAACTCGATAGTGGTCTCGAACATCTCCAGCGGCGCCGGGTCGGTGGCGGTTTCGGCGCGCCCGGCCTTGCCAAACACATGGGCGACCTCGGGCACGGTCTTGATCAGCCGGTCGGTGCGTTGCAGCAACTCGCCCGCCGTTTGCGTGGACAAGCCCGGCAACGCCGACGGCATGTACAACAAGTCGCCCTCATCCAGCGGCGGCAGGAATTCACCGCCCAGTTTCGAGACGGGCCACAGCGCACTGGCGACCATCAGCAACACCACCAGCAAGGTCATGCGCGGCCAACGCAACACGGCGTCCAGGGCCGGTTGATAGAGCTTGATCAGGCCCCGATTCAGCGGGTTGCGCTGTTCATCGGGAATGCGCCCGCGAATCCAGTAGCCCATCAGTACCGGGATCAAGGTCACCGACAAGCCGGCAGCCGCCGCCATGGCGTAGGTCTTGGTGTAGGCCAGCGGACCGAACAGGCGGCCTTCCTGGGCCTGCAAGGTAAACACCGGAATGAACGACAAGGTGATGATCAGCAGGCAGAAAAACAGCGCCGGGCCAACCTCCACCGCCGCTTCCGTCATCACCTTCCAGTGCGCTTCACCTTTCAGCTCCCGCCCGGGATTGGCGTGGTGCCAGGCTTCGATTTTCTTGTGGGCGTTCTCGATCATCACCACCGCCGCGTCCACCATCGCGCCGATGGCAATCGCGATGCCGCCCAGGGACATCAGGTTGGCGTTGATGCCTTGGAAGCGCATGACGATAAAGGCGATCAGCACCCCCACCGGCAGCGAGATAATCGCCACCAGGGACGAACGCAGGTGCCACAGGAAAATCCCGCACACCAGCGCCACCACCAGGAACTCTTCCAGCAGCTTGTGGCTGAGGTTGTCCACGGCGCGGTCGATGAGCTTGCTGCGATCGTAGGTGGTGACGATCTCCACGCCGGGCGGCAGGCTGGCTTTGAGCTGGTCGAGCTTGACCTTGACCGCCGCGATGGCTTCCCGCGCATTCTTGCCGCTGCGCAGGATCACCACGCCGCCCACCGCTTCGCCCTCACCGTCCAGCTCACTGATGCCCCGGCGCAGGTCCGGGCCCAACTGGATGTTGGCCACATCGCCGAGGGTGACCGGCACGTTGTTCGCGTCCAGGCGTAACGGAATGGCGCGAAAGTCAGCCAGGCTTTTCAGGTAGCCGGAAGCCCGCACCACGTATTCGGATTCGCCCAGGTTGAGCACCGAACCACCGGTTTCCTGATTGGCCTTGTCGATGGCCTCCTTGACCTGCGCCTGGGTGATCCCGCGACTGGCCAGCGCCAACGGGTCGAGTTGCACTTGGTACTGCTTGACCTGGCCGCCGATGGTCGCCACTTCCGCCACGTTGGGCAGGGTCTTGAGCTCGAACTTGAGGAACCAGTCCTGCAAGGCGCGCAATTGCGCCAAATCATGTTGGCCGGTGCGGTCCACCAAGGCGTACTGGTAGATCCAGCCCACTCCCGTGGCGTCAGGCCCCAGCGAGGGTTTGGCCGACGCCGGCAGGCGCGCCTGCAATTGGCTGAGGTATTCCAGCACCCGCGAGCGCGCCCAGTACAGGTCGGTGCCTTCATCAAACAACACGTACACGTAGCTGTCGCCGAAGAACGAAAAACCACGCACGGTCTTGGCCCCCGGCACCGAGAGCATGGTGGTAGTCATGGGGTAGGTGACCTGGTTCTCGACAATCTGCGGCGCCTGGCCCGGGTACGGCGTGCGGATAATCACCTGCACATCCGAGAGGTCCGGCAAGGCGTCCACCGGCGTGTTCTGCACCGACCAGACACCCCACGCCGTGATGAACAGCGTGGCGAGCAACACCAGGAAGCGGTTGGCCACCGACCAACGAATCAACAAGGCAATCATGGCTGGGCTCCCGGCTGCATGTTCATCGCGGCTTCGGCAGGGGTCGCGGTGATGCCCTTGAGACTGGCCTCGGAATCGAGCAGGAACTGCCCGGACGCGACCACCTGCTGGCCTTCCTGCAAGCCGCTGACGACTGCGGTCTGGTCCTGGCTTTCAGCCCCCACGTGCACCTCGACGGGCCGGTAATGACCGCCCTCCTCGGCCAACATCACCAGCACCCGCTTGCCGGTGCGGATCAAGGCTTCGCTGGGCACCTGCAGCACCGGTTGCGCGCTGCCTTGCGCCAGGCTGACCTGGGCCGTCATGCCGGGGCGCAAGGTGCTGTCGGGGTTGGGCATCTCCACACGCACCTGCACGGTGCGGCTGTCCAGGGCCGTGGCCGGCAGGATCGCACTGACCGTGCCGGTGAGCGTTTTGCCCGGCAAACCGACAAAGCGGCTCTGCACGCTTTGCCCCACGTACAAGGCAGCGCCCTGGGCTTCGGGCACGGCGACCTGTAACCACACCTGATCCAGGCCATTGAACCGCGCCAGTGTCTGCCCCGCCGCGACCGTCATGCCCTCGCGCACCTCCAGGGTCTGCAGCGCGCCATTCAACGGGCTGGTGACGGTCAACACCGACTGCACCTGGCCGCTGCGCTCCATCTGTGCGATCAACGTTGCGGGCATGCCACTCAGGCGCAGGCGCTGGCGGGCGGCGCCGATCAGGCTGGCCTCACCACTGCGGCGCAGTGCCAGGAACTCTTCCTGGGCCGCTGCCCATTCGGGTACCAAGATGTCCACCAACGGCGCCCCGGCCTTGAGCACGTCCCCCGGTGCCCGGGCGTAGACCCGCTCGACAAACCCCGCCGCCCGCGCCTGCACCACGGCCACGTCACGGTCGTTGAACGCCAGGGTGCCCGACACGTCCAGCGTCGTGGTCAGTACGCCCCGGGTTACCGGCGCCAGGCGCACCCCAATGTTCTGGGCCTGGCGCGGGTCAATCTGCACCGCAGGCGTTGCGGCTGCGGCGCCACCGTCGGCGTAGCGCGGCACCAGCTGCATGTCCATGAAGGGCGACTTGCCGGGCTTGTCGAATTGCTGTTGCGGGTACATCGGGTCGTACCAATACAGCGCTTTTTTGTCGTCTTTAGCCGGTGCCGAAGCGGTGGGATGCAGCTGTGCCAGCCCATAACCTGCGCCCAGCCCCAGCAGCACTAGCGCAGCCACGATTCGATTATTCATTGGCAGGTTCCCCATAGGCAAAATACAGCTGGGCGCCGACCAGGGCGCGTTGTTCCAAGGCATCAATCTGTTTGAAACGGGCTTCGACCAGTTCGCGACGGGCGCTGACCACGCTCATCAGGTCAGCCTTTCCCGCCCGATAACCGGCCAGGCTCAAGCGCACCTTTTCCTCGGCCAACGGCACCAGGCTGTCCTGGCTGCGTTGCACCGCCCGGTCCAGGCGCTGGTACTGCGCCAGGTCGTCGTCGAGCATCTGCACATGCTCGCGAGTGGCGGCTTCACGCTCGGCGTCCAGCTGGTCCAGCTCTGCCTGCTTGGCGGCGATGCCGGGGTTCTGACGGCGGCCGGGAAAAATCGGCAGGTCAAAGGTGAACTGCACGTTGACCATGTCACCGAACTCACGGCTGCGATGGCCGTAGTCGACTTCCCAGCTCCAATCCGAGGTCTTTTGCGCCTTGGCTTCCTGCAACCGTGCTTCGGCCTCGCGGGTACGCGGCGCATAGGCTTGCAGCTCGGGGTGTTGGTGCAGGTTGTGGCTCAGGCCGTGGCTGTCGAGGGTCCAGTTGGGCAACAGGCCGCTGGGGGCTTGATTGGCGGCCGGGCCGATCCAGCGCTTGAGGGCTGCACGGGCCTGGGCACGTTGCTCGGTCAGCTCGTCTTCGCGCCCGTTCAGGTCGGCGGCTTCCTGCCGGGGGATCACCGCATCCGACGCCTGGCCACGCCCACCCGCCAACTGGGCGCGCACGCTGTCTTGCAGCAACCGATTTTGCTGGTAGAACGCCGGGAACAGCGCTTGCTTTTGCTCCACCGCATAAGCGCGAATCCATGCCTGGGCGGTGGCCAGGCGCACGTTCAGGCGTTCGATACGCCCTTCGGCGGCCGTGCGTTCGACGGTGGCATCGGCCAGTTCCACCCGTGCCTTGCGCTTGTCGCGGCTGGGCACTTGCTGCTGGATACCGATCATCTGTTGGGTCATGTCATCGCCATACAACGTGCCGCGATTGGGCCCGCCGATGGGGAAGTTCTGCAAGCCGACCACCAGTTTGGGGTCGGGTAACTCGCCGGCCGGGATCGCTGCCTGGGTCGCGGCGTGCAACTTGGCCGACTCGGCCGTCAACGACGGCGCGTTGTTTTGCGCCAGGCGCAGGGCGTCATCCAGGGTCAGCGCGCTCGCTAACGCCGGCCACGCCAGCACGCCCATCATCAGGGCGCGCAGGTAGAGGGCATTCATGGTGAAGATTCCTGATCTGTTGCACTGCGCGCCGCGTTATGCGGCCCACAGCAAGGTCATCCCGAGAGCGGAATGAGGCTTGAGGTGCTACAGGAATCAGGAACGGGGTGGGCGCCAGACGCCGGACGGCGTGCGGTCGGGGATGAAGTCCGAAGCGAAGTTTGCTGCCAGGGGATGGGCCAGGGTCAGCGGCGCCTTGAGCACCGGCATCGACAATTGCAACAGGCCGCCGGTCTTGCATTCCTGCCCGGGTTTGCACGCTTTGCCATGGTCGACGCCGTCCTGGCAGCAGTCGGGGGACATGTCACTCATCAGGCGCATGTCGCTCATCTTCATCGGACAAGGCTCGGTGCTCGACGGCACACCCGCCATCCCGGTGAGGGGAAGCGTGAGGCTCAGCAGCATGACGAGGATGATACGGAGAAGGCGGCTCATGGGGCGCGAGTCTAGCCAAGCGCGTGTTAAGCCGCCATTAACAAATGTGGGAGCGGCGGTGCGACGATTCGACTTGCTCGCGAAAGCGCCGTGTCAGCCAACTCATCAGTCGCTGACACACCGCATTCGCGAGCAAGCCCGCTCCCACAGGGGACCGAGCCAGACTCGGGATCAGTGCATGAAGATCGCGATCAGGATGATGACCGGGATAGGCACACCGAGGAACCACAGCAGTAATGAGCGCATGATGTTCTCCTTGAATTAACGTACGAAGTGTTCGGTTTCGACATACACCACTGCATCACGGCGGCGACCGCCGTAGGTAGCAGCGAAGCTGGCAAAGAACGCACCGATCAGCAGGGAAATGAAGGTCCACAGCGAGGTATAGGCGGCGACTTTCGCAGCGGTATCAGCAGCCTGCTTGGCTTTGAGCTTGGCATCTTCCACGGCTTTGCGGGCGTCGCCATAGACTTTGTCGATACGCGCTTCGGCGTCAGCCTGGCTGAGGTTGGTGCGCTGGCTGATCAACTGGGCCAGGTAGGCACGATCCTCTGGGGCCAGTTGGCCGTCGTTGGCGAGCGTACGGGTGAAGATGCGCGCTACCACGCCGTGGGCCGCGTCATCGCTGACGGCAACCGGGCGGTCGTCACGGAACAGGCTGTCGACGTAGTAGCCGAAGTCATCGCCTTTCACCCCTTGGGCGGCGCTGCCGACGGCTTGGGCTGCGCCCGAAGCCACACTCGCACCGGCTTTGACGCCGCCACCGACCACACTGCTGACGGAGCCGACCACCAGCATCGCGGTCACCAACGTGGCCACGGCCCAGGCCAGGAAACCGTGGGCGGTGTCGCGAAAGTACACCTCATCGCCGTGCATATTGGCCCACTTCACGCGTAACCGGCCGGCGATGTAGCCGCCCAGGCCCGACGCGACGATCTGGGTGAAGGCCAGCCAGACAATCGTGGAAATGCCAAGCCCCTTGGCGCTGACACCGCTGTCGGCCCACGGCGACACCGCCGAGAAACCCAGGCCAAAGCCCAGCAAAACGAGGATAAGGGACAATGCCGCCGCCGCAGCGGCCCCGGCAAAGATCGCCCCCCAGGAAACCCCGGAGAGCGTGCTCGACTCTTGCAGCGTGGATGAGGATGTGATCATTGTTGTTGTACTCCTGGCAGAAAAATGGTGTTACAAGTCTCAAAAGGGACAGTGCAGGCACCATGCCAGTCGTCACAAAAATAAAATGCCTTGTTTTTCAATGCGTTAAATAACTTGAACTTCCTAGGACCGTGCAACTTGCAAGAACTGATCGATTGCGGCGGGCGTTATGCACTCCCGCCAAACGTGTAGGAGCCGGCTTGCCGGCGATGGCGGCCTACCTGCTGCCCCGTGCGGTGCCTGATAGACCGCTATCGCAGGCAAGCCAGCTCCCACAGAAGGAAGTGTTGCAACATGAAAATGTGTCGGTTTTGCCAAGATGAAGTTTAATTTAGGAAGCGTTCAGGCATTTCTTGGCAAAATGGCCCCACTTCTGTCGTGTGAACCGCTCACCAGGTAATCCTATGACCCGTATTTTGACAATCGAGGATGACGCCGTAACAGCCCGCGAGATCGTCGCCGAGCTGAGTAGCCATGGACTGGATGTGGATTGGGTGGACAACGGCCGCGAAGGCCTGGTCCGTGCCGTCAGTGGTGATTACGATCTGATCACCCTCGACCGGATGCTGCCGGAACTCGATGGCCTGGCCATCGTGACCACCCTGCGCACCATCGGCGTGTCGACGCCGATCTTGATGATCAGCGCCCTCTCCGATGTCGACGAGCGAGTCCGTGGCCTGCGCGCCGGGGGCGACGACTACCTGACCAAGCCGTTCGCCTCCGACGAAATGGCCGCCCGCGTCGAAGTGCTGCTGCGCCGCAAAAGCACCGTGAAGGAGTTCGAGACCGCCCTGCGCGTGGCCGACCTGGAACTGAACCTGATCAGCCGCGAAGCCAGCCGCGCCGAGCAACCCCTGAGCCTGCTGCCCACCGAGTACAAGTTGCTCGAATTCCTGATGCGCAACACCGGCCAGATCCTGTCGCGGATGATGATTTTCGAGGAAGTCTGGGGCTACCACTTCGACCCGGGCACCAACCTGATCGACGTGCACATCGGTCGCCTGCGCAAGAAAATCGATCCACCGGGCCTCACGCCGCTGATCCGCACGGTACGAGGCTCCGGCTATGTCATTGCTGAACCCCTCTAAGGGCTGGCGTTCTTCCAGCAGCCGCTTGCTGGCGCTCTACAGTTCGTTGTTCGTGGCGTGGAGCTGCATCCTCATGGGGGTGCTGTACTACGAAGTGTCGGGTTACCTGGGCGACCTGTCGCGCCATTCCCTGATGCAGCGCCAGCACCTGTTCCAGCGTTTCGACGGCGAAGAGCTGGTCGAAGCGCTGACCACCAGCATGACCTTCGACATGAAGGGCGTGGACGCCTATGGCCTGTTCGATGAACAGTTCCGCCCCTTGAGCGGGCCGATTCGCGCCGTGCCGCCGGACCTGCCGCTGGACGGCAAGATCCACGCCCTGGCCAACTGCGTCGACTCCGACGACCCGAAACTGCCCAAGGACAGCTGCGACGCCGTGGCCACCCACACCGAAGACGGCCGCTGGCTGGTGCTGGTGCGCGCCAACGGTTCGCTGTTCGGCGTGACCCGGATCATCTGGCATGCGCTGTTGTGGGCACTGTCCCTGACCATCATCCCCGGTGCGGCCGGCTGGCATCTGTTGCGGCGTCGCCCGCTGCGGCGTATCCGCGGGATCCAGGCGAGCGCCGAAGCCATCGTGGCCGGCGACCTCACTCACCGCCTGCCGCTGTCGAACCGGCGTGATGAGCTGGACATGCTCGCAGCCATCGTCAACGCCATGCTCGACCGCATCGAGAAGCTGATGAACGAGGTCAAGGGCGTGTGCGACAACATCGCCCACGACCTGCGCACGCCGCTGACACGCCTGCGGGCGCAGTTGTACCGCATCAAGCAGGAAGCTGAAGAAGACTCGGGCTACGCGGTCAAACTCGATGACGCCATTGCCGAAACCGACACCCTGATGGCGCGCTTTCGCGGGCTGTTGCGCATCTCGGAGCTGGAAGACCACCAGCGCCGCTCAGGTTTCCTGGTCATGGACCCGCTGCCGCTGTTGCGCGAACTGCACGACTTCTACCTGCCGCTGGCCGAGGAAGGTGAATTGCAACTGCGGCTCGAAACCCCGGAATCCCTGCCGTGGATCACCGGCGACCGCGCCCTGTTGTTCGAAGCCCTGGCCAACCTGCTGAGCAACTCGATCAAGTTCTCCCCATCGGGCGGCGAGGTGATTTTGCGCGGGGTCAATGATGCGGGCAGCACGCGCATTGAAGTGCACGACTCCGGCCCCGGCATACCGGTGGCAGAACGCGACGCGGTGTTCCAGCGCTTCTATCGCGTGGATGAAAGCGACCAGCAAGGCGGGTTCGGGTTGGGCTTGTCGATTGTGGCGGCGATCATCAACTTGCATGGGTTCAAGTTGGAGGTGGGCACCAGCGAACAAGGCGGCGCCCGCCTGATCCTCGAGTGCCGCCAACAACTCATGCCCGAATAACACAACCCCCACACAACCCTGTGGGAGCTGGCTTGCCTGCGATAGCGGTGGATCAGTCAATAATTCCGGTGACTGATACACAGCTTTCGCAGGCAAGCCAGCTCCCACATTGGATTTGTGTTGTCTGGCGAGTCGGGTTAGAAGTTGGCGCGCAGGGCCTCAAGGCCGCCGCTGTAGACGCCGGCAAACAACTCTTCCACCGCCGCATCGGTAGTGCCCGCAGCCGGCGTGAACACACCGGACCAGGTCACTTTCGCCGACGAGTCGGTCAACGCCTCAACCTGCAAGGTCGCCAGGTACGCGCTCACCGGGAACGGCGATTGCTCGATGGTGTAGCTGTAGGTGCGGGCCACGTTGTCAAACGTCTGCAAACGCTCGACCACCACCCCGCCGTCAGCGGTTTGCAAATGGCGTACGCGGCCGCCGTCACTTGGCTCGCTCTTGACGATAAACGGCAGCCAGTCCGGCAGCGCGTTGAAGCCGCCCACCAATTGCCAGACCTGATCGGCCGATACCGGAACTTCAATTACAGAAGAGGCTGTTGCCACAATAAATACTCCACACCATTAAAAGAATTCAGATCGCCATGCTGTCGACAACACCACCGTCGACCCGCAATGCCGCGCCTGTGGTTGCCGAAGACAGCGGTGAGGCAATGTACGCCACCAGGTTCGCCACTTCATCCACATTGGCCGCACGCTGGATGATCGACGTGGGGCGCGCCTGGCGCACAAACACATCGGCCTCGTCCCGCGCACTGCGCCCCGACTTGGCGGTGGCGTCCTTGAGCATATGCTTCAGGCCATCGGTAAACGTCGGCCCCGGCAACACCGCATTGACCGTCACCCCAGTACCCGCCAAGCGCTTGGCCAGGCCGTGGGACACCGCCAGGTTAGCGCTCTTGGTCACGCCGTAGTTGATCATGTCGGCCGGGGTCGCCACGCCGGACTCCGACGACAGGAAGATCACCCGCCCCCAGCCCTGCTCGACCATGCCCGGCACATAGTGCCGCGCCAGGCGCACGCCGGAGATCACATTGACCTCATAGAAGCGCGTCCACTCACTGTCGGGCGCCTCGAAGAAGTCCACATCATTGAAGATGCCCAGGTTGTTGACCAGGATGTCGGCGCGGGGTTCGGCGGCGAACAACGTTTGCGCGCCCTCGGCCGTGCCCAGGTCGGCCACCAGGCCACGCAGGTCGGCGCCCGGCACCGCCTGGCGGATACTGGCCAGGGCCTCGTCGACCTTACTCTTTTCACGCCCGATCACCACCACGGTCGCGCCGGACTGCGCCAGGGCCTGGCTGATACCCAGGCCGATCCCGGCGGTGCTGCCGCTGACAATGGCAACCTTTCCACTTACATCAATGTTCATCGCAAGATTCCTTGAGTTAGAGCGGCAGAGGTGCGCGGTCCGAAATCAATCGGGCGTCGCGCAGGGCCAGCCAGAAGGCTGCCGGAATGGTTTCTGACAACGCCGCGACGTCTTCGGCAATCCGCCCCGGACGACTGGCACCCGGAATTACAGCAGCCACAGCCGGATGCGCCAGGGAGAATTGCAGTGCAGCGGCTTTCACGCTGACGCCGAAGGCCTGGGCAATCGCCTTGATCTGCTCGACTTTGCTGATGATCGCCGGGCTGGCTTTCTGGTATTCGAAGTGCGCACCACCGGCCAGGATGCCCGAGCTGTAAGGGCCGCCGACGACAAACTCGACGTTCTGTGCGTGGGCAGCGTCCATCAGGCGTTGCAGAGCACGCTCGTGGTCCAGCAAGGTGTAGCGGCCGGCCAGCAGGAAACCGTCGGGCTGCGCCTCGCTCAGGTCCAGGGTCAATTCGCATGGTTCCACGCGATTAACGCCCAGGCCCCAGGCCTTGATCACGCCCTCTTCACGCAAGCGGGTCAGCACCTTGAAGGCGCCGGTTCGGGCCTGGTTGAAGTACTCCAGCCATTGGTCGCCGTAGAAATCCTGGGCGATGTCATGGATCCAGACGATGTCCAGACGGTCCGTTTTCAGGCGGGTCAGGCTGTCTTCAATCGAACGCAGCGTGGCGTCGGCGCTGTAGTCGTTGAGCATCTTGTTGGGGCGGCCGTGTTCGAACACGCCGCTCTTTTCCCCGAGGTCGCGGGCGCTTTCTTCGACTTCATCGAGAATCACCCGACCCACTTTGGTGCTGAGCACGAAGTCGTCGCGGTTGTACTGCGCCAGGGCCTGGCCCAGGCGGATCTCGGAAAGGCCCGAGCCGTAGAACGGCGCAGTGTCGAAGTAACGCACGCCCTGGTTCCAGGCCGCCTCGACGGTGGCCTGGGCCTCGTCTTCGGGAATGGCGCGGAACATGTTGCCCAGTGGCGCGGTGCCAAAGCCCAGTGGGCCGGGCAGTTTGTCTTTCAAGCTCATGGTGAATCCTCAATCGGTTCGTGGTCGCGGTGACCGTTGAGCAGATCGTAGGTTGCGTGGATCGGACCGTCCAAGACATACTTCGACCGACTTGAGTCCTACGAGGTCTAACATGATCGACCTACGCCAATTGCGCTACTTCGAAGTGGTCGCCGAAGAAGAACACGTCGGCCGCGCCGCCGAGCGCTTGCACATCTCCCAATCGCCGTTGAGCCGGCAGATCGCCCAGCTCGAAGAACGCCTGGGCCTGACCCTGTTCGAACGCAGCCAGCAGCGCATCCGCCTGACCCGCGACGGCCAGACCTTTCTGGCCGAAACCAAGGCGTTGCTCACCCATGCCAATCGCCTGGAGTCTCTCGGCAAGCGCCTGGGACGCGGTGAAGAAGGCGGCCTGTGCATCGGCTATATCGAGAACGCCATGCATGCCGGCGTGCTGCCCAATGCCTTGCGGGTATTGCGCGACGACCGCCCGACCGTGCACATCAAGCTGTACAACCTGCCTTCACTGGAACAGCTCGAAGGTTTGCGTCAGCGCAGCCTGGATATTGCACTGGTGGGCGAACCACCGGCTGCTGATGACCCGGACCTGACCGCGTTGCAAGTATTGGACGACCCGATGTTGCTGGCCTTGCCCGAGCACCATCCCCTCGCCCACCAAAAAACGCTGCTGCCCGAGCACCTGGCGGAGCAGGAGTGGATCGGCGTACAACGCAAACCCGGCGCCAGCCCCACCGATGACTTCGTGGCCGCCTGCATCCGCGCCGGCTTCACCCCGCAGATCCCCATGGAAGCCAGCGAGCCGTTCACCGCCCTGGGCCTGGTGGCCTCGGGGCTGGGCGTGGCCATGGTGCAAAAAGGCCTGAGCCGCAACGCGCCGCCCGGCGTGGTCCTTCGCGAACTGCCATGGCTGACCTACAGCACCCCGCTGTGGGCAGCATGGCACCGGATCAACCTGCGGCCATTGGTAGAAACCTTCCGCAAAGTGCTCACCGAACCCAAGGATTGACCGATCCCCTGTAGGAGCTGGCTTGCCGGCGATGGCGATGTATCAGCCACCGCATCAGTCAACTGGACCACCGCGATCGCCCGCAAGCCGGCTCCTACAGGGGATCAGTGGCGCACCCAGCTTCCCGGCCAGGCATAGATCCAAATGTAGGAGCTGGCTTGCCGGCGATGGCGATGTATCAGCCACCGCATAAGTCGACTGAACCATCGCGATCGCCGGCAAGCCGGCTCCTACAGGGGATCAGTGGCGCACCCAGCTTCCCGGCCAGGCATAGATCCAAATGTGGGAGCTGGCTTGCCGGCGATGGCGATGTATCAGCCACCGCATCAGTCAACTGGACCTCCGCGATCGCCGGCAAGCCGGCTCCTACAGAGGTTTCAGGCCAATTCCTTCAGGCGATACCAGAGCATGCCCAGCGCCAGCAGCGGCGAGCGCAAGGCCTTGCCGCCCGGGAAGGTCATGTGTGGCACCTGGCTGAAGATATCCAGGCCGGTGCTGTGGCCGGCGTGAATCCCTTCGGCCAGCAATTTTGCGCACCAGTGGGTCACGTTCAACCCATGCCCGGAATAGCCCTGGGCGTAGAACACGTTGGGGTACTGCTTCAACCGCCCCACCTGGGGAAAGCGGTTGGCGGTGATGCCGATCTTGCCGCCCCATTGAAACTCGATGGCGGCATTGGCCAACTGCGGGAACACCTTGAGCATCTTCGGTTGCATGTAGGCCGCGATGTCCGCCGGATCGCGCCCGGAGTAATGGCAGGCGCCGCCGAACAACAGGCGACGGTCGGCAGAGAGCCGGTAGTAATCCAGCCCGACCTTCTGGTCGCACAGCGCCAGATTCTGCGGGATCAACTGGTTGGCCAGTTCCGCTGACAAGGGCTCGGTCGCGATGATGTAGCTGCCCGCCGGCAGCACCTTTCCGCTCAGGCGCGGCTCCAGCTCCTCAAGGTGGGCATTGCAGGCCAACACCAGCGTGTCAGCGCGCACCGTGCCGCCGGCGCAGCGCACTTGCACCCTTTCGCCATGGATCAGCTCCAGCACTTCGGTGTTCTCATAGATCAGCACCCCGAGGGACTCGGCCACCTGGGCCTCGCCCAGCACCAGGTTCAGCGGGTGCAGGTGCCCGGAGCCCATGTCCACCAGGCCACCGGCGTACACCGTAGAGCCGACCACTTGTTGCATGTCCTGCGGGCCGACCAGGCGGGTTTGATGGGCATAGCCCAGGGCGGCAAGGTGCGCCTGCTCAGCGTTGAACGCAGCGAATTGCGCCGCCGTGTTCGCCAGCTCGCAGAAGCCCCAGCGCAGGTCGCAGTCGATCTGATGATCGCGAATGCGCTGCCCCACCAACTCCACCGACTCGATCCCGGCCCGCTCCAGGTAACGCACGCCCTCCTCGCCCACGTACTTGGCGAACCCCGACACGTCATGACCGATGCCACGGATCAGTTGCCCGCCATTGCGCCCGCTGGCGCCCCAGCCGATGCGTCGAGCCTCCAGCAGGATCACCGACAACCCGCGCTGGGCCAGTTCGATGGCGGTATTCACCCCGGTGAACCCGCCGCCGATCACGCACACATCGGCGCTCAGGTCGGCGCCCAGTGACAGGCGCTGCTGCATGGCGTTGGCCGTAGCCCGGTAATAGGAACGGGCGTGGTCGTTGGACGCGATCATTTGTTGGTCTTCACTTTGCTCCAGGCGCGGGTCATCAGGCGCATGGTCGCCGGGGTGGGCGTGGTGGAAATGTAGAGTTTGTCGAGCACTTCCTGGGACGGGTACACCTCAGGGTTGTTCACCAGTTCCGGGGCCATGAACGGTTTGGCCGCCGGGTTGGCGTTGGCATAACCCACCGAGGCGCTGACCTTGGCGATCACCTCAGGGTCGAGCAGGTAGTTGATGAAGGCATGGGCTTCCTTGGGGTTGCTGGCATCGGCGGGAATCGCCAGCAGGTCGAACCACAGGTTGGAGCCTTCCTTGGGAATCGAGTAGGCGATGTTCACGCCGTTCTTGGCTTCCTTGGCGCGGTTGGCCGCCTGGAACACGTCGCCGGAATAACCGAAGGCCACGCAGATGTCACCGTTGGCCAGGTCCGAGATGTACTTGGAGGAATGGAAATAGGTGATGTACGGCCGCAGCGTCAGCAGCTTGGCTTCGGCCTGCTTGTAGTCCTCGGGGTTCTCGCTGCGCGGGTCCTTGCCCATGTAGTTGAGGATCGCCGGGAACAGCTCATCGGCCGAGTCGAGGAACGCCACGCCGCATTGGTTCAGCTTCTTGATGTTCTCTGGCTCGAACAGCACCGCCCACGAGTCGATATGGTCGATGCCCAGCACCTGCTTGACCTTGTCGACGTTGTAGCCGATGCCGTTGGTACCCCACAGGTACGGCACCGAGTGGGCGTTGCCGGGGTCATTCTTTTCCAGCAGCTTGAGCAGCTTGGGGTCCAGGTTCTTGAAGTTGGGCAACTGCGAACGGTCCAGCTTGAGGAACGCTCCGGCCTTTACCTGGCGCGCCAGGAAGTGGTTGGACGGCACCACCACGTCATAGCCGGTGCGCCCGGCGAGCAGCTTGCCCTCCAGGGTTTCATTGGAGTCGAACACGTCATAGATCACCTTGATCCCGGTTTTGGCCTGGAAGTCGGCCAAGGTGGTCTCGCCGATGTAGTCGGTCCAGTTATAGACGCTCACCGTTTGAGCGGCCTGGCCGGCACTGCTGAACGCCGCGACAAGAGCCAGCGGGAGAAGCTTTTTCACAAGACGCATATCGACACCCCTTTATTGGTTTTTTTAGACGCTCAACAGCAGGAACTCACGCTCCCAGGAACTGATCACGCGCTTGAAGTTTTCATGCTCAGCGCGCTTGACCGCGACGTAGCCGCGCACGAACTTGTCGCCCAGGTAGCGCTTGACCGTGTCGCAGTCCTCCATGCGCGCCAACGCATCTTCGAGGGTGAACGGCAGGCGCAGGTTGCGGCGCTCGTAGGCGCGGCCTTCCACCGGCGCACTCGGTTCGATCTGCTCAATCATCCCCAGGTAGCCACACAGCAGACTAGCTGCAATGGCCAGGTAGGGATTGGCATCGGCGCCCGGCAGGCGGTTTTCCACGCGCATGGCATCGGGGCTGGACGTGGGCACGCGCAGGCCGACGGTGCGGTTCTCTTCGCCCCACTCCACGTTGACCGGCGCCGAGGTGTCCGGCAGGAAGCGGCGGAACGAGTTCACGTTGGGTGCGAACATCGGCAGCAGCTTGGGGATGTACTTCTGCAAGCCGCCGATGTGGTGCAGGAACAGCTGGCTTTTGTTGCCGTCGGCATCGACGAACACCGGCTTGCCGGTGGCAATGTCCACCACGCTCTGGTGCAGGTGCATGGCGCTGCCCGGCTCGTCGGCCACCGGCTTGGCCATGAAGGTCGCGGCCACGTTGTGCTTGAGCGCAGCCTCACGCAGGGTGCGCTTGAACACGGTGATCTGGTCGGCGAGGTCCAGGGCGTCACCATGGCGGAAGTTGATTTCCATCTGCGCCGGGCCGTCTTCGTGGATCAGCGTGTCGAGGTCCAGGCCCTGGGCTTCGCACCAGTCATAGACGTCTTCGAACAGCGGGTCGAATTCGTTGGCGGCGTCGATAGAGAACGACTGACGCCCGGTTTCGGCGCGGCCGGAGCGGCCTACCGGGGTTTTCAGCGGCAGGTCCGGGTCTTCGCAACGCTGGGTCAGGTAGAACTCCATTTCCGGCGCGACAATCGGCTGCCAGCCTTGATCGGTGTAGAGCTGCAAGACCTTTTTGAGCACGTTGCGCGGCGACAGCTCGATGGGGTTGCCCTGTTTGTCGAAGGTGTCGTGGATCACAATCGCGGTGGGCTCGATGGCCCACGGCACCACGTAGGTCGCGTTGGACACCGGGCG
Source organism: Pseudomonas sp. GW821-FHT09A09 (assembly GCF_059418405.1). Taxonomy (NCBI): domain Bacteria; kingdom Pseudomonadati; phylum Pseudomonadota; class Gammaproteobacteria; order Pseudomonadales; family Pseudomonadaceae; genus Pseudomonas; species Pseudomonas sp. GW821-FHT09A09. The sequence goes on from NZ_JBWKPU010000058.1 coordinate 16,985, forward strand.
GCAGACCATGTCGATGTCGGCCGGGTCCAGCAGGTCGTAGTAGATATCGTCGTCGACAAAGTCCCCGGTCACCGTTTGCAGCAGCACACTTTCCGGCAGGCGCATGCCTCGCTCATGCAGGAACTTGTTGGTGGGTGCAATCTTGCCGCGTGCGATGCCAGTCAGATCACTGATCACGCATTCGACTTCGGTAATCTTGTGTTCTTTCAGCCAGGCGGACAGCTGATCGAAGGGGGCGTTCATAAGGACCTCGTCATGGGTTGGGTGCATGCGCCGGCTTGTACTCCTGGCGCATTGAGGTCTATCTTGGGCCGGCCTTCAAACGGCATCTATCCACTTTGCACGAACCACAACGCACCAATAGAGTGCGCACGGATCACCCATGACACAGGCAACAGCCTTGCGCGTACAGGCCTTCACCACCGGTGATGTAGCCGCCCAATGCAATGCGACACCCGGTTGGGTGCAGCAGTACCAGCAGATGTCCCCGGGGCATTTCGCCGGGCAGATCCGCTACCTCGACCTGCAGGGCGTGGAGGTGTACGAAGAGTGCATGAACACCCGCGTCGAGCAGCATTTCAATGCCCCGCCCGGTGCCCTGGCGTTCTGTTTCGACGGCAGCGACAACGCGCTGTACATGCTCAATGGCGAAAGCCGTAACACCTGGATCACCCCCGAGAACTACCGCGAAGTGGCGGTGGTGTTCGGCCCGCAATTCGTGCAGCGCCAAGGCCTGGACGTGGCGAAACTCGAAGGCCTGTTCATGGCGCCGCTGACCTGCCAGCAGAACGCATTGTTCACCCGCTGGCTCAGTGGGACGTTGACGCGCTTGTCCACGGTGATCGACCCCGTCAGCCGCGACACCCTCACCCAACAACTGCTCGACGACTGCCTGTTTATCCTCGACAACGCTTGTGTGTGCCTGGACCGCAGCTCATTGCAAAAGCGCAGTGAAGAACGCCGGCTGATGGCGCGCATCGGCGAATGGGCGGCGGATGCGCCGGACGAGACCGTCAACCTGCTGGAGCTGGCACAAATTGCCGGGGTGCCGCTGCGCCAGTTGCAGCAAGGGTTCAAGACCTACACCGGCATGAGCCCGGCACAGTGGTTGAGGTTGCGCCGGCTGAACGGGGCGCGGCGCGAACTGCTCAGTGCCAGTGACACCACCGTGGCCGAAGTGGCGATGAACTGGTCGTTCTGGCACCTGGGGCGGTTTTCCAACAGCTACCGGGCGCTGTTCCAGGAACTGCCTAGCGAAACCCTCAAACGCGCCCTCTGAATGGCAATCCCTCTGACACTGCACATCCCCTGTGGGAGCTGGCTCGCCTGCGATGGCATCAACGCGGTGTACCTGTTTCACCGAGGTGCCTGCATCGCCGGCAAGCCAGCTCCTACACGTACCTGCCTTTGATCCAACCACTCAGGTCGGCTACTAGGCCGCCGTGCTCTTGCTTTTGATCTTAGGCGCCCCGTCAAACACGCTGGCCGAACGCAGGCTTGAATCCGTGGGTAACCCGGCAGGACGCCGGGTTAGCCGCCCCGTGCCATGGATGGCGCGTGGCGGCGGCCCACGGATTCAAGCCTTCGTTCGGGCATGCCGAGCCTAGGCGAGGCACCGAGTGTTGGGGCAAGAGCCCTTTTGGTTACTTTTGGCTGGGCCGGCATTCCGGGCTCTTTTCCAAAAGTGACCCGCCGTCAGGGCGGAACCCTAAGTGGCCGTTACCTAAGTAACGGATATGCACTCGATCCTAGTAGCCCGTCATACCGCCTTCGCAGGCAAGTCATCTCCCAAAATTGATCCTGTGGCGCGACAGAACCATTCTCAATAACTTGTAAAACCCCGTCGATCCACCTAGCTTATGCGCCCTCCTCTGCCCCTGTGCTCTAAGGCCCGACCCCATGGTGTTGCGTTTTCGTCCGTTCGCCCCTTCACGTTTCGCCCTCGGCCTGCTGCTCACAGGCGGTATCGGCAGCAGCTTCGCCGCAGAACTGGAATTACCGGCGGTAAACGTCCAGGGCCAGGATGAATCCGGCTACCGCAACTCAACCGCCTCGGTCGCCGGCTTCGACGAAGCGCCACTGCTGGATACCCCGGCCTCGATCACGGTGATCAACGCGGCCATGCTCAAGGACCAGCAAGCGCGCCTGCTCAGTGAAGTGCTGCGCAACGACGCCTCGGTGGGCGACAGCTACGCGCCCATCGGCTACTACGAAAACTTCGTGGTGCGCGGTTTCTCGCTGAACGCGGCGAGCAGCTACAAGATCAACGGGCGCACCATCACCGGGGAGCAGAACGTCGCCCTGGAAAACAAGCAGCAAGTGGAAGTGCTCAAAGGCTTGGCCGGCCTGCAAAGCGGGATTTCCGAGCCCAGTGGCGTGATCAACTACGTGACCAAGCGACCCGAAGACGTGCGCTCGGTGACGGTGTCCACCGACGACCGCGGCAGCGGTTATGTGGCAACCGACGTCGGCGGCTGGTTTGGCAGCGAACAGCAGTTCGGCCTGCGCGCCAACGTGGCCCATGAAGACCTCAATTCCTATGTGGAACACGCCAACGGCCAGCGTGACTTCGTGTCCCTGGCCTTCGACTGGAACATCAGCCCCGACGCCTTGCTGCAACTGGACGCCGAATACCAGAACAAGAACCAACGTTCGGTGCCGGGCTATCAACTGCTCGGCGGCACCGAAGTGCCCCATGACGCCTCGCCGAAAAAACTGCTCGGCCACCAGACTGGCTCCCATCAGGTGGGTATCGACTCGCTGAACCTGAACGGCAAGTTTGAATACCGTTTCAGTGACCAGTGGAAAGGCAGCGTCAGTGCGGCGCGCAGCAAGGTGGTGATTGATGATTACAGTTCGTTTGCGTGGGGCTGTTATTACGTAGGGACTTGCAACGCCAACACCTTCAGCCCCGAAGGTGACTACGACATCTACGACTACCGCAGCCCCGACGACACACGCCGGGACGATGAAGTGCAGGCGGCCATGACCGGGCTGTTCGACACAGCAGGCCTGGGCCACGAACTGACCTTTGGTACCAGCGCGTTTCGCCGGGTGGTCGACAAGCGCGAAGCAGTCAACGAGTACATCGGCAGCGGCAATATCAACGAAGATGCACCGAGCTTCACGCCAACCGACAAACCGTTGAACGACAGCCATCGCAACCTCGACAGCCGCCAATACGGGTTGTTTATCACCGACCGCATCACATTCAACGAGCAATGGCAAACCATCGTGGGTGGCCGCGAAGTGCGCCTGGATGAAAAGGCCTTCGACGGCACCACTGGCGATCAGACGCGTCACACCCAGCAATACGTGTTCCTGCCCCAGGCCGCGTTGATCTACAAGCCAGTGGAAAATATCTCGCTGTACACCAGCTACAGCAAAGGTTTGTCGTTGGGCGGCACCGCCCCCTGGTTCGCGACCAACAACAGCACAACCTTGGCCCCGACCACCTCACGCCAGATCGAAACCGGCGTGAAATACGACTGGCGCCGCATCAGCTTCGCCGCCGCCCTGTTCCAGACCCGCCAGGCCTACCAGTACGCCAAGCCCGACGGCACCGGTCTCTTCACCTACGTGCAGCAAGGCGAGCAGAAAAACACCGGGCTGGAATTGTCGGCCAACGGCTGGGCCACCGACCGCTTGCAGATCGCAACCAGTGTGGCCGCGATTCGCGCACGGGTGACCGGCAGCGGTACGCCGGAGTATGAAGGCCACCAAGCGATCAACGTGCCCAAGCTGCGTGCCAGTGTGTATGCCGATTATGCGTTGCCGTGGGTGAACGGGTTGGCGGTGCTGGGCGGTGTGCAATACAGCGCCAAGAAATACGCCAACCGCACCGGCAATGTGGAAGTGGGGGATTACGCGGTGGTCAATGTGGGCAGCCGTTACACCACTAAGGTTGACGGCTATGAAACGGTGTTTCGCCTGAGCGTCGACAACCTGTTCGACAAGCGCTACTGGCGCGACGCGGGCGAATACCTGGGCGATGACTACCTGTTCCAGGGCGCGCCGCTGACGGCACGCCTGAGTGCTTCGGTGAACTTCTGACGCCATCGCCGGCAAGCCGGCTCCCACAGGAGGTGGGGTTATTTAGGCATTTTGCGAAAGCCGATGGCCAGGCGGTTCCAGCTGTTGATGGTGGCGATGGCTACGCTCAGGTCGACCTGTTCCTGGGCGCTGAATTCGGCGGCCAGGGCATTGAAATCTTCGTCCGGGGCGTGGGTCTGGCTGATCAGGGTCAGGCTTTCGGCCCAGGCCAGTGCAGCGCGTTCACGCGGGGTGAAGAACGGAGTTTCGCGCCAGGCGGACAGGGTGTAGAGGCGACGTTCGGTTTCGCCGCCTTTGCGGGCGTCGGCGGTGTGCATATCGAGGCAGAAGGCGCAGCCGTTGATTTGCGATACACGCAGGCGGATCAGTTCCAGCAGGGGCAGTTCGATGGACAGTTTGCCGGTGGCGGCTTCCAGGGCGAGCATGGCTTTCATGGCGTCTGGGGAGGCGGTGTAGAAGTCGGTACGGGTTTGCATGGTGGTGCTCCAGGACAGTGGGGGTTGATGGCTAGGTTAGTCATCGGGGCCTGGGGGAGGAATATCCAATTTGGGGGAAGAATGGGTGACCAATGTGATGGGCTGGCTCAAACCTGTTGGGGAACAGCGCATTGCTTCAGTACTGGCCACCTGTGCTGAGGCGCACAGCCTCGCAAAACTGTTCTGGGAGGCCTCACTTGCATGAGTCCGCCCAGTTTTAAAGTTTAAATACAGCCTCCACTAATCACACATCAGGTGTTCTTTTCATAACCTACACCCTGAAAAGAAAACTTTATCTCTTTGCCGACTCCGGCTTCCTTGGTCACCGTTTGACTGCCGACTATCGAGTTCTTGTACCGGCCATACAAACCCAGGCCTTTAATCGCTCCGACCTTGGTCTTGCCGTTTTCATCGGTAGTAAAAGGCGCAGAAAAACTACCTTGAGTCGAGGCAACCTGAGAACTTCGGTTGATTTTCGCACCGTATTGCTCGACAAAACCGATATTCCTACCGGACAACGCAACGTTCTGATCAACATCAAGGTCTTTTACATGTTGCTTGGGCCCAGGATTACCAGGGTCTGTCACATCCTGAATGTATCCGCTCAGCCTCTTGGGGTTCTCAGGGTCTCGCTCTATCGTGAGGTTGTAGTTATTGCCGAACTTGAAATCCACCATTGTGCTGTTGCTGCCCCCTTTACCCCCATCCGCCTCGGAGGTTCCTTGCGGCGCTTTAAAATGTGGACCAAATCCAGAGAACGTAATGAGTGCCCTGCCATCTCCACGCGGCTGTATCCCGATGTAGCCGCCTCCTAAGCGTTTGCCTTTTTCATTATTAATGTCGAATTGCATCGCGTAATAAACCCCTCCGTCCTTGGCCGATTTCCTTTGGAGGCCTTCGTCGATAACGATTGGAAAGGTGATATTGGTCAAACCTGCGCCCGGCGCAGACAGTGAGTAACTTACTTGATACAGCCCATTCGGCGACGTGGCCTCTTTTTTAATTTCTAGCTTTGGGTCGCTGACCTTGTCCAACTTGGAGGTTTCGCCGGCATCCGACGTTGTAGTGGATGTTATTTCAATGCTTCGGGGTGGGGCTGAGACAGGGGGGTTATGGAGAGAAGATGCGGGCTGTGCTGGTGAGATAAATGGCGTTTTTTGAATATGCATAAGTACACACCTTCTATGGAATAGTTACCCATGGTAGAAGGCTTGCGCCTGCGCTAGCTGCCAGACAAGGTACCCACACGACTAAGACTTTACTGAAGCTTGGCGTCAGTAGAATTCCCATGGTTTTTTGTTTGTGGGCTGTCTGGGCAAGGCACCGAGTTGGGAGATCGGTTTGTTTGATGGGGGGTTAGTACATATCCGTTGTTTGGGTGATGGCGGCTTATGGTTCCGCCCTTACGGCGGGTCACTTTGGAAAAGAGCCCCAAAGTAACCAAAGGGCTCTTGCCCCAACACTCGGCAC
>NZ_JBWKPU010000059.1:0-22530 GCF_059418405.1 Pseudomonas sp. GW821-FHT09A09
CCCCCCCCCCCCCCCCCCCCCCCCCCCCCCCCCCCCCCCCCCCCCCCCCCCCCCCCCCCCCCCCCCCCCCCCCCAGGACCGGCTCCCACAGTTGGTTTTGTGTTTCGTCAGATGAATCCGTGTCAGCAGCAATTGCCCGATGCCAACTCCTTAAGAATCGGGCAATCGGGCCGGTGATCGCCCTGGCAGTGTTCCACCAGGTCCTGCAGCGTATCGCGCAGTTGCCCAAGCTCCAGGATCTTCTGGTTCAGCTCCTCGATGTGCTGGCGCGCCAAGGCTTTCACATCGGCGCTGGCCCGTTGCCGGTCCTGCCACAGGGCCAGCAGTTTGCCGACCTCCTCCAATGAAAACCCCAAATCCCGCGAGCGTTTGATAAACGCCAGGGTGTGCACCTCGTCCGGGCCGTACACACGGTAACCGCTGTCGGTACGGTGGGCGGCTTTGAGCAGGCCGATGGATTCGTAATAGCGAATCATCTTGGCGCTCAGCCCGCTGGCGCGAGCGGCTTGGCCGATGTTCATGGGCGCTGATCCTCCAGGTCCAGGGGTTTCCAAGTCTTCAACAGTAACGCATTGCTCACCACGCTGACGCTGGACAAAGCCATGGCCGCGCCGGCCAGTACCGGGTTGAGCAGGCCGAAGGCCGCCAGTGGAATACCGATCAAGTTATACACAAAGGCCCAGAACAGGTTCTGGCGGATTTTTGCGTAGGTCTTGCGGCTGATCTCCAACGCGGCGGGCACCAGGCGTGGATCACCGCGCATCAGGGTGATGCCGGCCGCGTGCATGGCCACGTCGGTGCCGCCGCCCATGGCGATGCCAATGTCGGCGGCGGCCAGGGCAGGTGCGTCGTTGATGCCGTCACCGACCATGGCAACCACGCCGGTTTTTTTCAACGCGGCGACCGTGGCGGCTTTGTCGGCGGGCAGCACTTCGGCGTGAACATCGTCGATGCCCAGGGCCTGGGCGACCACGCGGGCGCTGCCGCGATTGTCGCCGGTCAGCAGGTGGCTGCTGATGTGTTGAGCTTTAAGCCGGTTCACTGCCTCCAGTGCGCCCGGCTTGAGCGTGTCACCAAAGGCGAATAGTCCCAGCACGCGCGGTTGCGCGCCTTGCTCGATCAACCAGGACAAGGTGCGGCCTTCGGCTTCCCACTCGCTGGCCTGGGCAGCCAGGTCGCCAGCGCTGAGGCCGCTTTCTTCCAGCAGGCGACGATTGCCCAGGGCCAGTTGGCGGCCATCGAGGGTGCCGGCAATGCCGCGCCCGGTCAGGGATTGGCTGGCCGTTACATCGGCGACCACCAGCCCCCGCTCGCGGCAGGTATCCAGCACCGCCTTGGCCAGGGGATGTTCGCTGCCGCGTTGCAGCGCGCCGGCCTGTTGCAGGATCGCCGCGTCATTGCCGTCCACCGCCACCAAGTGCGCAATGTTCGGCGCGCCGGAAGTGAGGGTGCCGGTTTTATCGAACACCACGGCGCTCACCTCATGAGCGCGCTCCAGGGCTTCGGCGTCCTTGATCAGGATGCCATAGCGCGCCGCGACACCGGTGCCGGCCATGATCGCCGTCGGTGTGGCCAGGCCCAGGGCGCAGGGGCAGGCGATCACCAGCACGGCCACCGCATTGATGATCGCGGTTTCCAGCGACGCGCCGTACAACCACCAGCCCACCAGCGTGATCAACGCCAGCACCAGCACGGCCGGGACGAACACCTGACTGACTTTATCTACCAGTTTCTGGATCGGCGCCTTGGCGGACTGGGCGTCTTCTACGAGGCGGATGATCCGCGCCAGTACGCTCTCGGCGCCGATGGCCCGGGTGCGTACCAGCAAACGGCCTTCGCCGTTGATGGCGCCACCGGTGACGCTGTCGCCCGGTTGTTTGGGCACCGGCAGGCTTTCGCCGCTGATCAGCGCCTCGTCGGCATGGCTCTGGCCTTCGACCACTTCGCCGTCCACCGGGAAACGCTCGCCGGGTTTGACCAGCACCAGGTCGTTGATCCGCAGCGCATTGATCGCCACGTCTTCCTCCCGGCCTTCAAACACTCGGATCGCCCGCTCCGGGCGCAAGGCTTCGAGGGCACGGATGGCGCTGGCGGTCTGGCGTTTGGCGCGGCTTTCCAGGTATTTGCCGAGCAATACCAGGGCGATCACCACTGCCGAGGCTTCGAAGTAAAGGTGCGGCATGCTGCCCACAGGCGTGGTGAGCCATTCATAAATGCTCAGGCCGTAGCCGGCGCTGGTGCCGATGGCCACCAGCAGGTCCATGTTGCCGGCGCCGGCGCGCACGGCTTTCCAGGCGGCAATGTAGAAGCGCGCCCCGAGGATGAATTGCACCGGGGTGGCCAGGGCGAACTGCACCCACGCGGGCAGCATCCAGTGCAGGCCAAAGGGTTCCACCAGCATCGGCAGCACCAACGGCAAGGCCAGCACGATCGCCACTAGCAATGACCAGCGCTCGCGGTGCAGGCGCTCGGCTTGATTGGCCTCGGTGGCGGTTTCGCTCTGGGGCAGGGTAGCGGTGTAGCCGGCCTTGTCGACGGCAGCGATCAGGACACCGGGGTCCATCTGGCCCAGCACCTCGACATGGGCGCGTTCGTTGGCCAGGTTGACGCTGACGCTTTGCACCCCCGGCACCTTGCCCAGCGCGCGCTCGACGCGGCCGGCACAGCTGGCGCAGGTCATGCCGCTGATGGGCAGGTCAAAGGTGGTGGATCCATTCATGGGGCAGTCCTCCAGGAGAAGTTGCCCCTAGGATCAACCTTGACCTGTGGGGAAGGTCAAGCCCCGAATAATTGTAGGAGCCGGCTTGCCGGCGATGAGGCCCTTAACACCGCCATCGCCGGCAAGCCGGGCTCCTACAGGGGATGGGCCAGCTGAATGGATCAGTATTCGAGGGCGGCGGCTTTCAGGTACATGCCGTCCGGACCCTGGGCGATCCGCAGCTTGCGCACATCACCGGCCTTGAGGGTGATGTTCTGCGCCGGTGGCGCGAGCATGCCCGGCAGGCAGCCAGGGGACTGGCCGGGCAACAGCTTCAGGCGCAACGACAGGTTGCCCGCCGGCAGGTTGAATGAGGTGGCTTGTTCCTGGAACAGCCGGCCGGCCAACTGGTCGTTGAGGTACAGGCCGATCTCGCAGTTGGTCGGTACTTCCAGGCGCTCCCGGGAAATGATCAACACCGCATAGTCCTGGTCGGCGTTGGCCTGGGGGGCGATCGCAGACAAACTCATCAGGCCGGCAAGGGCAAAAAACGACCAGCGCATGGCGAATGCTCCGTGGTTCATATCTAAGATGGATGAAGCTTGGCCGAGGCCGCGGCCGAATACCAGCCCGGCCGATGTTTTTGAAACTTGACCTTGCCACGATGGCAAGCTCGACACTTGATGTGCGCTGGCAAGCTCCGCGGTGCGGTGTGTCAGATAAGTGCGTGGCATCTGGTACACCGTCGCGCGGGGCAAGCCCGCTCACTACGGGCTTATTTGAGGAGTTATGTCATGCAAGTATTCAACGTTGAAGGAATGACCTGCGGCCATTGCGTTCGGGCGGTGACCCAGGCGGTGCAAAGCCAGGACCCGGCGGCGAGTGTGAAGGTTGACCTGGCGGCTAAGGAGGTCGGCGTCGAAAGCCGACTGTCGGCCGAGCAGGTCATCAGCCTGATCACCGAAGAAGGCTACAGCGCCAAGCTGGCGTGAATTTTCTGATAGTTAGCGAGCTAACGTAATGTTCATGGCACCCAAGCGCGGCTAGACTGTCGGGCTGCCGACTCACTTGGGTGTCTGATGAACCTCCGCATAATCCTGATTCTGGGCGCCCTGAGCGCCTTCGCGCCGTTGGCGATCGATTTTTACCTGCCGGGTTTTCCGGCGATGGCCACGGCGTTTGCCACTGACGAAAAACATATCCAGTTGACCCTGGCGGTGTATTTCGCCGGCCTGGCCATCGGGCAGTTGATCTACGGCCCATTGGCAGACCGCTTTGGCCGACGCGGCCCGCTGCTCAGCGGCGTGACCCTGTTTACCCTGGCGTCCTTCGCGTGTGCCTATGCCCCGTCCCTGGAATGGCTGATCGGTGCGCGCTTTGTGCAGGCCCTGGGCGGGTGTGCGGGCATGGTGATTTCGCGGGCGGTGGTCAGCGACAAGTGTGATGCCGTGGGGTCGGCCAAGGTGTATTCGCAACTGATGCTGGTGACCGGCCTGGCGCCGATCCTCGCGCCCTTGGCGGGCGGTGTGATGGTGGGCGTGTGGGGCTGGCAGTCGATCTTCCTGGCGCTGTCGGTGTTCAGCGTCATGGCGGCCATCGCCGTGGCGTTCGGGTTGCCTGAGACCCTGCCGGCCAATCAGCCGCGCCAGCCGTTGTCCGGCTCACTGCGCCGCTATATTGGGTTGTTGTCGGACCGCGTCTATCTCGGCTATGCCCTGACGGGCGGTATCTCGATTGCCGGGATGTTTGCCTACATCGCCGGCTCGCCTTTCGTCTTCATCAAACTCTATGGTGTGCCCGCCGAGCATTACGGCTGGCTGTTCGGCTCCAACGCGGCCGGCTTTATCCTGGTCGCCCAGGTGAACGCGCGGTTGCTGTCCAAGCGTGGTCCGGCCTTCCTGTTGTCACGCTCGGTGTGGGTCTACGTGCTGGCGGCCCTGACGCTGCTGGGTATCGCCGCCTTGCATACGGACGCGCTGTGGCCGTTGCTGGTGCCGTTGTTTATCTGCATTGCCAGCCTGGGCTGCATTTTGCCCAACACCTCGGCCTGCGCCATGGCCGGGCAGGGCGCACGTGCCGGCAGCGCGTCGGCGTTGCTGGGCTGCATCCAGTTCGGGGTGGCGGCGGGCGCTGCGTCGCTGGTGGGGGTGTTGCACGACGGCACGGCGATGCCGATGGCCATGGTCATCAGCTTGTGCGGTGTCTTGGCGGTGACGATTGCGGTGTCGACCCAGCGCCTGCAACGGGCGAGGGCCGCGCAGGCGCAGGTCTGAAGTGCAGGTCAGCCAGCGGCGGAACGTTGCTGGCTGAGGGGAATGCGGTGGGGCGCCTGGATACGGGCTTGCAGGGTGTCGGCAAAGGCGCGGGCCTCGGCCTCGCTGCGGAAGGTGAAGGCGTCTCGGTCGAGACTCACCTGCCATTTATTGCCTGCAGATTTTGCTAACGCTTTTATCAGGATCTTCATTGCTGACTTCCTCACGTAAAAGAATCGTGGCAAAGGCGGCCAATATAAACCCGAATACGCTCGCAAATATGACAAAGATCAACTGTCGGACTAATGGTGCCATCCATCACTGCGGTGAATAACGGACGGCACCCATGATCCTTTCCTAGAACCCTTCCAGTACGATCTTGCCCTTGGCCTTGCCGCTTTCCAGCAGGGTGTGGGCACGGCGCAGGTTCTCGGCGTTGATCACGCCGAAATGTTCACCCACCGTGGTTTTCAAGGTGCCGGCGTCGATCAGTTCCGCCACGCGGTTGAGCAGGTGGTGCTGCTCGATCATGTCGGGCGTCTCGAACATCGAGCGGGTGTACATGAACTCCCAATGCAGCGACAGGCTCTTGCGCTTGAGCTTGCTGACGTCCAGCGCCTTGGGATCATCGATCAAGGCCAGCTTGCCTTGCGGTTGCAGGGCTTCCACCAGTTGGTCCAGGTGATGGTCGGTCTGGGTCAGGCTGGCGACGTGAGTCACTTGCGGGTGGCCGGCGTTTTTCAGCGCTTCGCTGAGCGGCTGGCTGTGGTCGATCACCAGGTCGGCGCCAAGCGCCTTGGCCCACGCTTGTGTTTCCGGGCGTGAAGCGGTGCCGATGACTTTCAACGCAGTGAGCTGGCTGGCCAGTTGGGTCAGGATCGAACCCACGCCACCGGACGCGCCGACGATCAACAGGCTTTGGCCTTCGTCTTCTTTACCTTCACGCACTTGCAGGCGCTCGAACAACAGCTCCCAGGCGGTGATGGCAGTCAGCGGCAGTGCAGCGGCGTCGGCAAAGCCCAGGCTCTTGGGCATATGGCCGACGATGCGCTCATCCACGGTATGCAGTTCGCTGTTGCCACCGGGGCGAACCAGGGAGCCTGCGTAGAACACCTTGTCACCGGCCTTGAATAGCGTGACGTCGCTGCCGACGGCCTTGACCACACCGGCCACATCCCAACCCAGCACTTTGGCGGCGCCGTTCTCGGGGGTTACGTTCTGGCGCACCTTGGTGTCCACCGGGTTGACCGAGATGGCTTTGACTTCCACCAGCAGGTCGCGTGGGCCGGCGACCGGCGCGGGCAGTTCGATGTCTTGCAGGGATTTTGGGTCGTTGATCGGCAGGGATGCGTAGTAGGCGATAGCTTTCATGGGAACTCCGGAATAGGGCTGATCAGGCAAGAAACTTCAGGCGCTTGAGGTCGAACAATTCGAGCACCTCCGGAGCCTTGGCGCGGAAGCTCTGGATATGCGCGCTCTGGTCGTGGGCGGCCAGGGCGGCGTCGCTGCTCCAGCGCTCGATCATGTAAAAGGTGCCGGGGCTTTGCAGGTCCTGGTTGAGTTCGTACTGCTCGCAACCGGCTTCAAGACGGGTGGGCTCCAGCAGGCCACGTAGCAGGGTTTCCAGGGTGGCTTCCTGGCCGGGTTTGGCGATCATGGTGGCGATGACATTAAAGGCAGTGGACATCTTCAACTCCTGACACGTGATGAACGGGATGGCCAGATGATTGGCTATTTCCTACAAAGATAAAAGCCGCTAAAACAGAGGTCTGTTTCAATAAAATTTTGATAATGAGTGGGAATGCATGCTGCGGTTTGATGATTTGCAGTTGTTTGTACGCGCAGCCGACCTGGGCAGCCTGTCGGCCGCTGCGCGGGTGATGGACCTGTCTCCCGCCGTGGCCAGCGCGGCGCTCAAGCGCCTCGAGCAGCAACTGGGCACACGTTTGCTGGCGCGTTCCACCCGCAGCCTGCGGTTGACCGCCGAAGGCGAGGGCTTCCTCGAATATGCCCGTTCCGCGTTGGGTTCGCTGGATGAGGGGCGGCGGTTGTTGTCCAGCAGCCAGGACCACGTCAGCGGTGTGTTGCAACTCTCGGCACCGTCGGACCTGGGCCGCAACCTGTTGCTGCCGTGGCTGGACGAATTCCAGCACGAGTACCCGCAACTCACTGTCCGGCTGCTGCTGGGGGATCGCATCGCCGACCTGTTCCGCCAACCGGTGGATATCGCCCTGCGCTACGGCGAGCCCGAAGACTCCAGCCTGATCGCGTTGCCCATCGCCCCTGACAACCTGCGCGTGCTGTGCGCAGCGCCCAGCTACCTGGCCCGGCACGGTGCACCGCGTAATTTAGAGCAGTTGGCCCAGCACAATTGTCTGCTGTATATGCTTGGCAGCCGGGTGCATGACCACTGGAGCTTTCACGACGGTAAGCGCGACGTGAGTCTCACAGTCAGTGGTGATCGCTTCAGCGACGACGCCGATGTGGTGCGCCGTTGGGCAGTGGCGGGTGTAGGCATTGCCTACAAGTCCTGGCTGGACGTGAGCACGGATGTGCTGGCCGGGCGTTTGCGCGTGATCCTGCCGGAGCTGCGCGGCGAGCGCACGCCGCTCAATTTGCTGTGCGCCCACCGTGCCCAATTAAGCAAACCCATCAACCTGCTGCGGGAAATGCTCGTGGCCCGTTGTGCGACATTGACGGCGCAATGGCCGGAGCGTTTGCGCCCTACGTCATAACCTCCCTCACAGCAGGAAATTTCACTCAGCCCCTGTCCCACTCCGCGCTGTCAGACGGCGCGGAACCGACCGCGTGCGCACCTATACTTTGGCGCCAACCGCTGTAGATACGTGATTCAACAGGGAGTGAATACATGCAAGAAGCACTTTGTATCAGTCAGATCGCCAGCTTGCTCGCCGAGCCCAAACGCACCGTCATCTTGTGGGCGTTGATGGACGGCTCGGCGAAATCCTCGGTCGAGCTTGCCAGGCTTGCCGGGTTGTCATCGGCATCGGCCCATGCCCATCTGGGCCGGTTGACCGCCGGCGGGTTGCTGCGGGTCGAGGTCCGACGCGGCGCGCGTCTGTTTCGGCTGGCGGCTGCCGATGTCAGTGCGGCGATCGATGCGCTGGCCAGCACCACCGTGGCCAGTGCGCTGCGCAGTGCACCGGACCTGTTGCCGCCTGCATTGGTGGTGCCGCAGCCGTTGTGTCGAGCGCGGCTGTGCCATGACCACTTGGGCGGCGAGATAGCGGCAAGGCTGTATGAGCGAATGCTCGAAGCCGGATGGATTGAGCGTCATGAACAACGCCTCCACGTCACGGCCAAGGGCGTGCACCATCTGGCGCTTCGCGGCATTTTCACCCAGGCGCTGGCAGCGCCGGTGGCCTGCGACTGTTTTGACTGGAGCCAGCAGCAATCGCACCTGGGAGGCGCCTTGGGCGCAGGGTTGCTGCAGCTGTTCTTGCAGTCCAGTTGGGTCAGTGTGATAGGCGAGTCACGCGCCGTCTCGGTCACAGAGGCGGGGCTGGCGGAAATCAACCGACTGGTCACGCCCGAGGCGTCGTTCAGAGTTTCAGTCAGGTCGCATCCAGCAATAAGTCGCTGAAACGATGCCGCACACTCGCCGAGGGGGTTTTCATACAGGGGTGCGGCATGGACAGGCAAGGCTATAGCGCGGCAGAACGGTTGGAACGGTTACCCATCAGCGGTTACCACCGAGTCATCTTCATCATCATCGCCCTGGCGTTTTTCTTCGACTCCATGGACCTGGCGATGATGACCTTTCTGTTGGGGTCGATCAAAACCGAATTCGGCCTGAGCACGGCGCAGGCCGGGTTGCTCGCCAGCTCGAGTTTTTTCGGCATGGTGGTGGGCGCTTCCCTGTCGGGCATGCTGGCGGACCGTTTTGGACGCAAGCCGGTATTCCAGTGGAGCATCGTGTTGTGGGGCATTGCCAGCTACCTGTGTTCCACGGCGCAGACCGTGGAGATGTTGACGCTGTTTCGCATCCTGCTGGGAATCGGTATGGGCATGGAGTTTCCGATTGCCCAGTCGATGCTGTCGGAGCTGATCCCGGCCAAGGGGCGTGGGCGCTACATCGCCTTGATGGATGGCTTCTGGCCGTTAGGTTTTGTGGCAGCGGGAGTGTTGTCTTACTTTTTACTGCCGGTGATTGGCTGGCGCGACATCTTCCTGGTGTTGGCGGTGCCGGCCGTGTTCGTGTTGGCGATCCGCTTTTTTATCCCGGAATCGCCGCGCTGGCTGGAGCAGGCCGGGCGGCATGAGGCTGCCGACAAGGTGTTGCGGGGGATCGAGCAAAAGGTCCGCGATTCATTGGGCAGCACCGACCTGCCGGAACCGGTTCGCCTGCCACGGGTGGAGACGACGCCGGGGACGTTTTTCTCGGCCTTCCAGCAACTGTGGTCGGCACAGTATCGACAGCGCACGTTGATGATCTGGAGCGTGTGGTTCTTTGCCTTGCTGGGGTTTTACGGCCTGACGTCCTGGCTGAGCGCATTGCTGCAGCAGTCGGGTTTTGCCGTGACCCAGTCGGTGTATTACACGGTGATCATTTCCCTGGGCGGGATTCCCGGCTTCCTGATGGCCGCCTGGCTGGTGGAGCGCTGGGGGCGCAAGCCGGTGTGCGTCGTGACGCTGCTGGGCGGCGGGGTGATGGCGTTTCTGTATGGGCAAAGCGCGGTGTTTGGCGGCAACGTGGCGTTGTTGATCACCTCGGGCTTGCTGATGCAGTTCTTTCTGTTTGGCATGTGGGCGGTGTTGTACACCTACACGCCGGAGCTGTATCCCACGTCGGCGCGGGCGACGGGCTCGGGGTTTGCTTCTGCGATTGGTCGGATCGGGTCGTTGCTGGGGCCGTTGGTGACCGGGCTGGTGTTCCCCATTACCGGGCAGGGCGGGGTGTTTGCCTTGGGCGCGCTGTGCTTTGCGGTGGCGGCGCTGGTGGTGTGGGTGTTTGGGATGGAGACGAAGGGCAAGACCCTGGAAGAACTGACCCAGGCTTGAATGCAATGAGGTCAGTGTGGGAGCCGGGCTTGCCCGCGATGGCGGTGTGTCAGTCACCTCAGGTGTTGACTGTTAGATTGCTATCGCAGGCAAGCCAGCTCCCACATTTTTTGAGCGTGTTTATCCCGTTATGGCTTCACGAGCCGGGCATCCAGGCTGTTTTGCGCCAGGCGTTTGGCCTGGTCCTGGGTCATGCCCAGTGCGGTGTGCAGCGCGTGGAAGTTTTCGGTGACGTAACCGCCGAAGTACGCCGGGTCATCGGAGTTCACCGTGACTTTCACGCCACGCTCGAGCATGTCGAGGATGTTGTGCTGGGCCATGTCGTCGAACACGCAGAGCTTGGTGTTGGACAGTGGGCACACGGTCAACGGGATCTGCTCGTCGATGATGCGCTGCATCAAGCGCTCGTCTTCGATGGCGCGCACGCCATGGTCGATACGCTGGATTTTCAGCAGGTCGATAGCTTCCCAGATGTACTCGGGCGGGCCTTCTTCGCCGGCGTGGGCCACGGTGAGGAAGCCTTCGTGACGGGCACGGTCGAACACGCGCTGGAACTTGCTCGGCGGGTGACCCATTTCCGAACTGTCCAGGCCCACGGCCACGAACGCGTCACGGAACGGCAGCGCCTGGTCCAGGGTTTTCTCGGCTTCGGCTTCGCTCAGGTGGCGCAGGAAGCTGAGGATCAAACCGCTGGTGATGCCCAGTTGCTGCTCGCCATCTTTAAGCGCTGCGGCGATGCCATTCAGTACCACTTCGAAGGGAATACCACGGTCAGTGTGGGTCTGCGGGTCGAAGAACGGTTCGGTGTGGATCACGTTCTGTGCTTTGCAGCGCAGCAGGTAGGCCCAGGTCAGGTCGTAGAAGTCCTGGGAGGTGCGCAGCACATCAGCGCCCTGGTAGTACAGGTCGAGAAACTCTTGCAGGTTGTTGAAGGCGTAGGCCTTGCGCAGGGTTTCAACGTCATTCCACGGCAGCGCGATCTTGTTGCGTTCGGCCAGGGCGAACAGCAACTCCGGCTCCAGCGAGCCTTCCAGGTGCAGGTGCAATTCAGCCTTGGGCAGGGCGTTGAGCCAATCGTACATTTCTAAAATTCTCATCAGGTGCAATGGCGGCATTCTACAGGCCATGGCTGAAATAATCGGTAAAACCTGACCAGCAGGAGAGTTTCGTTTCTGTTTGCGCAAGGGCCGCGTGAACTAAGGTGTAACGAAACGTTAGCAAGCTGCCGTAGTCTGTACCCCATCAATGACTGATTTGTTGTGCGAAAAGGCCCGGAATGCTCTCCTCTCTCAAGCAAGAAAAATTCATGCTGCTGGCGCTGATTGCCGCCATCGCTGCCTACCCGCTGGAGCACTGGATGCTGCACAGCGGGCAGATGGTCGCGCTGCTCGGCGGCGTGGTGCTGATCGCGTTTATCGTGGTGGCGTCGATGCGCGTCGCCCACCACGCCGAACAGTTGGCGGAAAAGGTCGGCGATCCCTACGGCACCATGATCCTCACCCTGGCCGCCGTGCTAGTGGAAGTGGTGATCCTGGCGATCATGATGAGCAACGAACCGTCGCCGACGTTGGTGCGCGACACCATTTATTCGGCGGTGATGCTCGACATCAACGGCATCCTCGGCCTGGCCGCGCTGATGGGTGGCATCAAGCATGGCGAGCAGTCCTACAATGACGACTCGGCGCGCAGCTACAGCGTGATGATTCTCACGGCCATGGGCGTGTCGATGGTGGTGCCTGAATTTATCCCCGAGGCGGACTGGAAAATCTACTCGGCCTTCACCATCGGCGCGATGGTGCTGCTCTACACCCTGTTCCTGCGTATGCAGGTGGGCCCGCACAGTTACTTTTTCAGCTACAGCTACCCGGAAAAACGCCGCAAGAAACAGCCGGAAGAAGAACACCAGGAGCCGCCGATCAATCTGGCGTTCTCCATCGCGACGTTGGTGTTCGGGGTGATTGTGATTGGCGCGTTGGCCGAGGTGATGTCCAAGACTCTCGACCTGGGGCTGGAAGGCACGGGCGCACCACCGGTGATCACCGCGATCGTGGTGGCCGCGATCTCGGCGGCGCCGGAGATTTTGACCGCGTTGCGTGCGGCGTTGGCCAACCGCATGCAGTCGGTGGTGAACATTGCGTTGGGGGCGTCGTTGTCGACGGTGATCCTGACGGTGCCGGTGATGGAGGCCATGGCGCTCTACACCGGCCAGCCGTTCCAGATGGCGATGACGCCGGTGCAGACGGTGATGGTGTTCATCACGCTGATTGTCAGCGCGATCAACCTCAACGATGGCGAAACCAATGCCATCGAAGGGATGACCCATTTTGTGTTGTTTGCGACCTTTATCATGCTGTCGCTGCTGGGCCTCTAAGCACCGCCGAGACTGATGTGAAAGCCAGTTTTGTGTAGGAGCTGGCTTGCCTGCGATAGCATCACCGCGGTTTTGCTGACAGACCGAGGTGTCTGCATCGCAGGCAAGCCAGCTCCCACACAAACCAGTTCCCACATTACGAAGGGTATGCGGTTTAGGTTCCGGCGATCAGTTGGCGCGCGGCCTGGGTGTGATCGGCAATCAAACCCTTGAGGTCGAGGCCTTCGACCTGGCCGTCGATGACTCGCCATTTACCCGCCACCATCACCCGGTCGGCACGGTCGGCGCCGCACAGCAGCAGGGCCGAGAGTGGGTCATGGCTGCCGGAGAAGCGCAGCTCATCAAGCTTGAACAACGCCAGGTCGGCCTGTTTGCCCACAGCCAGTTCACCAATATCCGTACGCCCCAACAACTGCGCCGATCCCTTGGTGGCCCAGTCCAGCACGCCTTCGGGCGTGATCTTCTCGGCGCCGTAGCGCAGGCGCTGGATGTACAGGGCCTGGCGGGCTTCGAGGATCATGTTCGATGCGTCGTTGGAGGCCGAGCCATCTACGCCCAGGCCGATGGGCGCGCCTGCAGCGATCAGGTCCAGGGTCGGGCAGATGCCGGAGGCCAGGCGCATGTTCGAGCTTGGGCAATGGCAAATGCCGGTGCCGGCCGCGCCGAGGCGGGCGATCTCATCCGGGTTGAAGTGGATGCCATGGGCCAACCAGGTGCGCGGGCCGAGCCAGCCGACGCTGTCGAGGTAATCCACGGTGCGCAGGCCGAAACGCTGCAGGCAGAAGTCTTCTTCGTCGAGGGTTTCTGCCAAGTGCGTGTGCAGGCGCACGTCGAGGCTGTTGGCCAGTTCGGCGCTGGCTTCCATGATTTCCGGGGTGACCGAGAACGGCGAGCAGGGCGCCAGGGCGATCTGGATTTGCGCACCGTCGCCACGCTGGTGGTACGTGTGGATCAGGCGTTGGCTGTCGTCCAGGATGACCTGGCCTTGTTGCACGGTTTGCTGCGGAGGCAGGCCGCCGTCGGCTTCGCCCAGGCTCATGGAACCGCGGGTGAGCATGGCGCGCATGCCCAGCTCGCGCACGCTTTGCACTTGCACGTCGATGGCGTTTTCCAGCCCGTCGGGGAACAGGTAGTGGTGATCCGCCGCCGTGGTGCAGCCCGAGAGCAGCAGTTCGGCCAGGGCGACTTTGGTGGCCAGTGCGAGTTTTTCCGGGGTGAGCCGGGCCCAGACCGGGTACAGGGTTTTCAGCCACGGGAATAACGGCTGGTTGACCACTGGCGCCCAGGCGCGGGTCAGGGTTTGGTAGAAGTGGTGGTGGGTGTTGATCAACCCGGGGAGGACCACATGTTCGCGGGCGTCGAACACCTGGTCACAGGGGAGGGCAGGTTCCTGGCCCAGGGGCAGCACTTCGGTGATCACACCGTCTTGCAGCACCAGGCCGCCACGGGCGTCGAGGCCATTGGCAGTGAAAATCGCGAGGGGGTTTTTTAACAGGATACGGGTCGCAGGCATTGGCCGGCTCCTCTGAATGATGGGTTCAGGTTTGCCAGCTCAGTGTTGCCCTGTCTGCTGATCCAGGGTCGCCGGTGAGGGCGAGGCGTGTAGATTACGTGTTGTTGGCGGTTGGGTCTACTGAGTCACAGTGGGAGGGGGCAAGCCCCCTTCCACAGGTTGATTGCGGTATTTACCAGGCGATGGTGTCGCCCTTGTAGTCCACAAAGTGATGGCCGCCTTTGCCGGTGAACGCATTCACCTGGTCCACCAGGCCACGCACGCTGGTGTCGACATCGATGTGCGCGTTTTCGCCGCCCATGTCGGTTTTCACCCAGCCCGGGTGCAGCGACAGCACGGTGAGCGTGTGATCGCCCAGTTGGGTAATGAAGCTGTTGGTCATGGAGTTGAGCGCGGCCTTGCTGGCTTTGTACAGCGCCAGGTCCGAACCGTCGGGAATTGTCACGCTGCCCAGCACCGAACTCATGAACGCTAGCACGCCGCTGTCCTTGCGGATCTGCCCGGCAAAGCGCTGCGCGAGGTTGATCGGCGCCACGGCGTTGGTGAAGAACAGTTGGCCGACTTCCGCGAGGGTGGCGTGGCCCGGTTCCTGGTTGGCCGGGCCCTTGACGCCGGCGTTGACGAACAGCAGGTCGAACGTCTGGCCTTTGAGGCGCTGGCTCAGGGCGATCACGGCTTGCTGATCGTCCATGTCGAGTTTCTCGATGTGCACCGGACCAACGGCTTTCAGGGCGTCGGCCTTGTTCGGGTCACGCACGGTGGCGGTCACATCCCAACCGTCCTGGAGCAATTGCTTGACCAGGCCCAGGCCCAGCCCGCGCGAGGCGCCGATGATCAGTGCGGTTTTTGGCGTAGACATGAAGGGCTTCCTTTGGAGTGGAGGTTCACGGGTTCAGTGGACAACGTTGCCCAAGCCTTTGCTGCAACTCGTTGCGCAGCTGGCCGAGTTCGGTGATGCGGTTTTCGATCAGGTTGAGCTTGTCTTGCAGCAGTTGCGTGACGGCGCTGTCGGGGTCCGGCGCCTGCCACAGGGCGGCAACACTGCTGCCGATTTCGCCAAGGCTGAAGCCCAGGCGTTGGGCGGTCTTGATGTAGAGCACCAGTTGCACCATGTCTGCGGGGTAGTCGCGGTAACCGTTGGCGCTGCGTTGTGCGGCGATCAACCCGCGCTGCTCGTAGAAGCGCAGGGTGTCGCGGCTGACCTGGCTGGCCTGGGCTAATTCGCCGATACGCATGGGGCGGGCTCGTGGGGGCTTGACCTTGGAGCATACTCCAGGCTTTAGCCTGCTGGCTTCTTGAATTGAAGGAGTTTGCGGGTATGTGGAGCATTGAACAGTACCGAACCCTGGTGCGTGCCAGCGCCTGGTATGACTTGATCGTCACAACGGCGTTTGTCACGCCCTGGAGTTTTCTGGCGCTGCACAGCGTGTTGCAGAGCCTGAACCTGCCGGGGGCGTTTCCTGCGTTCGCGCCCGTCCATGTGCTGATGGCCAACCTGCTCGGGTCGATCGTGTGCGTCTGGGCGGTGCTGCGCATACGCGATCCGCAACGTGCGTTTGGGTTGTACGACGCGGCTGGACGCGCGCTGTTTGCGACGTGGCAACTCTATGCGCTGGCTCAAGGCGCCACGTCGATCCTGTGGGGCATTCTGTTGTTTGAAGTGCTGTGGTGCATCACGCAAATCCTGCCGGTACGCGCTGATCAAAAAACGATCGACGCTCGACAGCCCATATGACAGAAGGGCTACACGCGGATGTGCTCAGGTTATCCACAGGCAGGTGCACAGTAGATGTGGGCAGTTTCAGCGTTGCAGCAGAATGCGCCCACGGCTAAGGTCGGCGAGTTGGGTTTGCAAGGTGTCGATGTGCGCTTCGCCAAGTGCCAGTTGCAGCTCGACGCCGTTGGCGGTGAAAGTTTCCTCCACCACCAGCCCGCCCAGGTCGGCGACGCGCAATTTCACCAGGTTGAGTTCGGAAAATCCGCAGGCGCAACTGAGCGGCACGCGGCTGATCAACTCAATGCGTTCGGCGTTCTGCAGGCATTTGTTAGCCCCGCCGCCATACGCACGGGCCAGTCCACCGGTGCCCAACTGGATGCCGCCGTACCAGCGAATTACCAACACTGCGACCTGATCAAACCCCTGGGCCTCGATGGCCGCGAGTATCGGTCGCCCAGCCGTACCTCCGGGTTCGCCATCGTCATTGCTGCGGTACTGGTCCGCCAGTTTCCAGGCCCAGCAGTTGTGCGTGGCATTCAGGTCGCTGTGCTGCTCGAAAAACGCCTGGGCGTCCTGGGGGCTGGTGATCGGCGCGGCGAGGGTGATGAAGCGGCTTTTGCGGATTTCTTCGCGAAATTCGCAAACGCCGGTAAGCGTGAAAGGCATAAGTCGCTTCGTTTATAGGGCCGGCTTGACGCCACAGCCTTTGAGGATGATGTGGATCAGGTTGGTACCGGCGTCTTCCATGTCTTGCTTGGTCAGCTTGGTGCGACCGGTGACGCGGCAGATCTGGGTGGCGAAGTCGGCGTAGTGCTGGGTGCTGCCCCACAGCAGGAAGATCAGGTGCACGGGGTCGATGGGGTCCATCTTGCCGGCGTCGATCCAGGCCTGGAACACGGCGGCCCGGCCACTGAACCAGGCGCGGTAGTCCTGGCTGAAATATTCGGTGAGGCATTCGCCGCCGCTGATGATTTCCATGGCAAAGATCCGCGAGGCTTGCGGGTGGCGCCGGGAGAACTCCATCTTGGTGCGAATATAGCGAGTGAGGGCCACGGCCGGGTCGTCCTCGGCGGTCAGCGCGTTGAAGGTGCTATCCCACAGGTCGAGGATGTTGCTGAGCACGGCGATATACAGGCCCAGCTTGTTGGTGAAGTAGTAATGCAGGTTGGCCTTGGGCAGCCCGGCACTCGAGGCAATGGTGTTCATGCTGGTGCCTTTGTAGCCATGGCGCGCGAACTCGTCTTCAGCAGCCTGCAGAATCGCTTGTTCGTTCTTTTGCCGAATGCGGCTGGCGGGTTTACCGGCGTGGTTGCTGTGGGCAGGAACTTCGAGGCTCATGGAGGTTTCCGTGCTGATCGATAGAGACGACGTGTGCACAGATAACCCACCCTCAAGCCTCAGACAAGTCCCGATGCAATAAAACCGTCAAAGCGGTTCCAGCGTGTCGCTTTCCGGCGCGCGGTTTGCGGCAGCGTGGGTCGTTTTGGCTTCCGGCAACAGCAGGCACAACACGATGGCGGTCAGCCCGCCGCTGGTGATGGCCGAGTCGAACAAGTTCTGCACCAGCGCGGGCATCAGGTGCAGCAGGTTCGGTTGGGCGGCGATACCCAGGCCGACGCCAAAGGAGGTGGCAATGATCAGCATGCTGCGTCGGTCCAGCGGCGCTTGGGCCAGGATGCGCACACCGGCCGCGGCCACGCTGCCGAACATCACCAGGGTGGCGCCGCCCAGCACGGGTTTTGGAATTTGCTGCAACACCGCGCCAATCAGCGGAAACAGCCCCAGGCAAAACAGCAGCACGCCGATGTACAAGCCGACGTAGCGGCTGGCCACGCCGGTGAGTTGGATTACGCCGTTGTTCTGGGCAAACGTGGTGTTGGGAAAGGCGCTGAAGGTGGCGGCGATCATGCAACTGACGCCGTCGCCCAATACGCCGCCTTTGAGTCGGCTTATATAAGAGGGGCCGCTGATGGGCTGGCGGGCGATCATGCAGTTGGCGGTGAGGTCGCCGACGGTTTCGATGCTGCTGATCAGATAAATCAGCGCGATCGGCAGGAAAGCGCTCCAGTCGAACGTGAAGCCGAAGCGAAAGGGCATCGGCACGCTGATCAACGGCAAGACGGGCAGGGCCTGGGGCACCAGTTTGCCGCTGCCCCAGGCGGCCAGGCTGCCGAGGGCCAGGCCGATGATGATGGCCGAAAGGCGCACCCACGGCGTATTCGAGCGGTTGAGCAGAATGATGGTCAACACCACGAACAGGCCAAGCGCCAGGTTGGTGGGGGCGCCGAAGTCCGGGGCGTTGAAACCGCCGCCCAAGTCGGTGATGCCGACTTTGATCAAGCTGATGCCGATCAGAGTGATGACAATGCCCGTCACCAATGGCGTGATGACGCGGCGCAACTGGCCAATGAAGCGGCTCAGCACGATCTGCACGGCGGCGCCGAAAAAGCACACGCCGAAAATCATCGCCATGATGTCTTCCGGGCTGCCGCCGCGTTGCTTCACCAGAAAACCTGCCGACAGCACCGCGCCGAGAAAGGCGAAGCTGGTGCCTTGCAGGCAGATCATCCCGGCGCCGATACCAAATGGCCTACGCGCCTGGATGAAGGTGCCCACGCCGGAGACCATCAGCGCCATGCTGATCAGGTAGGGTAGGTGCGCGGTAAGGCCGAGGGTGGAGCCGATGATCAGTGGCGGCGTGATGATGCCGACGAACGCCGCGAGCACGTGCTGCAGGGCGGCGAGTAGTGCGGGAAACGGTTTGGGTCGGTCGTTGAGGCCGTAGATCAAATCGCTGTTGCTGGCGGATTCTGGTGGCATGGCGGGCAAGCTCAAGGTCTATGTGCTTGTGCTCCTGCAAAAAGCTGTCCAACTGCTCAGCTTTCTGCGTTCGGCCCGAGTTAGCGCGTTGCCGCGAGGCTTTCGAGAAAACTTTCCAGCACCAAATGAGGGCGACGGCCTTTGCGCGTGACCGATGCCAGGCTCAAATCGTAAAAACGTGTAGCCGGTTTCAGCGCGCGCAGTCGGCCTTGTTGCACCCAGAGGCTGGCGTAGTGATCGGGCAAGTAGCCGATATAGCGACCGGTGAGAATCAGGAAGGCCATGCCTTCGCGGTCCGAGGCGCTGGCCGTGCAATTAAGTGCCTGGTAATGAGCCTGGATCTCGGCGGGCAGGCGGAAGGTGGGGGCGATGGCGTCCTGGCTGTCGATGCGCGTGTCGTCCAGTTGTTTGTCGTCGGCGTAGAACAGTGGGTGGCCGACTGCGCAGTAGAGCAGCGAACGTTCGCTGTACAGCGGCTGGTATTCCAGCCCCGACAGAGCGCTGGCCTGGGGTACCACGCCGACGTGCAGGCGCCCGTCGAGTACACCTTGTTCCACTTCGTTGGGCGCGATCATGCGGATCTGGATCTGCACGTCCGGGCCACGCTCCTTCAACTGTGCCAAGGCGTGGGTGATGCGCATGTGGGGCAGGGTGACGAGGTTGTCGGTGAGGCCGATGATCAGCTCGCCACGCAAGTGCTGGTGCAGGCCGTTGACCTCGGTGCGAAAACTTTCCAGGGCACTTAACAACTGCAGGGCAGATTGGTAGACCTCGCGGCCTTCTTCGGTCAGGGAGAAACCGGCGCGGCCGCGTTGGCACAGCCGTAGCCCAAGGCGCTGCTCAAGGTCACTCATCTGTTGGCTGATGGCTGAACGGCCGATGCCCAGCACGGTTTCCGCCGCCGAGAAGCCACCGCACTCTACTACGCTGCGAAAGATGCGCAGCAAGCGAATATCGAAGTCGCTGACTTGGGCGAGAGGGTCTGGGCGACGGCTGCTCATAGTTTAGTAAGGGCCTGACTGAAGGTTAGAAGAGTTGAATTTCACCGACTTTATCGCCGTGGCAACTTAGCTGCAACAACGCTTTTCAATCCCGACGCTGCCTTTTGCCTTGCGAGGTTTTGCTGATGAACATGCCTGAAAACGCCCCATCGTCCCTGGCCAGCCAACTGAAGTTGGACGCTCACTGGATGCCTTACACCGCCAACCGTAACTTCCAGCGTGACCCGCGCCTGATCGTGGGGGCGGAAGGCAGTTGGTTGATCGATGACAAGGGGCGCAAGGTGTACGACTCGTTGTCGGGCCTGTGGACCTGCGGCGCTGGGCACACCCGTAAGGAAATCCAGGAAGCGGTGGCCAAGCAATTGGGCACCCTGGACTACTCGCCGGGCTTCCAATACGGTCATCCGCTGTCCTTCCAGTTGGCGGAAAAAATCACCGACCTGACGCCGGGCAACCTGAATCATGTGTTCTTCACCGATTCGGGGTCCGAGTGTGCCGATACCGCCGTGAAGATGGTGCGTGCTTACTGGCGCCTGAAAGGCCAGGCCACCAAGACCAAGATGATTGGCCGCGCCCGTGGTTACCACGGTGTGAACATTGCCGGTACCAGCCTGGGTGGGGTTAACGGCAACCGTAAGATTTTTGGTCAGGGCTTGATGGACGTTGACCATCTGCCGCACACCTTGCTGGCGAGCAATGCCTTCTCTCGCGGCATGCCGGAGCAGGGCGGTATCGCGTTGGCGGATGAACTGCTCAAGCTGATCGAACTGCACGATGCGTCGAACATTGCTGCGGTGTTTGTCGAGCCTATGGCCGGTTCCGCTGGCGTATTAGTGCCGCCTCAGGGTTACCTCAAGCGCCTGCGTGAAATCTGCGACCAGCACAACATCCTGCTGGTGTTCGACGAAGTGATCACCGGTTTCGGCCGTACCGGCTCGATGTTCGGTGCCGACAGCTTCGGAGTAACCCCGGACCTGATGTGCATCGCCAAGCAAGTCACCAACGGCGCCATCCCAATGGGCGCGGTGATTGCCAGCAGCGAGATTTATCAGACGTTCATGAACCAGGCGACGCCTGAGTACGCGGTGGAATTCCCACACGGCTACACCTATTCGGCCCACCCGGTCGCCTGTGCTGCTGGCCTGGCAGCATTGGACCTGTTGCAGAAGGAAAACCTGGTGCAGAGCGTGGCCGAAGTCGCGCCGCACTTTGAGAATGCGCTGCACGGTTTGAAGGGCAGCAAGAACGTGATCGACATTCGTAACTACGGCCTGGCCGGTGCGATCCAGATTGCCCCGCGTGACGGTGATGCCATCGTGCGTCCGTTCGAGGCTGGCATGGCTTTATGGAAAGCCGGTTTCTACGTGCGCTTTGGCGGTGACACCTTGCAGTTCGGGCCAACCTTCAACAGCAAGCCGCAAGACCTGGATCGCTTGTTCGATGCTGTCGGCGAAGTGCTGAACAAGATCGACTGATTTCTCCTTCTATATAGAACAACTTTTCAGGAGCCCTGCATGAGCCTTATCCAGCACTTGATCAACGGTGAGTTGGTCAATGACAGCGGCCGTAGCGCCGACGTGTACAACCCGTCCACCGGCCAGGTGATCCACCAGGTGCCGTTGGCCAGTCGCGAGACTATTCAACAGGCGATCGACGCGGCCAAGGCGGCGTTCCCGGCCTGGCGTAATACGCCAGCGGCCAAGCGTGCTCAGGTGATGTTTCGTTTCAAGCAATTGCTGGAGCAGAACGAAGCGCGCATCTCCCAACTGATCAGTGAAGAGCACGGCAAGACGCTGGAAGATGCGGCCGGTGAATTGAAGCGCGGGATCGAGAACGTGGAGTACGCGTGCTCGGCGCCGGAGATTCTGAAGGGCGAGTACAGCCGTAACGTAGGACCGAACATTGATGCATGGTCGGACTTCCAGCCGTTGGGTGTAGTCGCAGGTATTACCCCGTTCAACTTCCCGGCGATGGTGCCGTTGTGGATGTACCCGTTGGCGATCGTTTGCGGTAACTGTTTCATCCTGAAGCCTTCGGAGCGTGATCCAAGCTCGACGCTGCTGATTGCGCAACTGTTGCAGGAAGCCGGTTTGCCTAAAGGTGTGCTGAGCGTGGTGCACGGTGATAAAGGCGCGGTGGATGCTCTGATCGAAGCGCCGGAAGTGAAGGCGCTGAGCTTCGTGGGCTCGACGCCGATTGCCGAGTACATCTATTCCGAAGCGACCAAGCGCGGCAAGCGCGTACAGGCGCTGGGCGGGGCGAAGAACCATGCGGTGCTGATGCCTGATGCGGACCTGGACAACGCGGTCAGTGCTCTGATGGGCGCTGCTTACGGTTCTTGCGGCGAGCGTTGCATGGCGATTTCGGTAGCGGTGTGCGTCGGTGACCAGGTGGCGGATGCGTTGATTGCCAAGTTGGTGCCGCAGGTGAAGGCCTTGAAGATTGGGGCGGGCACGTCTTGTGGACTGGACATGGGGCCGTTGGTGACTGGCCAGGCGCGGGATAAGGTCAGTGGGTATATCGAAGACGGTGTTTCTTCGGGCGCCAAGCTGGTGGTTGATGGTCGCGGGTTAAGCGTGGCGGGCCATGAAGAAGGTTTCTTCCTGGGGGGCAGCCTGTTTGATCGTGTGACGCCTGAAATGCGCATCTATAAAGAAGAGATCTTTGGACCGGTGCTGTGCGTGGTACGGGTGAATAGCCTGGAAGCGGCGATGCAGCTGATCAACGATCATGAATACGGTAATGGTACGTGCATCTTTACCCGTGACGGTGAAGCGGCGCGTCTGTTCTGCGACGAGATCGAAGTGGGCATGGTGGGGGTTAACGTTCCGCTGCCGGTGCCGGTGGCTTATCACAGCTTTGGCGGCTGGAAGCGTTCGCTGTTTGGCGACTTGCATGCCTATGGGCCGGATGGGGTGCGCTTCTATACCCGTCGCAAGGCGATTACCCAGCGCTGGCCGCAGCGGGCCAGCCATGAGGCTTCGCAGTTTGCGTTCCCAAGCTTATAAGCAGTAGTGAAAGCCGGCCCCTTGGGGCCGGCTTTCGCGTTTTTAGGGGCGTTTCTGACCTTTATGACAGAAATGTGAAGAAAGGCGTTGACGGCAGATTATATCTGTCTATAATTCGCCCCACTTCC
>NZ_JBWKPU010000060.1:0-19747 GCF_059418405.1 Pseudomonas sp. GW821-FHT09A09
CCCCCCCCCCCCCCCCCCCCCCCCCCCCCCCCCCCCCCCCCCCCCCCCCCCCCCCCCCCCCCCCCGCTCCTACAGGGATCAGCGTTGCGCCCTTGTTTTTCCCCTGCTCGGACCAATATCTGTAACTAGTCCTACAGACCCTTCGGAATCGGTCTTACGCAAAAGCCCGAAACACTCTGCCGCTAGCCACTGTCACTGCACCTGTGCAACATGGCGCGCGTGCAATCCACAAATGGGAATTCCCTTTATGAAACGTTTTCTTAGCATCGCCATGGCGTTGTGCATCGGCCTGACGATGAGCCTCGACGCCAACGCCAAACGCTTCGGTGGCGGCAAAAGCATGGGCTCGGCACCGACTCACCAGACCAGCCAAATGGCTCCATCTGCCGGTGGCATGGGCGGTGCAGCCGCTACCGCCGGCGCAGCCGGTGCTGCTGGCGCCGCTGCCAAGGCTGGCGGTGCTTCGCGCTGGTTGGGCCCTCTGGCCGGTATCGCGGCCGGTGGCCTGCTCGCGTCCATGTTCATGGGCGGCGGGTTCCAGGGCATGCAGATCTTCGACATCCTGATCATGGCGGTCATCGCCTTTGTGATCTTCCGCTTTATCGCCGCCCGTCGCCGCAAGCAGCAGGAGCACCTGGCTCCAGCCGGCGCGCCGATGCAGCGTGAAGTGTTCGAGCAAAAGCCTGCCATGGGCTCGATCTTCGGTGGTTCGGCAGCCCCTGCGGCTGCACGCCCGGTGATCAACGCACCGGCCTGGTTCAACGAAGAGCGTTTTGTCGAAGCGGCCCGCAACCACTTCCAGTCCCTGCAACAGCACTGGGACGCCAACGAAATGGACAAGATCGCCGAGTTCGTGACCCCGCAACTGCTGGAGTTCCTCAAGCGCGAACGCGCTGACCTGGGCGACGGCTTCCAGTCGACCTACATCGACGACCTGCGCGTACAGCTCGAAGGCGTGGACGATCGCGCCGACAAGACCATCGCCACCCTGACCTTCAGCGGTGTGTCGAAGACCTCGCGTTTCGACCAGGGCGAAGTGTTCAGCGAAAGCTGGAACATGGAACGCCCACAAGGCGAGAACCAGCCTTGGCTGGTCGCCGGTATCCGCCAGAACGGCTGATACCCGCACGCTTGAGCAAGCGGTAATAAAAACCCCGGACATGTTCCGGGGTTTTCTATTTCACGGTTGCACTTATAGCGAGCTACTGTATAAAACGCCCCTATAAACCGCGCCATCTAGCAAGAGGATCCCGGCCGTGGAAGAAATCATCGAACAATTGCGTGAAGCCAACGAACCGGTCCCGGTTCCTCTGGAACTGCCTGACGAAGACCTGCTGGTGGAAATCGAGGAACAACTGTTCATCGACATCCCGTTTGTCTTCCGTGAATTCCTGCTGACCGTCAGCGACGTGGTGTACGGCAGCCTGGAGCCGGTGACCGTCACCGACCCGCAATCCCACACCTACCTGCCGGACGTTGCCGCCAACGCCTGGGACGCCGGTGTCGACCGTAGCCTGATCCCGATCTGCCAGGACGGCGATGACTACTACTGCGTCGAAGAAGACGGCACCGTGGTGCTGTGGTCTGGCGAGGAAGAAATCGTTACCGAGGAAACCTGGGAATCGGTGTGGCACTGGGCGCGGGACGTCTGGCTGGAAAGCTGATCGCGGTTGATTGGGCTTTTGTAGGAGCTGGCTTGCCAGCGATGGCGTCATCAAGAACGCTATCGCCGGCAAGCCGGCTCCTACAATGATTAGTGCTCTGGCGTGTCCTTGTGGTTATCCAGCGTCTCCAGCAAAGCGACCTGCATCCGCGTATGCACCCGGATAAACCAGCGCCAGAGCACCGCCGCCACCGCTGCCGTGACCACGGCGATCAGCACCAGCAGCTTGTTGGTCGGCAGGATACTGGCCGACAACGCAGCCAATAGCAGGAAGATCACCAGCAGCGACAGGAGGGGGATCAGCTCCGCGATCACCCGCCGCACACGCTGGGTATGGCGCCCGGCC
This sequence comes from Pseudomonas sp. GW821-FHT09A09, assembly GCF_059418405.1. Taxonomy (NCBI): domain Bacteria; kingdom Pseudomonadati; phylum Pseudomonadota; class Gammaproteobacteria; order Pseudomonadales; family Pseudomonadaceae; genus Pseudomonas; species Pseudomonas sp. GW821-FHT09A09. The sequence continues at coordinate 2,010 of NZ_JBWKPU010000060.1, forward strand.
ATTTCCGGCTTCACGCTCATCTCTGCCAGCAGCATCGACAGCGCCTTGAGCTTGCGGTACGCCGCAATCAGGAACGGCAGCGACAACAGCAACGCACCGCCCCAGATCAACGCCTTCTGCCAGCTCGGATCGCTGATCCAGCCCTCCAGATACCCACCGATACGCGCCGCGAAAAAGCTGCCGGCGAAGAAGATCGCCACCACCAATGCCAGGTTCACCCCCACTTGCAGGATGATCTTGCGGATCATCGAGGCCAGCATCGCGCCCTCGCCTTGGGGCTGAATGCTGCGCAGCCATTCGCCATACAGGCCAAACACCCGGCTCATGCGCTTGGGCATCACCGCCGCAATCTTCAATGACAAGGGGTCGGCGCCGCGAATCAGGTACGGCGTCAGCAGTGTGGTAATTGCCGAAACCGCCACCGCGACCGGGTAAAGGAAATCACTGGTCACCTGCAGGGTCATGCCCAGCGCGGCGATGATGAAGGAAAACTCGCCAATCTGTGACAGCCCCATGCCCACCCGCAGTGAGGTACGCCCGTCATTACCGGCGATAAACGCCCCCAACCCGCAGGACAACATCTTGCCGAGCACCACCGCCACGGTGATCACCGCGATTGGCCAGGCGTATTGCAGCAGGATCTGTGGGTCGATCATCAAGCCAATGGCCACAAAGAAGATGGCGCTGAACATGTCGCGAACCGGCTCGATCAGGCGCTCGATCTTAATCAGCTGGCGGGATTCGGCCATGATCGCACCGATCAGGAACGCGCCCAGCACCATGCTGTATTCCAGCTTCACCACCAACAGACAGAAGCCGAAACACAGGCCCAGTACGGTGATCAGCAACATCTCATTGCTTTCGAACTTGGCCACATAAGCCAAGAGGCGCGGCACCAGCAAAATGCCAATGACCAGGGCGACGATCATGAACAGCGACAGCTTGCCGACCGTGGAGAACACCTCGCCGGAGCTGACCGTGCCACTGACGGCAATGCTCGACAGCAAGGCGATGATGCCGATGCCGAGGATGTCCTCCACGATCAGCACGCCGAATATCAGCTGGGCGAAACGCTGGTTCTTCATCTTCAGGTCGTTGAGCGCCTTGACGATGATGGTGGTGGAAGAGATCGCCAGGATCGCGCCAAGGAACAGTGAGTCCATGGTGTTCCAGTCGAACCAGCGGCCGATCTCGTAGCCGATCCAAATCATCAGGATGATCTCGAGGAACGCTGCGATGAACGCCGTGGCGCCCACCTTGAACAGCTTGCGCAGGCTGAACTCCAGGCCCAGGCAGAACATCAGGAAGATCACGCCCAGTTCGGCCAGGGTCTTGATGGTGTCTTCGTCGTGGATCAGGCCGAACGGCGGGGTGTGAGGGCCGATGATGAAGCCGGCGACGATGTAGCCCAGCACCACCGGCTGCTTGAGGCGGTGGAACAGGATGGTGACCACCCCTGCCACCAGCATGATCACAGCCAAGTCCTGGATAAAGCTGATGGCGTGCATGGCGAGGGGCTCCTTGAGGGTACTGGCGCTTTTCCCACTTCCGCGCGCGCCGTTGAACAATCGCAATGCGCGGAAGGAAAAGTCGGCCTAAATCGTAAGAAATGCCCTGAGACGGGCTTTTGAAGGTTAACACCGCGACTTCCAGCAGAAAGCCGGTGCAATATATGGAAACAGAACGGTGCAGGCGTGACGACAAGCCGCCCACCGGCGTCCGGTTATGGATGGCTCTGCAAAGATTCCAGCACCCGCAGAGGTGCCCCCCAACCAATGCCTACAACCCGTGAGTGTGCTATGGAACCCGGAAACGCCCAGCTGTCGATGACGGTACTGATGACCCCTGATATGGCCAACTTCTCAGGCAATGTCCACGGCGGCACCTTGCTCAAGTACCTCGACGAAGTGGCTTACGCCTGCGCCAGCCGTTATGCCGGTCGCTATGTGGTGACGCTGTCGGTAGACCAGGTGATTTTTCGCGAGCCGATCCATGTCGGCGAACTGGTGACCTTCCTGGCGTCAGTCAACTACACCGGCAACACCTCGATGGAGGTGGGTATCAAGGTGGTGACCGAGAACATCCGCGAACGCTCGGTGCGCCACACCAACAGCTGCTTCTTCACCATGGTGGCCGTGGACGACCAGCGCAAACCCGCCGCCGTCCCGCCGCTGCAGCCGCAGAACAGCGAAGACAAGCGCCGTTTCGTACAGGCCCAGCAGCGTCGGCAGATTCGCCAGGAATTGGAGAAGCGTTACCAGGAAATCAAGGACGACGCGCCGTAAGCCTCTTCGCCCGCCCTCAATAGCGCCAGCACTGGTCGTAGTGCGCGCACACGTCAAAGCGCTGGTCCAATTGGGCCATGCGCTCCATGTGAAGGTTGAGGGTCTCGACCATCATCGACTTGTCGGTGTCCTGGTAGTAGCGCTCCATGAATTTGTCGTTCGCCTTGACGCGTTCGGTGACAGCGCGGTCCGTGGGGTTCATCCACTGTTCCAGCACAGCGTCTTCGGTGCCACTCAGGCGTAGCCGATACACCTGCTCGTAAAGCGCCAGCGTGCGCGCCTTGCGGCCGGCCATTTCCTGGCTGAACAAGACATAGTTTTGACGGTATTGCGTCCAATAGGCTTCAGGCGGGGTAAACGTACCCAGTTGCGCCTTGCGCTTGGCGATCACACCGTCGATCTCGTCCAGGGACGCTTGCAGGCGCCCCTGAGTGTCGGGCTCCATCAGCGTGATCAGTTGCAGGTTGGTGGACGTGATCGTGTTGATCAGGGCCGCGCGCTTGGGGGTTTCTGGGATCGATTTGCCGAAGATCGGACTTTGGCCCGTGCACGCCATCATCCCTTTATCAAAAATAGGCAGCGGAATGCGCTGGTCCTTGCCGTCAAAACGGGTCAGGCGCTGCAGCAGCGTGGTGCAGCTGCCGCCTCGCATATCGAAGGTCACTTCATACTCTTGCCCCGCCTTGGGCGTGAAGCTCACGGCCTTGCCACAGACGTAGCTGCCGCCGTTGGTGTTGATCATCAACATGACGTCTTTACCCGGCTCCAGCTTGACCTCCAACAGGCCCCTGGCCTTGGCGGGCGGAGGGACGATCATGTCGACACGCCGCTTGGTATCGACCAGCAGGAAGTTGTTGAGCATGCCGGTGTTGCGGCCCTGGCAATGCTGGGCGTCGTAGATGTCGAGGGTGCTGTTCGAGGTGTTGGAGACAAAGCGCAACTTGGCGGCATCGGGTGCCGTCGAGTCGGTGTAGGCACCGTTGACGCTGCAGCCTGCGAGCAATGACGTCAGGGCCAGGGCGGTGAGCGCCCGTGGCGTTGGGAATACGGCTGGCATCGGTCTTCCTTGATTAGCACAGGGGACAAAGAGGCGGCCGATAGTACCGGACGCCCTTTGCCTCGCTCAATCAGGAATACTCCTACAGCTCGATGGGCGTTGCTTCAAACCGTACGCGGGGATGGGCGATACGGTCCTGGGCGCGTACCAGCTCCAGCTCGTAACTGGCGCACGCCTGGGTTTCCAGCAGCACTTCATGCACTGCTGCTGCGGTGAACTCGAAGGCGGCCAACAGGCTGTCGCCCAGCAGCACCCGCGCCAGGAACAGCCCCGAGGTCAGGTCGCCCACGCCCACCGGCTGGCGCGGGAACGCCAACAGCGGCCGACGCAAATGCCAACTGCCTTCGGCGGTCACCAGCAACATCTCAAAGCCTTCGGGCAACTTGCCTGGGTAATCCAGGTGCTTGACCAGCACCGCTTTGGGCCCGCGTGCCAGCAACGCCTTGGCCATGGCCAGGCAATCGAACAGCGATTGCGGCTTGCGCCCGGCAAAGCTGTCGAGCTCCAGTTGGTTGGGGCACAGGAAATCAGCCATGGCCGCCGCTTCGTCCAGCAGGAAATCGCTGACCTCCTGGGGCACGATGCAGCCTTTTTCCGGATGGCCCATCACCGGGTCGCACAGGTACAGCGCCTTGGGGTTGATCGCCTTGATGCGCGCCACACCGCTGAGAATCGCCCGCCCCTGGTCTGCGCTGCCCAGGTAGCCGGACAGTACGGCGTCGCAGTTGCCCAGCTCGCCGATGGCCGCAATGCCTTCGACCAGCGCCGGAATTTGCTGCGGCGCCAGCACTTCGCCAGCCCACTGGCCATACTGGGTATGGTTGGAGAATTGCACCGTGTTCAGCGGCCAGACGTTCACCCCGACCCGTTGCATTGGGAATACGGCAGCGCTGTTTCCGGCGTGGCCAAAGACCACATGAGACTGGATCGCAAGCAGATGAGGTGTGCGTTTCATGCGGGAGATTTCCGTAAAGCCATTGAAATTCTGGCCGCGCAGTATGCGACTAAACGCAGCCTGTACGACAGACCGGCGACACAGTTAAGCTGCTCTCACTTTGTTGGAGTTTTTCGCATGCTGACCCTGGGAAATATCTTCGTGTTGATGCTGCTGGCGACCGGCGCTGCCTGGGTCTGGCACAACCACGGCCTGCGTGAGCGGGCGCTGGAGCGGGTCAAGCAGCATTGCGCCAAGCTCGACATCGAACTGCTCGACGGTGCCGTGGCGCTCAAGCGCATCGGTTTTGTGAAGGATGCCAACGGTCGGCGGCGCCTGGCACGCATCTACAATTTCGAGTTCACAGTGACCGGCGAAGCCCGCCATCCAGGGACCATCACCCAATTCGGCGCCCACAGCGCTCAAATCGAACTGGCACCCTACCCGTTCGAAATCAAGACCCCCCTGCCCAGCGCCGAAGTCATCGAGCTGAGCCAGTGGCGCCAGGATCACGCCACCAAGAACCGTCACTGACGGCAGGCGGCCAGCGCAGCCTGCAGCGCCGCCACGTCCTGTGGTGCGCTGAAGATCAATTCGATACGCGAATCACGCCGCCACTCGCTGGGCTGCCAGGCGAGCGGGCTGTTATCCACAGCGTTGGCGCTGAGCCAGCCGTCCACGCTGTGGATAACCAGTTTGGCGCGGCGCCACTCAAGGCTGGTAAGCCAGCGATGCAGGTGTTGAACATCAAATCGCTGGCTTGGGTGCCAACGCCAGCCGATGCTCCAGCCGCCCTCTTGGGCCTGGCTCAAGCAGATGGGCAGCGCCGGGTCGCTCCAGAGAGCTGGCATCTGGGCCAAGCCTTGAGGTGCTTCGAAGTTATCCACGGCCGCGCAGGCCTTGGCGTGCAGGCCGGGCAAGTGCTCCAGCGGCAATTGCGCCTGGCGGGTCCAATACAGCGGTTTGTCGGGTAGCTGCCGTTCGATGGCCAGGCGTTGCTCGCCATCCAGCGACTCCTCTTTGTTCAACACCAGCAGGCCGGCACTGGCCAGCGCCTCACGCTGCGATTCGGGCAAGGGTTTGTCCGCCGCCAGCGCCTGGGCATCCAGCACCAGCACGCAGGGCTGAACCGCCAGCACGTTTTGCCACGGCGCTTCGCGCAATTGCTTGAGCAACTGTGCCGGATGGCCCAGGCCAGAGGGCTCGATAAACAGCCGATCCGGCTTGGCCTTACGCAGCAAGCGGCCCAGGCCTACCTGAAACGGCGCACCATTCACACAACACAGACAGCCGCCCGCCACTTCGCCCAAGGCGATGCCGTCGTCATCCTGGGTGAGCAAGGCCGCGTCCAGGCCGATCTGCCCGAACTCGTTGATCAACACCGCCCAGCGCTCGTTGGCCGGGCGTTGGGCGAGCAGGTGCTTGATCAGGCTGGTCTTGCCGGCGCCCAAAGGCCCGGCAATCACGTGGGTGGGAATGTTCTGCAACATGAAAGGTGTCATTCAGGCCGTGTAGAGCGTTTGATCCTACGCGGTTATGCCAGCCAATCCAGTGTCAGGATCAAACGACGCTCATCGGCCTTCAGCGCCGGTGAGCGATGGATCAAGCCATGGCCTTCATTACCATGCCATTTGGTGCCCTTGAGCAAGGCCACTTCACCGCAGTGGATCTGCTCGATACGGTCAGTGGGCTCGGCGTCGGGCTGGCTGAGCTGGCGGCGGTCCATCACGCCTTCGCGCAACCACTGGCTGCCGATGCCGGCATAGGTGGTGATCAGGCGCACCGGCACGTGGTCGACGTGAAAACGCGGGCACATGGCCTTGTCCAGCAACCTCAGACGCACGCCAATGCGCTTGGCGCCGAGCAAACAGGCGAAGGCACTGACCAACCAGGAGACATCGGCGATGAAGCCTTCGTAGCCTTCCAGATCGCGGCAACTGGACGCCAAACCTTGCAGGTTCGGCACTGCGTCCTCGTTGTTGAGTTCAATCACGAGGGATTCGGCCAAAGGCTCGTTCAGCGCCACCAGCAACGCCCCGAATTCGGCGATATGCAGGGGCAACTGGCGCTGCCACACGGCCAGGTTGACGCCGTCTTCCAGAATATCGGACAGGGCCAGCGGCGTTTCGCCGTGGCTCTGGCGGATCACGGGGCGCAGAGGGATAACCGGGGCAAGCATCAGGCGGCAGCCTCCTCATACCAAGGGCCAAAAGGGTCAGCCAGCAAGCGCCAGCCTTCGACGCCCAGCGCCATTTCTTCATCGTTGAGCAGGCAGGCATCCAGCTCTGCGCGCATTTGGTCGAAGTCGATGTTTTGCCCGATAAACACCAGCTCCTGGCGGCAGTCACCGGTGCTCAACTGCCAGTTGCCCATGATGGCCGCGATGCTTTCTTCGTCTTGGGGCCACTGGCTTTTTGGCACAAAACGCCACCAACGCCCGGCAAAACCATGGCGCATCAAGCCACCGGCCTGGGACCAGCTGCCCGCGTCCCGATGCTTGCTGGCCAGCCAGAAAAAGCCCTTGGAGCGCAGCAATTTGCCGTTCACCCACGGGCGGTCGATGAAGTCGAAGAAGCGCTGTGGGTGGAAGGGGCGACGCGCGCGGTAAGCGGTGGACGCGATGCCATATTCTTCGGTTTCCGGCACGTGCTCGCCGCGCAACTCCTGCAGCCAGCCCGGGGCCTGGGCGGCGCGTTCGAAGTCAAAGCGGCCGGTGTTGAGGATCTTGTTCAGCGGCACTTCACCCATGACCATCGGGATGATTTCGGCCTGGGCATTCAGGCGTTCAAGGATCGCCATCAGCTCTTCGCGCTCGCGGCTGCTGATGAGGTCGATCTTGCTGATCAGGATGACGTCAGCAAATTCGATCTGCTCGATCAGCAGGTCGGTGATGGAACGTTCGTCGTCCTCCCCCAGGGTTTCACCCCGTGAGGCCAGGCTTTCGGCGGCCTGGTAGTCGAGCAGGAAGTTCATGCCGTCGACCACCGTGACCATGGTGTCCAGGCGGGCAATGTCGGCCAGGCTCTGCTCGTTTTCGTCGCGAAAGGTAAATGTCTCGGCCACGGGTAAAGGCTCGGAGATGCCGGTGGATTCGATCAACAGGTAATCGAACCGACCTTCCTTGGCGAGTTTTCCGACTTCTTCCAGCAAGTCTTCACGCAAGGTGCAGCAGATGCAGCCGTTGCTCATCTCCACCAGCTTTTCTTCGGCGCGGTTGAGGGTGACGTCGCGCTGTACCTCGCTACCGTCGATGTTGATCTCGCTCATGTCATTGACGATCACCGCCACCCGCAGGTTTTCGCGGTTGCGCAGGACATAGTTGAGCAGCGTGCTTTTGCCGGCGCCGAGAAAGCCGGATAACACGGTAACGGGAAGGCGGTTGGTCATCAGGTGGTCCTCATCAGGGGTGGCCGGTCAAATCGCCCGTTTGTGGCGTTCGCGCAGCTCTTCACGTTCTTTGGCTTCGATACACAAGGTGGCGGTAGGACGCAGCAGCAGGCGCTGTAGGCCGATGGGCTCGCCGGTTTCACGGCACCAGCCGTATTCGCCGCGCGCCAGCAGTTCGAGGGCGTCGTCGATCTTGTCCAACAGCTTCTTTTCCCGCTCGAGCAGGCGCAGTTGCCACTGGCGCTGTTCTTCGGCGCTGCCTACGTCAGCCGGGTCGCTGTTGGTTTCTTGCTCACGCAGGACGAGAAACTCGGCGTCGATACGCACTTGCAGCTCATTGCGCTGGGCCAACAGCAGCTCTCGGAAGAAGCCTTGCTGGGCTTCATTCATATAGTCGGCGGCGGGTTGGGCCAGGAGGTCTTGTTCAGTCATGGGAAGCGGTTCACGGGTCAGGCTGTTTTTTAATGTTATAGTATAACAATACAAATAAGCCAATCCCCCTTGCTCGTCGCGACGAAGGGCGCAATGCTTGACCACCCTCTGCCCCTGAGAAAACCTATGAAATACCTGGTGTGCGCCCTGTTATTGGCAGCGGCAGGATCGGCCTGCGCCCAGCCACCGAGCCTGTTGGCCAACTGCACGCGCAGCGCCAACCTGCTGGCGTGTGTGGACCCATTGGGGAATGCCTACAGCGTGGCGACGGCGGGCAGCACTACGTACTTGCGGGGGTTTGAAGTGATCGGCAAACGCTATTGGGCGCAGACCAACAGCCGCTATGGGCAACTGACGTTCTTTACCGGGCTGGCTTCCGATGGTGAGGCGTGGGTCGGCTACACGCGTCGCGTGGGCTGGACCACCCTCAACCGGTTCTCCAGTTCAGGGGGCGCCAGCGCCAAGTTCACGTGCAGCCGTATCACCGGCTGTTAGACCTGGCCGTTCTTCTGCTCCTGAACCCAGGCCATGTAGCTGTTCATCGGTGGGTTCTTCTGGAAGTAACTTTTCAGACCTTCGAACAGGCCATCGGCCACAGCCTGCTGATGACGCGCCGTCACCAGGCGCTGGGCGTCCTGGGTATTGGAGATAAACCCGGTTTCCACCAGGATCGATGGCACATCCGGTGACTTGAGCACCGCAAAACCTGCCTGTTCCACGCGCTTCTGGTGCAGCGTGGTGATGCTTTGCAGGCTGCCCAATACAGAGCTGCCCAATTGCAGGCTGGAAGCGATGGTGGCGTTCATCGACATATCGAGAATCACACCGGCCAACATCGGATCTTTGTCTTTCAAGTTGAGCAAGGTGGTAGCGCCCAACAAGTCCGCGCCGTTTTCACGCTGCGCCATGAAACGCGCGGTAGCCGAAGTTGCTCCGCCTTCTGACAGCGCATAGACCGAGGCGCCCGAAGCCGTGAGCCGCGGTGCAGCATCGGCGTGTACCGAAATAAACATATCCGCCTTGTGCTGACGCGCAATGTCCACGCGCTTGCGCAGCGGCACGAAGAAGTCGTCGTTGCGCACCAGCTTCACGTCAAAGCCCTTCTCGCGCTTCAAACGCTTGGCCAGCAACTGGGCGATCGACAACACCACATCTTTTTCGCGCTGGCCTTTGGAACCGATGGCGCCGGGGTCTTTGCCGCCGTGGCCAGGGTCGACCACCACAATAATGTCGCGCTTGGGGTGGGCTTTATCCACCGGAGCGGCCAGCGGCGCCGGCTCAGCGGCGATCTGGCGCGGAGCGTGGGTGGCGCTGGTCAAGTCCAGCACCAGGCGGTGGCCTTGGCCGTCCTGAGGCGGCAGCAAGAAGCTGTTGAGCTGCATCGGCGCGGCCAGGTCCAGCACGATCCGCGTGTCGCCCTTGCCGAAATGCCCGGAGCGAATCGACGTGATCCCGCTGTTCTTCAACGCCAGCTGAGAAAAATCACCGGTGAGCCCGGCGCCACTCAAATCGATGATCAAGCGTTCAGGCGATGTAAGGGAAAAGGTCTTGTATTGCACCGGGCCGCTGAGGTCGAACACCAGCCGTAGCTTGTCGTCCGAACGCCACAGGCGTGCATTACGGATCTGCGTGGCGTAGGCCCCCAACGGCAACGTGAACAGGGGACTGACCAGCAGCAGGTTAAGAAGCTGACGTCTGTGCATGACATATACCGCAAATAAAGGAGCGTCCCTGCTCGATATGACTGAAGAAAGGCTGGAGCAGAAAAATCATCGTCGACTCAATAGTTATAATATAACATGTCTTTTTATTTCCAACGATGGACCTGCTCATGAATGCGCTGACTCTGCCGGATATCGCCGCGCAGGCTTCACGCCAAGCCTTGCCACTCGACTGGGTGGGCATGTGCGGCATTGCCCTGCCGATTCTCATCGACGGCCAGCGTCTGACGGCCACCGCCGATGCCGGCGTAAGCCTGGACGACGGTGAGGCCCGTGGCATTCATATGTCACGCCTGTACCTGGCCCTGGAAATGCTCGACCAACAGCCCCTTACGCCTGCGCTTCTGCATACTCTACTTGAGCGCTTTCTTGAGAGTCATGAAGGTTTATCTAAGAACGCCTACCTGCGTATCCACACCGATTTGCTGCTCAAACGGCCGGCGCTGGTCAGCCCGTTGGCCGGCTGGAAAGGCTATCCGGTGAGCATCGAAGCGCGCCTGGAAAACCAGATGTTCCACGTGGAACTAAAAATTGACGTTACTTACTCGTCAACCTGCCCTTGCTCCGCCGCGCTCGCCAGGCAGTTGATTCAGCAGCAATTTCTTGAAGATTTTGCCAACACGCCGCTGCAACACGAGGACGTACTGACCTGGCTCGGCAGCGCCAACGGCATCGTCGCCACACCTCACAGCCAGCGCAGCAGCGCGCAGCTTTCCATCCAGCTGGATGAAACCCTGCTGTACCTGCCCCTGACCGACCTGATCGACAACGTCGAGGCCGCCCTCGGCACCGCCGTGCAAACCGCAGTAAAACGTGCGGACGAACAAGCCTTCGCCCTGGCCAACGGGCAGAACCTGATGTTCTGCGAAGACGCCGCCCGCCGCCTGAACCTCGCCTTGAAACGCTCGGATGCCGTCAAAGCCTTCCACCTGAAAGTGATCCACGCCGAAAGCCTGCACGCGCACGATGCCGTGGCTGAAAGCCGCTGGACGAGACACTCTGCATGATCACCTGCACCGCTTTGCGCTGGGGCGCTCCCGGCCAACCGCTGACGCCCGCCATTGATCTCACGCTGGAAAAAGGCAGCCTCACCGGCGTGATCGGCGCCAACGGCACCGGCAAAAGCAGCCTGCTCAAAGTCATCGCCGGCCTGCAAAAACCACTGGCAGGGAAAGTCACCGTGGATGTTCCACGCCGTGGTGGCTTGTCGTTCCTGCCCCAGCAACAACACCTCGACCGCCAGTTCCCTATCAGCCTGCAAGAGCTGGTGGCCGCTGGCTTCTGGGGCACCAAGCTGACCCCGGAGCAACGCAACCAGCGTCTGCAAGCGGTACTGGAAGACTGGTGCCTCAGCGGCCTCGAGCACCGCCCATTAATGGCGTTATCGGGTGGCGAACTGCAACGCGCCCTGCTCGCCCGCATGAGCCTGGCCGAAGCGCCGGTATTGCTGTTGGATGAGCCCCACGCCGCCCTCGATGAAGAAGGCCAGGCCCTGTGCTGGAAACACGTACACGCCTGGCACGACCAAGGCCGCACCGTGGTGATCGTGTGCCATGACCTCGCCTCCGTGCGCCATCACACCCAGCAAGTGGTTCAAATCAAAAGCACCGGCTGCGTGTTCGGCCCAAGCAAAGAACTGATTCGCCCGCAACCGCACATGCAGGTGGCCTGATGCACTTCGCCGCCCACCTGTGGATGCCGTTCTTCGATTTCGTCTTTATGCGCCGCGCCCTGATCGGCGGCCTGGTGCTCGCCTGCAGCACCGCGCCACTCGGCGTGTTCCTGATCCTGCGCCGCATGAGCCTGATCGGCGACGCCGTGGCCCACGGCATCCTGCCCGGTGCCGCACTGGGCTTCTGGTTCGCCGGGCTCAGCCTGCCCGCCCTGACCATCGGCGGCCTCGGTGCCGGCCTGGGCATGGCTGGGCTCTCGGCATGGATCACCCGCCGCACCGGCCTGCGTGAAGACGCCAGCCTCGCCGCCATCTACCCCATTTCCCTCGCGGCCGGCGTGCTCATCCTTGGCATCGCCGGCAAGCGCCTGGACCTGCTTCACCTGCTGTTCGGCTCTGCCCTGGCCGTGGACGAAACCACCCTCACCGGCATGTTGTGGGTCTCCGGGTTCAGCCTGATCGCCATGGCGGTGATCTACAAACCGCTGCTGCTGGACACCCTCGACCCGCTGTTCCTGCAAACCGTCAGCCGCCTGGGCCCGCTGGCTCATGGGTTGTTCCTGACCCTGGTGGTGCTGAACCTGGTGATCGGCTTCCAGGCCATCGGCGCCTTGATGGTCGTGGGTTTGATGATGTTGCCGGCCATTGCTTCACGCTTCTGGAGCCGGCGCCTGCCGGTGTTGATCGCGGTATCGGCGGTGCTGGGATGCCTGTCGGTGTGGTTCGGTTTGTTGCTGTCGTTCTACTACTCACTGCCCAGCGGCCCGGCCATCGTGCTGGTGGCTGGCATTGGGTACCTGCTGTCTGTGGTTTTCGGTCCGGTGCACGGCTTGCTGCGCCGTCCGCCCTCTCTTACATCCCAATGAGGTGTTTCCCGATGCGCGCTTTACTCGTGCTGTTCAGTCTGCTGCTGCCGTTGTCGATGGCCCAGGCCGCCGACAAACTCCAGGTGGTTACCAGCTTCAGTATTCTCGATGACATCACCCACCAGATCGGTGGCGATCACATCCAGATCAGCAACATGGTCGGCCCCGATTCCGACGCCCACACCTATGAACCCACCCCGGACGACGCCAAGGCGTTGCTCAAGGCCAAAGTCATCATCAAGAATGGCCTGGGCTTCGAGCCCTGGCTGGACCGCCTGGTGACCAGCACCGAAACCAAGGCCACCGTGGTCACTGCCAGCAAAGGCGTGATCTCCCACACCATGGAAGAAGACGGCGAAACCATCCCCGACCCGCACGCCTGGCACAACCTGGCCAACGCCGAAATCTACGTGAACAACATCACCAAAGCGCTGGTGGCTGCCGACCCGGCCAACAAGACGGACTACCTGCGCAACAGCCAGGCCTACCTGAAGGAAATCTACCGCCTGCTCGCCGAAGCCAAGACCAAGTTCGGCGCGCTGCCACCGGGCAACCGCCGCATCGTGACCTCCCATGACGCCTTCGGTTACCTGGGCCAGGCCTATGGCATTGAGTTCCTCGCGCCACAAGGCCTGTCCACCGAGCGTGAACCGTCGGCTGCCGAAGTCGCCGCACTGATCACTCAGATCCGCAAGGACAAGGTCAAAGCCGTGTTCATGGAAAACATCAAGGACGCGCGCCTGCTCAAGCAGATCGCTGACGAAAGCGGCGCGCAGATCGGCGGCACGCTGTACTCCGACGCTCTCGCCGCCGAAGGCCCGGCCAGCACCTTCACCGGGCTGTTCGAATACAACCTCAACACCCTGTGCGCAGCCCTGAGCAAGCCATGACCTTGAGCATGCTCGATCTGGAAGAGGCTGCCCTGGGCAGCCGCTTTCCACTCGAACCGGTGCTCGACGCCCTGCCGTGGAACAGCGATGGCCTGATTGCCGCCATTGCCCAGCAACACGGCAGCGGCGAGGTGTTGATGCTGGCCTGGATGAACCGCCAGGCCCTCACAGAAACCCTGGCTACCGGGCAAGTCTGCTACTGGTCCCGCTCGCGCCAGCACTTGTGGCGCAAGGGCGAAAGCTCGGGCCACTGGCAGCAACTGGTGGAGGCTCGCCTGGATTGCGACGGCGACGCCGTGCTGCTAATCGTCGACCAGCAAGGCCCGGCCTGCCACACCGGCCGACCCACTTGCTTCTACAACGCCATTGACGGCGACCACGTCCACATCATTACGGAGCCCGTTGCATGATCCGCAAGAACCCCTCCGGCGACCTGCCGGTCATCGCTGAATCGGCCTACGTCGACAAGACCGCGATCATCTGCGGCAAGGTCATCATCGGCGAGAACGTCTTCGTCGGCCCCTACGCCGTGATCCGCGCTGACGAAGTCGACGCCACGGGTGCGATGGACCCCATCACCATCGGCGCCAACTCCAACATCCAGGACGGCGTGGTCATCCACTCCAAATCCGGCGCGGCGGTGACCATCGGCGAATTCACCTCCATCGCGCACCGCTCCATCGTCCATGGCCCCTGTACGGTCGGCGATCGCGTCTTCATCGGCTTCAACAGTGTGCTGTTCAACTGCGCCGTCGGCGATGGTTGCGTGGTGCGCCACAACTCGGTGGTCGACGGCCGCGACTTGCCTGCCGCCTTCTACGTACCGTCCACCACACGCATTGGGCCCAATACGGACCTGTCGCAATTCCCGCCGGTGAGTGTCAGCGCCTCGGAGTTTTCCGAAGACGTGGCACGCACCAACGTCGATTTGGTACGCGGCTACAAAGCCCTGCAAAACGAGTTCTGACCATGAGCCGCCTGCTGATCCGCAACGCCCGCCTGGTAAACGAAGGCCTGGAATTCGACGCCGATGTGCTGGTTGCCAATGGCCGAATCGAGAAGATTGCCAGCAGCCTCGAAGGCTACAACGAACCGGTGGAAATCGACGCCCAAGGCCAGTGGCTGCTGCCGGGCATGATCGATGACCAAGTGCACTTTCGTGAGCCTGGCGCGCCGGACAAAGGCAGTTTTTATAGCGAATCGCGCGCGGCCGTCGCCGGTGGCATCACCAGCTTCATGGACATGCCCAACACCCACCCGGCCACCCTGAACCTGGAAGCGCTGGCCGATAAGAAGCGCCGCGCCGCCCTGCATTCGGTGGCCAACTATGGGTTTCACTTCGGGGTGAGCAACGACAACCTCGACACCGTCGCCGCCCTCGACCCACGGGAAGTGGCCGGCGTCAAAGTGTTCATGGGCGCGTCCACCGGCAACATGCTGGTGGACGACCCGCGAATACTGGAGCGCCTGTTCGCCGAAGTGCCGACCATTTTGTTGGCCCACTGCGAGCACACGCCGAGCATCCTGGCCAACGAGCAGCGCCTGCGCGAACGCTTTGGCGATCACATCCCCGCCGTCGCCCACCCGCTGATCCGCGATGCCCAAGCCTGTTATCGCTCGTCATCCTTTGCCGTGGAATTGGCCCAGCGCCACGGCACGCGCCTGCACGTGTTGCACCTGACCACTGCCCATGAGCTGGCGCTGTTTGAAGACAAACCGCTGGCCGAGAAACGCATCACCGCCGAGGTGTGCCTGCACCACTTGTTGTTCGATGACCACGACTATCACCGCCTCGGCCATCAGATCAAATGCAACCCGGCGATCAAGACCCGTGCCGACCGCGACGCCCTGCGCCAAGCCTTATTGAGTGATCGTCTGGATGTGATCGGCAGTGACCATGCACCGCATACCTGGGCGCAGAAACAGTTGGGTTATCGCGAAGCGCCGTCCGGGCTGCCACTGGTGCAACACGCATTGCCGGCGTTGTTGGAACTGGTGGCTGACGGGCACCTGCCACTGACCACGCTGGTGGCGAAGACCAGCCATCGCGTGGCCGACCTGTTCGCCATTCCTGATCGGGGCTATTTGCGTGAAGGGTATTGGGCCGACCTGGTGCTGATCCAGCCCGAGCCCCAAGGCAAGCCCGTCAGTAGCCAGCCGATCCTGGCGCGCTGCGGCTGGACGCCTTTTGCCGAGCGCAGCTTCCAGCACAGCGTCAGCACCACGCTGGTGTCAGGCCACCTGGCGTGGCACAACGGCCAGGTGGTCGACAGTTGCCAGGGTTTGCCCCTGCATTTTCTGCGTTAAGCGCGAGGCTTGACCGTACCGCAGTCGTTGCCCAGCCACTGGGCATGGCTGTCGAGGCTGCCCTTCTGCTGGATGCCGGTGGCATTGAAGGTGCCGTTGACGGTGGTGGTGAATTCTTTCTGGCTCTGGAAGGTCGCGACGCCAGTGCCTTGGGCTTTCGGGCAACTGAAACGGAATTTCCACTGGTTGCCGGTCTTGTCGGTCACTTCCTGTTTGCAGCCCGATTGCGGGTCGGTCAGCGGGATCGAGTCTGAGGCGACCTGAGCCGGTGTAAGGCACACCTGCACGCCTTTACCGGCCATAGTGATACCCTGTTTTTCCAGCATGGCGCGCTGTTCAGGGGTCATCTGTTGCTTGAGCTGGCCGAGGATCAGAGAAAGATCCGGCAGGTCCTGGTTGTCCACTTTCATGTTGCTGGTGGTCAATTCCCACAAGCCCGGCGCCAGCATCTGCGCCTGCGCCGCCACAGGCAGCGACAAACCAGTAACCATGGCTAAACAGAGCAAACGAGCATTCATCGGGTAACTCCTGGGTAATGTTGGGCGTTAGACGCCGCAAAGCCGCCAGTGTTGCACGGCAAATAAAATAGCGACATTCACAGCCGTTCATGGTCTGTTAGGCACTGGACTGTCAGGAGTCATGTCGTTCATGGATTTTTTTGGCCCGCACCTGCTCGCCTACTTCATCGCCACGCTGCACTTTCTCGGGACACTCGCCGCGATCCACGCGGTGCTGACCGTCAGGACCGCCCAAGGCTCGATCGCCTGGGCCTTGTCGTTGATGTTCATGCCCTACCTGACGCTGATCCCCTACCTGATCTTCGGCCGCAGCACCTTCGACGCCTACATCCAGGCCCGCCGCCAGGCCAACCAGGAAATGCACACCGCCATCACCGAATTGAACTGGCGCCCCTGGGTCGAGGAAGCCCTCGCTGCGCGCAACTCCAGCGCCTACGCGTCCCTGCGCGCCATGCCCAAGCTGGGGCGCATGCCGTGCCTGGCCAACAACGAAGTGCGCTTGCTGATCAATGGCGATGCCACGTTCAGCGCGATCTTCGAGGCCATTGGCAACGCAAAGACCGCCGTGCTGTTCCAGTTTTTCATCATTCACGACGATGAACTCGGCCGCCAACTCCACGCCCTGCTCAAGAAAAAGGCGGCCGAAGGCGTGGCCATTTATGTGCTCTACGACCGCATCGGCAGCCATGCCCTGCCCCATCGTTACGTGCAGTCACTGCGTGATGCCGGCGTGCAGGTCAAGGCATTCGCCACCCGCAGCGGCTGGCTCAATCGGTTCCAGGTCAATTTCCGTAACCACCGCAAAATCGTGGTGGTGGACGGTATAACCGGGTTCGTCGGCGGGCATAACGTGGGCGATGAATACCTGGGCAAAAAACCGCCACTAGCGCCCTGGCGCGATACCCATGTGCAGGTGACCGGCCCGGTGGTCGCATGCTTGCAGGAGTCGTTTGCCGAAGACTGGTTCTGGGCCGCGCGGGAGCTGCCGCCGCTGATCCTGCCGGACGCCTACCCCGAAGACGGCGTGCTCTGCCAATTGCTCGCCAGCGGCCCGGCCGACCCGTATGAAACCTGCTCGCTGTTTTTTGTCGAGGCCATTCATGCGGCAACTGAACGAGTGTGGATCACCAGCCCGTATTTCATTCCCGATGAAGCGGTCTTCTCCGCCCTGCGCCTGGCGGTCCTGCGCGGCGTCGATGTGCGCCTGTTGCTGCCCTCGCGCCCCGACCACCGCATCGTCTACGCCGCCTCCAGCCTCTACGCGATCGAAGCCGTGCGCGCTGGGGTGCGGGTGTTCCGCTACACGCCAGGGTTTCTGCATCAGAAAGTGGTACTGGTCGACAGCGAAATCAGCGCCATCGGCAGTGCGAACATGGACAACCGTTCATTCCGGTTGAATTTCGAAGTGATGTTGCTGACCGTGGACCAAGCCTTCGCCAGCCAGGTGGAACAGATGCTGCTGGATGACTTCGCCCTGGCCCATGAAGTCAGCCAGGAAGAAAGCCGCGAGACCCGCCGCCTGCAACAGCTCGGCATGCGGGTGGCCCGCTTGATCTCACCGATCCTCTAGCTGGCAACTCCAAATCAATGTGGGAGCGGGGGGGGGGGGGGGGGGGGGGGGGGGGGGGGGGGGGGGGGGGGGGGGGGGGGGGGGGGGGGGGGGGGGGGG
>NZ_JBWKPU010000061.1:0-18084 GCF_059418405.1 Pseudomonas sp. GW821-FHT09A09
GACAGTAAACAGGCTTTTGCGGACCGGGTCGTAGGTGAGCGCCGAAACGTCTTTATCCAGACCCTCGATCACCGGGGTAAATGCCGACTCAACAACGCACGCAACGCCGCGGGTTTTACGGGCTTGGCGAGGTAATCCAAACCTGCGGCGTGCACTTCAGCGACCATTTCCGGGCGGCCGTCGGCGCTGATCACCACGCCCGGAATCGGCTCCGCCAGTTGCGCACGCAGCCAACCCATCAATTCAGTACCGGTCTCACCGTGGTCAAGGTGGTAATCCACCAGCGCCAATTGTGGGCGTATACCCTCGGCCAGCAACGCCGCGCATTGCGCCTGGTCGGTGGCGGTCCAGACCTCGCAGCCCCAGCGGGTAAGCAGGCTGCGCATGCCGATGAGGATGCTCTCTTCGTTATCCACGCACAGCACCTGTGCGCCGCTCAAGGGCAGGCCATTCTCCTGCGCCGCCTTGACCTGCAGATTCGCCTGGTTGCGCGCCAGCGGCACGCGCACGCTGAACACGCTGCCTTTGCCCGGCCAGGAACGTACGCTCAAGCGATGGCCGAGCACCCGACACAGGCCGTCGGCAATCGCCAAACCCAGCCCCAGGCCTTTCTCGGCACGGGTCTGGTGGCTGTCCAGGCGCTTGAATTCTTCGAAAATCACCTTCTGTTTATCCAGCGGGATGCCTGGGCCGCGGTCCCACACTTCCAGGCACAGCTCGCCCTTGCGCCGACGTACGCCGAGTAACACTGGGCCGTCGGCATAGCGGAAGGCGTTGGTGAGAAAATTCTGCAGAATCCGACGCAACAACTTGATGTCACTGTCCACCCGCAAGCGGCTGCCACGCAGGCGGAAGCGCAAGCCTTGCTCTTGGGCCAGCGCCTTGAACTCTGCGCCCAGGGTGTCGAACAGCTCATTGAGCACAAAGGGCTGGCGTTGCGGATTGATCTTGCCGTTCTCCAGGCGCGAGATGTCCAGCAGGTCGCTGATCAAGTCTTCGGCCGAGCGCAACGAGCTGTCCAGATGCTGCACCAGTTGCCGGGCTTCGCTGGACATTCCGTCGTTCTGGTGGGAGAGGGCGGCGGAGAACAACCGGGCCGCGTTCAGCGGCTGCATCAAGTCGTGGCTGACGGCCGCCAGAAAACGGGTCTTGGATTGGCTGGCGGACTCGGCCACGCCCTTGGCGTCAGTGAGTGCCACATTGAGCTGCGATAGCTCGTGCGTGCGCTCGGTCACCCGTTGCTCGAGGCCTTCGTTGGCCTCGGTGAGTGCCTGCTCAGCTTCGCGGAACGCGGTGATGTCGGTGAAGCTCATGACAAAACCGCCGCCCGGCATCGGGTTACCAATCAGCTCGATCACCCGGCCATTGGGAAACAGACGCTCGGAAGTATGCGCACGGCCCTGGCGCATCCAGTGCAGGCGCCGCGCCACATGCACTTCGGCTTCGCCCGGCCCGCACAGGCCACGTTCGGCGTTGTAGCGAATGATGTCGGCAATCGGCCGGCCGACGCTGATCAGGCCTTCGGGGTAGTTGAACAGCTCCAGGTAACGTCGGTTCCATGCCACCAGCTTGAGCGACTGGTCGACCACGCTGATGCCTTGGGTGATGTTCTCGATGGCGCCTTGCAGCAATGCCCGATTGAACTGCAGTACTTCCGACGCTTCGTCGGCAATGCGTACTACGTCTTCGAGCTGCATTTCCCGCCCTTCAATGGCGGCTTTCACCACTGCGCGGGTCGAGGACGCACCGAGCACACCTGCCAATAAGCGTTCGGTGTGGGCGATCCAATCGTTATCGGCATTCTGGTTGGGGTTGAAACCTTTGCCCTGGCGATAGGCGAACCGGATAAAGCTCTGTTGGGCGCGCTCCTCGCCAACGAACCGTGCAGCCAGACTGAGCAGGTCGCTGATTTGCACCGACAGCATCGAGCGGGCACTGGCACGCTGGCTGATTTCCTGGCCGATGAAGCGCCCGGCCTGCCAGTGTTCGGACACCCGTGTGCGTGACAGCATCGACACCCATACGAACAGTGTGAAGTTGCCTGCCAGGGAGAACACCGTGCCGAGGGTCAGTGAGGTGACGGACAACCCCAGCGGGTGTGAATGCATCCACGTCAGCCCTGGGAAAAGGCTCAGAGACCACCCCAGGCTTTTCGCCGTCACCGGTAGGACCAATGTGTAGAACCACAGGAATGTTCCCGCAGCCAGCCCGGCAAACACGCCGCGTCGGTTGGCCTGCTTCCAGTACAGCGCGCCCAGCATCGCCGGCGCCAGTTGGGTCACGGCGGCAAAGGCGATCTGGCCGATGGTTGCCAGGCTTGCCGTGGAACCGAGCAGGCGGTAACTCACATAGGCCAGCAGCAGGATGATCACGATGCTGACCCGGCGTACCGACAGCATCCAGTGGCGGAACACCTCGAACGGCCGCTCGGCGCTGGAGCGGCGCAGCAGCCACGGCAGCAGCATGTCGTTGGACACCATGGTGGACAAGGCGATGCTTGCCACGATCACCATGCCGGTGGCCGCCGAGGCGCCGCCGATAAACGCCAGCACCGCGAGTGCCGGGTGCGCTTCGGCCATGGGCAGGCTGATCACGTAGGAGTCCGGCAGTACCGAGCCCGGCAGCATCATCTTGCCGCCGAGGGCGATGGGGATCACAAAGAGTGCGGCGAGGATCAGGTACGCCGGGAACACCCACTTGGCCAGGCGCAGGTCCTGTGGGTCGATGTTCTCGACCACCGTCACATGGAACTGCCGGGGCAGGCAGATGATCGCCATCATCGCCACGCCGGTCTGTACCACCATCGAGGGCCAGTTGATGGTCTCTTTCCAGTATTCCTCCAGCCGAGGTGCGAGCATGGCCTGGCTGAACAGATCGCCGAAACCGTCATAGAGGCCGTAGGTCACAAACGCGCCGACGGCGAGAAACGCGAACAGCTTGACCAGGGATTCAAACGCGATGGCCAGCACCATGCCGCGGTGGTGTTCCGTGGCGTCAAGGTTGCGCGTACCGAACACAATGGTGAACAGCGCCAGCACCAGCGACACGATCAGCGCGGTGTCCTGGGCGCGGGTGCCGGTGGTGTCGGGGCCGGAGCCGATCAGCAGGTTCACGCCCAGTACGATGCCTTTGAGCTGCAGGGCGATATACGGAAGCACGCCGACCAGGCAGATCAGCGCCACCACCACGGCCAGGGACTGGGACTTGCCGTAGCGCGCGGCGATAAAGTCGGCGATGGAGGTGATGTTTTCCTGCTTGCTGATCAGAATCATCTTCTGCAGCACCCAGGGTGCCAACACCAGTAACAGCACGGGTCCGAGGTAGATCGGTAAAAATGCCCACAGCTGTTCGGCGGCCTGGCCTACGGCGCCGAAGAAGGTCCAGCTGGTGCAGTAGACCGCCAACGACAGGCTGTACACCCAGGCACGCATACGCGGTGGCAGCGGCGCACGGCGGCGGTCACCGTAGAAGGCGATGGCAAACATAATGGCCATATAGGCCAGGGCAACGGCGGCGATCAGCCCGCTGGACAGCGTCATGGTAACTCCGAGCATAAAAACACCCAGGCATTCCAGGCCCGGTTGCACAGTCTCGCATGATGCTTGGGGTTAGTCAGTGTCGACCAAGGTCGTGTGCAGGGCTTGTGTGGGAGCCGGGCTTGCCCGCGATGGCATCAGCACGGTGTCGCAGTTACACCGCGGTGATGCTATCGCAGGCAAGCCAGCTCCCACACAAGCCGGTGTCTACCGTTGGCGGGGTGGCAGGGTTTTCTGGCGCAGGATGTAGATGGTCACCAGCACCGCACTGGTCAGCATGAAGCCGCGGGCCCAGGGGAGTGGCACCAGATAGCAGGATAGGCCGATGCTCAGCCACATCAAGCCGATGGCGTAGACCTTGCCTTTGAGGGGGATGCCGTTGCCGTCCAGGTAATCACGGATCCACGGCCCCAGGCGCGGGTGTTCCACCAGCCAATGGTAGAAGCGCGGAGAGCTTCGGGCGAAGCAGGCGGCAGCAAGCAGCAGGAAGGGCGTGGTCGGCAATACCGGCAGGAAAATGCCGATCACCCCAAGCGCCACGCTCAGCCAGCCAATGGCCAGCAGGGCGTAACGCAGGAGCAGAGGACGGTTGCCCATGGGTGTCACGGGCAATTGACTCAGTGGTGACGAGGCTTGAGGATCGCCGGTTTTTCGTCAGGAGCGTTGCACAGCAGGTACAGGGCGGTCAGCGCTTCCGGGATCTGAACGATCATGTCGTCCATCAGGTTGGCGTCGGCGGCGATGTCGGAGAACTCCGGCTGGTCGTCGAACAAGCCCGAGCCGACCATGATCGGCAGCAGCATTTCGCTGACTTCTTCCTCGGCGGTTTCGAACCAGGCGGCCTCGCGCAGGAACACACCTTCCATGAAGCCGATGCACCAGCCGCGCAGGTCGGAATCATCCGGCTCATCACCCAGGTCCAGCTCGCATGGCAGCTCGAATTCCTCGTCGGAAGCCAGCTGGCGACCGATGTGGGCCTTGAGGGCGAGCAGGGTGGATTCAATTTCTTCACGCTGGGCGGCGTCGGTGTAGTGTGGTTCTTCGGCGAACAGCGCGTCGATCCATTCACGGTCGGGCACGATTTCGGAGCAGATCGACAGGGCGGTCAGGTAGCCGTGGGCGGCCACGTAGTCCAGCGCCTCGTCATGCAGCTCATCGGCGTCGAGGAAGGCTTGCAGGCGGGTTAGTTGCTCAGCGAAGGACATTGAAGGACTACCTTGGGAATAAACGATGCTGAATTCTAGGCTTTCTTGAGCGTCCAGGCCAGCCGCACTGCATATTTGCCAGGTTTTAGAGAGGGGTCGCTATTCGTCAGCGGCGCCCTTTGCCGGGTGTCGCTCGGGTATACTGCCGCGTTTTGTGATGCCCCGGCAGGCCACGCGCCAAACCGGGAAAACTTCGCTTACGGATTATTTCCCGTGAAAGCGCGTTTTCTCGGCCAGCCTGTACAGTGGGATTTCGGCACCATTTTGGAGTTTTACATGCTCGAGCAGGCTCAACGCGTCCTCAAGGACATCTTCGGCTACGACAGTTTTCGTGGCCGCCAGGGTGCGATCATTGAGCGCGTGGCCAGTGGCGGCGATGCCCTGGTACTGATGCCTACCGGTGGCGGCAAGTCCTTGTGCTTCCAGGTGCCGGCCCTGTTGCGCAACGGCCTGGCCGTGGTGGTGTCGCCACTGATCGCGTTGATGGACGACCAGGTGGCCACCCTTGAAGAGCTTGGTGTTGCGGCAGCCTCCTTGAACTCCACCCTCAGCCCGGAGCAACAGCGCGACCTGGCCGCACGGATCAAGCGTGGCGAAGTGAAGATGTTGTACCTGGCCCCCGAGCGCCTTGTGCAGCCACGCATGCTGGCGTTCCTGCAGAGCCTGGAAATCGCCCTGTTCGCCATCGATGAAGCCCACTGTGTTTCGCAATGGGGCCATGACTTCCGTCGCGAGTACCTGCAACTCGGGCAATTGGCGGAGCTGTTTCCTGATGTGCCGCGTATTGCCCTGACCGCTACCGCCGACAAGCGTACCCGCGAAGAAATCGTCGAGCGCCTGCATTTGCAGAATGCCGAGCGGTTCCTGTCGAGCTTCGACCGGCCGAACATCTTTTACCGCATTGTGCCCAAGGAGCAGCCACGCAAGCAGTTGCTGGCGTTCCTGTCCGAGCGGCGCAGCGATGCGGGCATCGTCTATTGCCTGTCGCGCAAAAAGGTCGATGAAGTGGCGGCCTTCCTCTGCGAGCAGGGCTACCCGGCGTTGCCGTATCACGCAGGTTTGCCGAATGACCTGCGGGCCTACCATCAGAAGCGTTTCCTCAATGAGGAAGGCCTGATCATGGTTGCCACCATTGCGTTCGGCATGGGGATCGACAAGTCCAACGTGCGCTTCGTGGCCCATATGGACCTGCCCAAGTCCCTTGAGGCCTACTACCAGGAAACCGGTCGTGCCGGCCGTGACGGCCTGCCGGCGGATGCCTGGATGGTCTACGGCCTGCAGGACGTGGTGATGCTCAAGCAGATGCTGCAGAACTCCGAAGGCGACGAGCGCCACAAGCGCCTGGAGCAGCACAAGCTCGATGCCATGCTGTCGTTGTGTGAAGAGACCCGTTGCCGCCGCCAGACGTTGTTGGCGTATTTCGACGAAGACATGCCCGAACCTTGCGGCCATTGCGACAACTGCACCGATGGCGTGCAGACCTGGGACGCGACGGAGCCGGCGCGCCAGGCGTTGTCGACCATTCACCGCACCGGCCAACGCTATGGGGTGGGCCATCTGGTGGATGTGTTGCTGGGCAAGGACAACGAAAAAGTTCGCAGTTTTGGCCACGAAAAACTCTCGGTCTATGGCATTGGCAAAGCCCGTGCGGAAGGGGAGTGGCGTTCGTTGTTCCGGCAGATGGTTGCACGCAATCTGGTCGACATTGACATCGAAGGTTATGGCGGGCTGCGCTTGAACGATAGTTGCCGACCGTTGCTCAAGGGCGAAGTGAGTCTTGAACTGCGCCGCGACCTCAAGCCGCAAACCACCGTCAAGAGCAGCACCAGCCAGGCCAGCCAGTTGGTACGAGGCGAAGAGCGCGAACAGTGGGAGGCTTTGCGTACCCTGCGGCGCAAACTGGCACAGGAACACAGCGTGCCGCCCTACGTTATTTTCCCGGACTCCACCTTGCTCGAAATGCTGCGCGAACAGCCCACCACCATGGCCGAGATGGCCCGGGTCAGCGGCGTGGGTGCACGCAAACTGGAGCGCTATGGCCAGGCGTTCCTGGAAGTGCTCGGCGGCCGGGCCGAAGCACCGAAGGAAGTCGCCGATATCCGCCACGAGTTGATCAGCCTGGCGCGCGCTGGCATGACCCCGATCCAGATCGCCGGCCAGCTGCAATGCTCGGAAAAAAACGTCTACACCCTGTTGGCCGAATCCATCGGCAAGCAGCAGCTCTCCCTGGAACAGGCCCTTGATTTGCCGGAGGATTTGCTCGGTGAAATCCAGGACGCTTTCCTTGACGGAGAAGGCGAATTGCCACCGGTTGCCGAGATTGCACCACTGTTCACCGGTCGTGTTCCTGAGGGCGTTTTGTACTGTGTAAGGGCGGCTTTGCAGTCTGAATTCGAAATTTAGTGCGCCAATTACGACAATGTAACGAATCAGTACATAGCAACTCTTGCCTACTGGCATGGCTCATGCTTAGCTGACTAATAATTAGCCACACTTTATTTTCAGTCTAAACCATGAGTTTTTTATGCCGTTAACCGATCAACACCGCTTTGGCATGCAGTTGGCGCAAATGTCCCGAGGTTGGCGCGCCGAACTGGACCGCCGTTTGGCGGGGCTGGGCTTGTCCCAGGCGCGTTGGCTGGTGCTGTTGCACCTGGCCCGTTTCGAAGAGGCGCCCACCCAGCGCGAACTGGCACAGAGTGTCGGTGTAGAAGGGCCGACGCTGGCGCGGCTGCTCGACAGCCTGGAAGGCCAAGGCCTGGTGCAACGCCAGGCCGTGGTGGAAGACCGCCGTGCCAAGCGCATCTTGCTGTGTGACACAGCCCGTCCGTTGATTGAGCAGATTGAAACCATCGCCACGGCCCTGCGCCATGAGCTGTTTGTGGGCGTAGACGAAGCCGACTTGAGCGTGTGCATGCGCGTGCATGGGCACATCCTGGCGAACCTGGAAAAGTCCTGACCCCAAGCACGCCAAAGATCAACCTGTAGGAGCTGGCTTGCCAGCGATGGCGGTGGGTCAGCTGCAACGCTGTTCACTGATGGATCGCTATCGCCGGCAAGCCGGCTCCTACAGTGAGGACAGATCAGCAGGTGTACTCGGTCAACTGTGGGAGTTTTTATGGCTGTCTTGATGATGTTTTTTTGAAAACCATCAAGACAGTTGCTCCCACATTGGGTCTTGTACTCGGCGTTCTAGAACGTCTGGCCCAGGTTCAGGTACACCGCCTGCTGGTTGTCATCATTGAAGCCATAGCTGAAGTTCAGCGGCCCCAACGGCGTATCGAACCCCAGGAAAATACTCGCGGCGTTGATATACCCGCTATCAAATTCATTGTCGTTGTTCCACGCCCGACCCCGTTCCAGCGATGCCCCCAGGTACAGCGGGAAGTCCAGCGGCAAATAGGAGCGCGGCGTGAGGCGACGGTAGTACACCGCCCGCATCAGGCTGATGTTCTGGCCCGAGATCGCGTCCTCGCGAAAGCCCGACAACTGCCGCGCCCCGCCGAGCAGGAAGCTGGAAATCACCACGTCAGACTTATCCACTGTGCGCCCGTAGCGCCCGCCCAGTACCAGGGTGTCCGGGCCGTTGCTCATGGCCTTTTCCAGCTTGAACTCCCACTGGCGGTAGCGTTGGTCCGAACCCAGCCCCGGTTCGAATTCCCGGTAGGCCAGGCCGATATCCTCACCGGCATGGGGGAAATACACATTGTCCAGGGAGTCGAAGGAGTACTTCAGTTCGTAGAAGCCTTCGCTGAAGCTCACGCTCGGCGAGTCGCGGTCGCCGATGCGCACATCCGCCTTGCCCCAGGCTTCGCCAACGCCAAAGCGAATCTCGCCGCTGTTGCCGATCTGGCGCCCCACATTTAGCCCGAAACCGTAGCGTTCCAGGCGGTATTCGGAGATCGGGTCGTTGTCCAGAATCAGTTCAACGTTCTGCGCCTGGGCACTGATATAGGGCGCGACGAAGTAGCGTGAGCCGGTGTCCATCGGCTGATAGAACTCGCTGTACAGCTCTTGGCGATCACCGATCTGCACCCGCGTCAGCCATTCCGCGCCAAGGCGGTTGATGCCGTTGATGCGGTAGCTGGCGCCGAGGTTGAAGGCGCTGTCGCCGCGCATGTCATCCGACAGGTTCAGGCCCAGGCGCAGGTAGTCGGTGCCGGCGCGTTTGCCGCGCGCGCTGATCACCAGGGTGTTGTCCTGGCCCTTCTTCACCACGCGGTATTGCACCTGCTCGAAGTAATCCAGGCCGTACAGGGTGCCCATGTCGGTCTGCAGGCGCCCCAGGTTCAGCGGCTCACCCAGGGGTTGGCGGATGTAGTAGCGGATCACGTCTTCGCTGACTTTCGAATCGTTCTCCACCTTGATCGCGGTGATCACCGGGGTGCGTTCCCCTGGTGTGCGGGCAGCCACCAATTGTGGGTCCACAGGCTCAGTGGGGCGTAAATGGGCCAGGCGCACATCGAGTGCGCGGGTGGCGCGGTAGCCGGCGTCGATCATGTCTTTGGCGCGGCCGAAATCCGTCACGCCGTAGGCGGCCAGGGGAGGCTGGATCAGCACGTCCTTGGGGTGCAGGGCCTTGAGCTGTTCTTCGGAATTGCGCCGGGTCATCAGGGTGATGGACTGGTTGAGTACATCGACCACCGTGGCCAGTTGCTTGCGCGAGCGCAGCGGGGTGCCGATGTCGACCACGATGGCAATATCCACGCCCATCTCCCGCGCCACGTCCAGCGGGATGTTGTCGGTCATGCCACCGTCTACCAGCAGCCGGCCGTCGATTTCTACAGGCGCGAAGACCGCAGGAATCGACATGCTGGCGCGGATCACCTGGGGCAGGTGCCCCTTGCTGAATACCACTTTCTCGCCGGTGGTGATGTCGGTCGCCACGGCGCGGAACGGGATCGGCAACTTGTCGAAATTACGCGTGTTGCTGTTGTGGGCGAACATGCTTTCCAGCAGCAGCGCGAGGTTCTGGCCCTGGATCACGCCCAGTGGCAGGCCAAGGCTGCCGTCATCGCGGAAGCTGAGTTTCTGTTTGACCAGGAAGTCCCGGTCATCCTGCTTGCGTCGAAACGGCACGTCTTCCCGGGGCGGTGCATCGGACAGGGCCTGTTGCCAGTCGATACTCAGTGCCAGCTTTTCCAGTTCATCGATTTTGTAGCCCGAGGCATACAGCCCGCCGATCACCGCGCCCATGCTGGTGCCGGCGATGGCGTCGATGTGGATGCCTTGTTCTTCCAGGGCCTTGAGCACGCCGATATGGGCCAGACCACGGGCGGCGCCGCCGGAAAGCACCAGGCCGACTTTGGGCCGTGGAGGCTCGACGGCGTCGGCAAGCAGGGGGACAAGGCACAGGAGCAGGCAGGACAGCAGGCGGCGCATCATCAGTCTCGAGGCAGGGCGGTAAAGGCCGGTATTATAGCCACTCGATCCTCCGAGCCCGTTACGCCAGGAACCTCTCAAATTATGTCCACGAACAAACCCGAGATCGTCATTACCTATTGCACCCAGTGCCAGTGGTTGCTGCGTGCCGCGTGGTTGGCCCAGGAGCTGTTGAGTACGTTCTGCGACGACCTGGGGCGCGTGGCACTGGAGCCGGCCACCGGCGGGGCGTTTCGCATCACCTGCGATGGCGTGCAGATCTGGGAGCGCAAGGCCGATGGCGGCTTTCCGGAAGCCAAGGTGCTCAAGCAACGTGTGCGCGACCAGATCGACCCAGCGCGCGACCTGGGCCACAACGATCGTACGCAATGACGGTCACCGCCACAGAGCAGCGGTGACCGATACGGCTATTTGGCCGCCAGCTTTTGTTTGATAAACCCGACGACCCAGGTGAGCACCAGGCCACCTACGCCGCCGCCCACGATATTGCTGCCGACTGCCGCCACATCCAGTGCTTCACCGCCGGATGTTCCGGTGAACTGCGAGACAACCTGGCCCAGGACCAGGCCGCCAATACCGCCGAGCAGCGTATTGAGCCCGGTCCCCAGGCTCTGCTTGGTCATGCCGGCGACGTTCCCGCCGACGGCACCGCTGATGATTTGAACCAGCAAGCTGATGAGCATTTCCATGATGAAACCCCTGCATAGCGTTATGGGAGTGACCACTCGCTTGCAGCAACTTCAAAGGGCAGGGCTGTCGTCGAGGGGCCTTATCCGTTGAACGACGACAGACTGTTGCGGATGCGCGAAGTATAGATCAGGCCGCCGCTGCGGGCTGTTTGGCCTGGCTGGCGCTGCCCATCAGGCCGGACAGCACGATGGCGACGATGATCAAGGCGCCGCCCAGCAACATGCGCAAGGTCGGAGTTTCGGCAAACAGTAGCCAGGCCACGGTGATGCCGTAGAGCGGCTCCATGGCAAACACCACCGACGCGGTGCGCGCCTTGATCACCGCCAGGCTGGCCACGAACAGGCTGTGGGCCAGGCCCGTGCAGAACACGCCGAGCAGGCCAATCCACAGCCAGTCAATGGCACGCACATCGGCCAAACCAGGCGCCGCCACCGGCAGCAGGCATGCCGCAACCACGACGTTCTGGCACAGCGCCGCCTGCACGGCCGGGATGCGCCCGGAGCTGGCACGGTTGTTCAGGGACAACAGCGAAAACAGCAGCCCCGACGCGATGCCCCACAGCAAGCCGCCGGTGGCTTCGCTGGCGAGGTTGAAGTCGGGGGTTACCAAGACGAGGCCGACACTGACCAATGCCACCAGCACCACTTCATTGGCGCGGATACGCTCGCGGAAGATCAGCCCTTCAAGGATCACCGTAAAGGCCGGGAACGCGGTAAACCCCAGGGTCGCCACGGCCACGCCGGCCACTTTGACCGCAATGAAGAAGGTCACCCAGTGCGCAGCGAGCAGCACGCCGCTGATGAACAGCCGGCGCCAGTCGCGCAGTTCGAGGGTTTTCCAGGTGGTGTTGCTGGCAAAGCGCGCGAACACCGCGAGGGCCAGCACGGCGAAAGCGGCGCGGCCAAACACGATGATGGCGGGCGAGGCGGCTGCCAGCTTGCCGAACACGCCGGTGAGGCCAAACATCAAAGCGCCGATGTGCAGGGCGCCGAGGGCTGAGCGGGGAGTCATTGCGATCCTTGAACCAACGGGTTTATCGAAGCGCAGTGTAGAGGGTTGCAAACGGGCGTGTCTGTCGTCCGGCTCGCGCCGATTGTCGCGAGACTCTTCCTACAGTGAGCGGCGCAACGCCCCCGGTGATGCGCCGAACTCCCGCAGCATCGCCGCTGCGAACGCACTCTGTGAGCTGTACCCGACGCGGTCGGCGACTTCGCCGATGGGCAACGCCGTCTCGCGCAGCAGCTTCAAGGCCATCTGCAGGCGACGGCTGCGGATATAGTCCATCGGCGTCTGCCCGCATTCGACGATAAACCGCGCGTGCAGGCGTGCGACCGACAGGTCGGCGATGCGCGCCAGGTCAGCCACTTGCAGCGGGTGCGCGACATGCCGTTCGATGTGGGCGTTGAACGCGGCATAGGGCAAGCGCCTGCCCGGCGCCGGCTGGGCCAGAGGGTGATTGAGGCTGGCGAGCAGCAGCACCGCACCTTGCTGGACAATCAACGGGTCATCAACCGGGCTGTGGGCCAGCCATTGCACCAGTTGGCTCTGCCGGGTGTCGAGGGTCAGGCGTGCGGGTTCGTCGAGCAGGCGGCGGCTGGCATCGGCGTGGTCACCCAGCGATTGCAACACCCAGTGTTCGGTGGGCACATCCAGCACCAGGCAACGGCTGCCATCGCGGCTGCCGCAGGCATGGTGAGCGGAGAAGGGCAGCACCATCACGCTGCTTTCGTGCACCTGGCTGCCCCGGCCGTCCACTTCCAGGTCCAGGTGGCCGGACAAGCCGAACACCAACTGCGCATGGTCATGGCTGTGGGCGAGGGGGGCTTCGATGTAGTGGCGTAGTGTGAGCGTCGGTCCCATCACGGTCTCCTGGGCAGCATCTGCGCAGTCTACAACGCTTCGCGGGCGCCGGGCGCTGTCATCAGACTGACGCACAGTTGTCATGGGCTATTAATCGCCGTGGCGCAAGCTCGCGAAAACACCGTCGAGGGATGCCCATGACCAGTGCCGAGTTCGCCAAGCCCAGCCGCAAACAACGGGTTCGTACCCTGTGGATTTCCGACGTGCACCTGGGCACCCGGGATTGCCAGGCCGAACATTTGTCGCATTTCCTCAAGGGCTACCACGCCGACAAGGTGTACTTGGTGGGCGACATCATCGATGGCTGGAAAATGCGCGGCGGCATGTATTGGCCCCAGGCCCACACCAACGTGATCCGCCGCCTGCTGACCATGGCCAAGCGCGGCACCGAAGTGATCTACGTCACCGGCAACCATGACGAATTCCTGCGCCGCTATTCCAAGCTGATCCTGGGCAATATCCAGTTGGTGGACGAAGCGGTGCACGTGACTGCCGATGGTCGGCATCTGTTGGTGATCCACGGTGATCAGTTCGATGTCATCACGCGCTACCACCGTTGGCTCGCGTTCCTCGGCGACTCGGCCTACGAGTTCACCCTCACGCTCAATCGCTGGCTCAATCACTGGCGCGCTCGCTATGGCTACGGTTACTGGTCGCTGTCGGCTTACCTCAAGCACAAGGTCAAGACAGCGGTGAGTTTCATCAGCGACTTCGAAGAAGCCATCGCCCACGAAGTGACCAAGCGTGAGCTGCATGGCGTGGTGTGCGGGCATATCCACCATGCAGAGATTCGCAAGGTGGGCGAGGTGGATTACCTCAATTGCGGGGATTGGGTGGAGTCGTGCACGGCGTTGATCGAACACTGGGATGGCAGTATCGAGTTGTATCGATTGGCGGATGCCCAGGCGAAAGAGGCGCAGCTCAAAGCCGAGATGGTCACAGGCTGAAGGATTCACACGGACAAAAATGCGGGAGCTGGCTTGCCTGCGATAACGGTGTCACATCCAACAGAGATGTCGACTGAAACACCGCTATCGCAGGCAAGCCAGCTCCCACATTTAGATTGAGTTTCGTCAGTTGCAGACGTCAGCAATGGCCTCGGCCAGCAACGCCAGCCGCGTGGCATCAGCCCCTGCCACGTTGGCCCGGCCCGAACTCACCATGTACACGCTGTGCTTTTCACGCAGTTGCTTGACCTGTTCGGCACTCAGACCGGTATAGGAAAACATTCCGCGTTGCGCACCAATGTGTGCGAACTGCTCGGCCAGCCCGTGTGGCGCCAACGCCTCTACCAGCCCGGAACGCAACTGCGCGATCCGCGAACGCATGGCTTCGACTTCACCACTCCACAACGCCTTGAGCTCGGCATCGCCGAGGATGGTCGCGACCACAGCCGCGCCATGGTCCGGCGGCGTCGACCACAGGTTGCGCGCGATGTTTGCCAGTTGGCTGCGCACATCCGTCAGTTTCTCGGCATCCGCCGCACACACGATCAAGGCACCGACGCGGTCGCTGTACAGGCCAAAGTTTTTCGAGCACGAACTGGTGACCAGCACTTCCGGCAGTTCAGCCGCGAACAAACGCACCGCCCAAGCATCATGCTCCAGGCCGTCGCCAAAGCCCTGGTAGGCAAAATCGATCAGCGGCAGCAGCCGGCGCTCGCGCACGATCTGCAGCACTTGGCGCCAGTCGTCCTGGGACAAGTCGAAACCGGTCGGGTTATGGCAGCAGGCGTGCAGCAGCACCACGTCGCCCTCTGGCACCTTGGACAGCGTGGCCAGCATCGCCTGCACATCCAGGCGGTTGTCAGTGCCCACGTAGGGGTAATGACTGACCTTGAGCCCGGCTTTGGCAAAGATGGTTTCGTGGATCGGCCACGTTGGGTTGCTCAACCACACGCCACGGCCCGGCAGGTGCTGGGCGATGAAGTCGGCACTCAGGCGCAGGGCGCCGGTACCGCCCGGGGTCTGGCTGGCACCGGCACGGCGGTCGCGGATCAACGGCGAATCGGCGCCCAGTACCAGTTGGCTGATCAGCGAGCCGAAGGCCGCGTTGCCGTGGCCGCCGATGTAGGTCTTGGTGGTTTGCGTGTCCACCAGGCGCTGCTCGGCGAGCTTCACCGAGCGGGGGATAGGCGTCAGGCCCTGGTCGTCCTTGTAGACGCCCACGCCCAGGTCGAACTTGTTCGGGTTGTTGTCCTGGGCATACAGGTCCATCAAACCGAGGATCGGGTCGCCGGGTACACGGCCAATGGCATCGAAATGCATTACTTGCGGCCCTCGGCGTCCTTGGCCACGTCGTCGGTGCGCGCGGCCATGATGAAGTCGTTGCGGTGCAGGCCCTTGATGGAGTGGCTCCACCAGGTCACGGTGACCTTGCCCCATTCGGTGAGCAGGCCTGGGTGATGGCCTTCGGCTTCGGAGATCTCACCCATGGCATTGGTGAAGGCCAGGGCGAACTTGAAGTTCTTGAACAGGAAAACCTTTTCCAGCTGCATCACGCCATCGCGTACTTCGATGTTCCAGTCGGGGATCTGCTTGATCAGTACCGGCAACTCTTCATCGCTGACTTGTGGGGCGTCGGCGCGGCAGGCTTCGCAGTGGGCTTGGTTCAAGGTGGTCATGTAGGTGTCCTGAATTCGAATGTATGAAGATCAGTAGCGTCACCCTAAAGCAACGCGCGGCCAGGGAACAGACTCACCTGGCCGCAAAACGTAAGGTTCACGCAGCTTTGGGTTTGGGCGGGAATTTTGGTGCGTGCAAACCCAGATGCATGCCGCGTTCCACCATGCCCATGATGTCTTCCTGCGCCACGTCGAACAGGCGCTTGAGTTCAGGCAGGACAAAGTACAGGGGCTGCAGGATGTCGATGCGATACGGCGTGCGCATCGCCTCCAGCGGGTCGAAGGATTGGTGCTCGGGCTCGGACGACAGGCTGTACACCGTCTCCTTGGGCGACGACAGGATGCCGCCCCCATAGATGCGCCGGCCCTGGGGCGTGTCCACCAGGCCAAATTCGATGGTCATCCAGTACAGGCGCGCCAGGTACACCCGTTGCTCCTTGGTCGCCGCCAAGCCGAGCTTGCCGTAGGTGTGGGTGAATTCGGCGAACCAGGGGTTGGTCAGCAGCGGGCAGTGGCCAAAGATCTCGTGGAAAATGTCCGGCTCTTGCAGGTAGTCCAATTCCTCGCGAGTGCGAATAAAGGTCGCCACCGGAAACTGCTTGCTGGCGAGCAATTCGAAGAAGGTCTGGAAGGGGATCAGCGCCGGCACGCGGGCCACTTGCCAGCCGGTGGTCTCGGCCAGCACTTGGTTGATTTCACCCAGTTGCGGGATGCGATCCAGGGGCAGGCCCAGCTTGTCGATGCCGTCCAGGTATTCCTGGCAGGCGCGTCCCTCGATCACTTTCAACTGGCGAGTGATCAGGGTGTTCCACACCGCATGTTCTTCCGGCGGGTAGTGGATAAAACCTTGCGCATCGGGCTCGCGGGCCACGTACTGCGTCTGCTTCATACGGCTCTCCTGCTAGGCATTCGTTCTTGTTATGTCCTGCTATGAGCGTATTGATACCCCTTGGTGGGAGAGATTCCATCTACCTGCCGCGTGTGTCCGTAGGAAAAGTTACCGATATTCGTAAAGTTTTCGTTACGTTTGTGGCGCTCGTCGTTGGATTGGGCTGGGAAAAGCACACAAGCTGTCACATAATCTTGACGACTATCTGCGCCCAGCGGCAAAAAGACGCGGCGCCTTCCCACTTTTCGGGCCTTTTCATGCGTATCAAAGTGCACTGCCAGAACCGCATCGGCATCCTGCGGGACATCCTCAACCTGTTGGTGGAGTACGGCGTCAACGTCGCCAAGGGGGAGGTCGGTGGCGAACACGGCAATGCCATCTACCTGTTCTGCCCGAACCTGGTGAACATGCAGTTCCAGGCGTTGCGCCCGCAATTCGAGGCGATTGCCGGGGTGTTTGGCGTCAAGCGGGTAGGGCTGATGCCCAGCGAGCGGCGGCACATGGAGCTCAATGCGTTGCTCGGCGCCCTGGAGTTTCCGGTGCTGTCCATCGACATGGGTGGTTCCATCGTCGCTGCCAACCGTGCGGCAGCACAGTTGCTCGGTGTGCGTGTCGACGAGGTGCCGGGCATTCCGTTGTCGCGCTACGCCGAGGATTTCGACTTGCCCGAGCTGGTACGTGCCAGTAAATCGCGGATCAACGGCCTGCGGGTCAAGGTCAAGGGCGACGTATTCCTGGCGGACATCGCGCCGCTGCAATCTTCGGAGCATGACGACAGCGAGGCCATGGCCGGCGCCGTGCTGACCCTGCACCGTGCCGACCGCGTGGGGGAACGTATCTACAATGTGCGCAAGCAGGAGCTGCGCGGCTTCGACAGTATTTTCCAGAGCTCCAAGGTCATGGCGGCGGTGGTGCGTGAAGCGCGGCGCATGGCACCGCTGGATGCGCCGCTATTAATAGAAGGCGAAACCGGCACCGGCAAGGAACTGTTGGCGCGGGCGTGTCACCTGGCCAGTCCGCGTGGGCAGTCGCCGCTGATGGCGCTCAACTGCGCGGGCCTGCCGGAGTCGATGGCCGAGACCGAATTGTTCGGCTATGGCCCGGGTGCATTTGAAGGTGCCCGGGCCGAAGGCAAGCTCGGGCTGCTGGAGCTGACGGCAGGCGGTACGCTGTTTCTCGATGGCGTCGGCGAAATGAGTGCGCGTTTGCAGGTGAAGTTGCTGCGCTTTCTGCAGGACGGTTGCTTCCGCCGCGTCGGCAGTGATGAAGAGGTGTACCTGGATGTGCGGGTGATTTGTGCGACTCAGATGGATTTGTCTGAGCTATGCGCTCGCGGTGAGTTTCGCCAGGACCTGTATCACCGTCTGAACGTGCTGTCGCTGCATATCCCGCCGCTGCGCGAATGCCTTGATGGCCTGGCGCCGCTGGTTGAGCACTTCCTCGATCAGGCCAGCCGCCAGATCGGCTGCCCGTTGCCCAAGCTGGCCCCGACGGCGATGGAGCGTCTGAGTCATTACCACTGGCCGGGTAATGTGCGGCAGCTGGAAAACGTGCTGTTCCAGGCGGTGTCGCTGTGTGACGGAGGCACGGTCAAGGCCGAGCATATTCGCTTGCCGGATTATGGCGTGCGTCAGCCGCTTGGCGATTTCTCGCTTGAGGGTGGTCTGGAAGAGATTGTCGGGCGGTTCGAGAAGGCTGTTCTGGAAAGTTTGTATGCTGAACATCCCAGCAGCCGACAGCTGGGCAAGCGCCTGGGGGTCTCCCACACCACCATCGCCAACAAGCTGCGTGATTACGAAATCCTCA
Organism: Pseudomonas sp. GW821-FHT09A09; assembly: GCF_059418405.1. NCBI lineage: Bacteria > Pseudomonadati > Pseudomonadota > Gammaproteobacteria > Pseudomonadales > Pseudomonadaceae > Pseudomonas > Pseudomonas sp. GW821-FHT09A09. The sequence goes on from NZ_JBWKPU010000061.1 coordinate 17,992, forward strand.
AGTCTGAGCGCGGTTGAAAACTGTGGGAGCTGGCTTGCCTGCGATGGCGGTGTGTCAGTCCCCGCATGCTTCACTGACTGACCGCCATCGCAG
>NZ_JBWKPU010000062.1:0-18052 GCF_059418405.1 Pseudomonas sp. GW821-FHT09A09
CCCCCCCCCCCCCCCCCCCCCCCCCCCCCCCCCCCCCCCCCCCCCCCCCCCCCCCCCCCCCCCCCCCCCCCCCCCCCTCCCCCCCCCCCCCCCCCCCCCCCCCCCCCCCCCCCCCCCCAACCCGGCTCCTACAGGTTGTGGGGTCAGTCCAGCATCGGCACATGTTTGGGGTGGTTGGCAACGCGGGCCAGCCACGCCTGCACACCCGGGTAAGCGTCCAGATCAAAACCACCTTCATGGGCCACGTGGGTGTAGGCATACAACGCCACGTCCGCAATGGAGAACTGCTCGCCCACCAGGTACGGCGTCAGTTGCAGCTGGCGCTCCATGACTTTCAGCGCCTTGTAGCCGCCTTTGTGCAGCTTCTTGTATTCCTCGAGGCGGTCTTCCGGCAGCCCCAGGTAAAACTGAATGAAGCGCGCCACCGCGATGTACGGCTCATGGCTGTACTGCTCGAAGAACTGCCATTGCAAAACCTGGGTGCGCAGGCGCGGCTCGCTGGGCAGGAACTCGCTTCCATCGGCCAGGAAGTTGAGGATCGCGTTGGATTCCCACAGGCACGTGCCGTCTTCCAGCTCCAGCACCGGGATCTTGCCATTGGGGTTCTTGGCCAGGAACTCAGGGGTCTGGGTGTCGCCCTTGAGGATATCGACATCGATCCATTGATACGGGATGCCCAGCAGGTTGAGCATCAATTTGATCTTGTAGCAGTTGCCCGACTTGTAATCGCCATAAACCTTGTACATGAGGCTCCCCTTATGCCGCTTGCGCGTGCTGTGCTTGACGGACCACTGCGGCCAAACGCTTGAGACCTTCGTCCAGGCGGGCCGGGTCGATATGACTGAAATTGAGTCGCAGCGAACCATGGTGCTGATCCGGCTCGGAAAAGAACGGTTCACCGGGCATGAACGCGACGTCCTGATCGAGCGATGGAGCCAACAAAGTGCGGGTATCCAGCGGCTGTTTCAAGGTCAACCAGAAGAATAATCCGCCCTGGGGCACTTGCCAGTCGGCCAGGTCCGCAAAGTGACGTTCCAATGCCACTTGGAATGCATCGCGGCGTTCACGGTAAAAGCTGCGCAGTTCCACCCGATGCTGCTGGTATTTTTCACTGCCGATCCACTGCATCGCCTGCCATTGGCCCACACGATTGGTGTGCAGGTCTGCCGACTGCTTGAGCTTGAGCAGATGCGGGAACAGATCCGGGCTGGCGATCAGGTAACCGACGCGCAGGCCCGGCAACAGGGTCTTGGACACGGTGCCGGTGTAGATCCAGCTGGCTTTTTTCAGGCGCCCGGCGATGGGTTTGGCGCTGCCGCCGTCGAAGGTCAGCTCGCGGTAAGGCTCGTCTTCGATCAGCGTCACACCAAACTCATCGAGCATCGCTGCGACCGCCGCGCGCTTGGCCTCGCTGTAACGCACGGCCGAAGGGTTCTGGAAGGTCGGGATCAGGTAGATGAACGCCGGGCGATGGCGCTCAAGCCTGGCACGCAAGGCCGCCAGGTCGGGACCATCGGCTTCCAACGGCACCGTGAGGCAGTCGGCGCCGAATAGCTGGAAGATTTGCAGCGCGGCCAGGTAGGTCGGGCCTTCCAGCAGGATCGGCGTGCCCTTGTCGATGTACAGCTTGGCCGCCAGGTCGAGGGTTTGCTGGGAACCACTGACCACCAGCACCTGGCTGGCCTGGCACGGCACACCCAGGGCGCGCGCCTCGGCGGCGAGCAATTCGCGCAGTTGCGGTTCGCCTTCGCTCATGCCGTATTGGCCGATGTTCAACGGCATATCGTCCCAGTTCAGCGCCGGCAACATGGCCTCGGCCGGCAGGCCGCCGGCAAACGACATCACTTCCGGGCGCTGGGCAGCCGCGAGGATTTCACGGATCAAGGAGCTTTTGAGGCGCGTAACACGTTCAGAGAAGGCCATAAGGTCACCGCTAGCGAAGCCTGTGGGAAATACGTCAAACTGGTTGACCGAAATTACGACGACTTCAACGGATACGTCAATATGCTTGACCTTAAAAATCCCGCCAGCCAGCAAGAAGCCATGGAAGCGTTCTTCTTCGGCTACCAGGCCTTTACCGCCAAGGCCGATGAAATGCTCGAGCGCCGCGGCCTGAGCCGAGTACACCAGCGCATCGTGTTTTTTATCGCGCGTTACCCGGCCTTGAGCGTCAAGGAGTTGCTGGAATTGCTTGGCGTGAGCAAGCAGGCGCTGAACATTCCGCTACGCCAATTGCAGGAAATGCACTTGGTCGACAGCGTCGCGTCCGAGACCGACAAGCGCAAACGCCTGCTGCAATTGAGTGAGGAAGGCGTGCGCCTGGAGCAATCGCTGCGGCGTGAGCAGGTGAAGTTGTTGCAGCGGGCCTTCAGTGATGCCGGTGAAGAGGCCGTCAGCGGCTGGCTGGCGGTTAATCAAGCGCTGTGTGCCCCCCGTAATGTGTAACGGTCGTCAACGGAGGCCATTCATCTGCCGCACTGAAAACATTATTTGCTTTATTTGTATACAAAAGCATAATCCACATCGAGCGAGTTCTTGACCTATTGGTCAACAAAACTTGCCAACACCTCAAAGCGCTGTTGCCCACATCTGTGACCGGCGCTGGAAATAACAATAAAACTCTTGAGGAGTACTCGCTGTGGAAAGCCGCAAATCCGAAGCCCCGACGCTGGACATCGCCCCGCCCAACAACAGCTGGTTAGAACGCCTGTTCAAACTCAGCCTGCATGGCACCACAGTGAAGACCGAGCTGATCGCCGGCCTCACCACCTTCATCACCATGGCCTACATCATCTTCGTCAACCCCAACATCATGGCCGACGCTGGCATTGATCACGGCGCGGCGTTCGTCGCCACCTGCATCGCCGCCGCACTGGGTTGCCTGCTGATGGGCCTGTATGCCAACTGGCCCGTGGGCCTGGCGCCCGGCATGGGCCTGAACGCGTTTTTCACCTACACCGTGGTCGGCACCATGGGCTACCACTGGGAAACCGCGCTGGGTGCGGTGTTTATTTCCGGCGTGCTGTTCATGGGCCTGACGCTGTCGCGGGTGCGTGAATGGCTGCTCAACAGCATCCCGGTCAGCCTGCGCCATGCGATGGGCGCAGGGGTCGGTTTGTTCCTCGGCGTGATCGGCCTGAAAACCGCCGGCATCATCGTCGACAGCCCGGCGACCTTGATCAAGCTCGGCTCGCTGCACGAACCCGCACCGCTGCTGGCGGCCGTGTGCTTCCTGCTGATCGCCATCCTCAGCTACCACCGCGTGTTCGGCGCGATCCTCATCAGCATCATCGCCGTCACCCTCGCAGGCTGGGGGCTGGGCTTGGTGCACTACAACGGCATGGTCTCTACCCCACCGAGCCTGGCACCGACCTGGATGGCCATGGATGTAAAAGGTGTATTCAATATCAGCATGATCAGCGTGGTATTTGCCTTTCTTTTTGTACACATGTTTGACACTGCAGGTACACTGATGGGCGTCGCGCAGCGGGCAGGCCTGGTGAACGCCGATGGGCGCATCGACAACCTGTCCCGCGCCTTGAAAGCCGACAGTGCCTCCAGCGTGTTTGGTGCCATGGTCGGCGTGCCGCCGGTGACCAGCTACGTGGAAAGTGCTGCGGGTGTCGCGGCCGGTGGTCGTACCGGGCTCACCGCGGTGACCGTGGGCGTGCTGTTTGTGGCGGCGATGTTTTTCGCCCCGCTGGCCGGCATGATCCCGGCCTACGCCACCGCAGGTGCACTGATCTACGTGGCAATGCTGATGATGGCGAGCATGGCGCACATCAATTGGGATGAAGCCACCGACAGCATCCCGGCGATTGTCACCGCGATCATGATGCCGCTGACGTTCTCGGTGGCTGACGGTATCGCCTTGGGCTTCATCACGTACGTGGCGCTCAAGACCGGCACCGGCAAGTACCGCGAAATTTCCGTGAGCCTGTGGGTGCTGTGCGCGATCTTCATCGCCAAATTCATCTTTCTATAAAGGAGCAACGAATGAACCTTGAAACCTGGCTACTGTTCAGCGGCGCAGCATTGGTGGTGATCCTGATCCCGGGGCCACTGTCACTGCTGATGATCAGCAACAGTCTCAACTACGGCCTGCGCCGTTCGTATCCAGCGTTTCTCGGTGGGGTGTCTGCCTCTATTCTTCTGCTGAGCGCCTCGGCCCTGGGCCTGGGTGCCTTGCTGTTGGCGTCCGAACAACTGTTCAGCGCCTTGAAGATCGTCGGCGCGGTGTACCTGTTCTACCTCGCCTGGCAGAGCTGGCAGCAATCGCGACAACCGGCCAAAGCCGCAGAAGTCCCCTATAGCGCGCCGGTTCCACGCTTTCGTGCGCTGTTTGGGCGGGCCTTCGTTCTGGGTGCCAGCAACCCCAAGGACATCCTGTTTTTTGCGGCATTCCTGCCACAGTTTCTCCACAGTGAGCAGGCCTTTCTGCCGCAACTGCTGATCATGATCGCCACCTGGACCGTACTCGACCTGTTGTGCAAAGTGTTCTACGGCCTCAGCGCGCACGGCGCTGCACGTTATCTGCGCAGCGGCAAAGGCCAGGGCTGGTTCAATCGCGTGAGCGCGGCCTTGTTTGCAGGCGCCGGCGGTGCGGCTTTGCTGAGGGCTTGAGGCTACCAAACCGCGCAAAGAACACTGTAGGGGCCGTCGTGGGTGTCCATTGGATGCCCGCGATGATCTTGACCAACCTCCCTTCGTCCATGGCTTGCTTGATGGGCGCAAACGACGCGGCAAAATTCGATGTGGTCGCCCGGTGATTGAACCATTCGTCAGTCAGCTGCATGGCATGGGCGCCATAGAATTTGAAGCTGGCGGTATTGGCCCAGCGCGTGAGCACGAAATACAGGTTGTTGGACTGAGGGTGGGTACAGCTGAAATCCACGGTCGCGCCTGAGCCTGGTTTCTTTTCCACACGCTGTACGCTGAACCCCTGTTGTTCGAGAATATCCCGGACGGCGCCTTGCATCAGATGGGACCGTTGAATCAGGTTGTGCTGGGTGGGCGCTCGCAGATCAAGAGGCGGCGATTGGCGCAGGATGAAGTCCACCCGGTCAAACCCCGGCGTGGTCGACTCACGGCCAATGTAGAGTCTGGCACTGCTTGTACTGTGCAGGGGCCGCAACAACCTGAGCAGATCGTCGGTTTGCCCGTCTGCGTTTGGCATCCGCCACCGTTCCAGGGTCGCCTTCAGACGCAGCAGATGGGTAGCGGTCAGACGACGACTGGGGTCGGATAATTCCAGCAGACGCTCAATCAAAAACGTGCGACTGTTGGCCGTCATGCCAGGAAAGGCTCGCGCCAGGGACACCCGCAACGACTCGCTGAACACCGGGCGATGAAACGTCCAGCGCCCCTCCGCCCCCCACGTAGCCGGTATCGGTTGATCGAATGTCCCGGCTTCCAGCCAATAGGCAATGTCCAGTGACGCCGCGTGTTCCAGCGGGCGGTCACGGGTGATAAACACCACATCACGTGGCGACACCTGCGAACCATCTGGCAACAGCCGGTAGTGGCGAGCGTTATGCTGAAGCACCCTGTAGCCCTGCGCCGAGGGTGGTACGGACGCCTCGAAGATGCCGAGTTCAGGGATAGCCTCGGTCAAGGTCATGGGCGTGTTGATCGCCCAGGCATCGAAGGTCTTGGGCGCCGTGATCGTCTGAGACAGGCTCTGCTCAAGCCTCCCCACTGACGGCGGCAGCCACTCGCTGGTGTGCGACGCGGCAAACGGCCGCCATACCGCCGCACTCGGGCCGGGTTGTGGGGGTGGCAACGGCGCATCCGCGCCCAGCGCCCACTCGCGGCCCTCGCGGATATGCAGCACCAGCTCTCCCTCAGCTTCGCCGCCAGGGCTTTTCACCCGCCACACCTGCTCATCCCCGCGCCGGTATACCGGGTAATAGTGTTCGCCATCAGCCAGATGCAGCTCGCCGTTTTTAACGTACACGCCCTTGTTGCCCGGCCCGCTCAGGGGCACGGCGGCGTCGCTGGAAAAAGGTTTCTTGAAGCGCTCCAGCAACCTGACAGGACGCGGGGCTGACGACAACCGGCTCAACCCGAACCCCTGACGATGGAGCTGGCCAAGCCCCCTGCGCAGCCCCCCACTTGCACCGAGTCGGGAAAGCGGGAGAAATGACGTCACGACATCGATAAACGCCATCAGCGTGAGAAACACCACATCCACAAGGTCCTCGGGCTTGCCGCCGAGGTGGTAGCGCCCGGCAGCCAGCAACATTTCATACAGGCTGACTGCCGTGCCAATCACCGGAATGAAAGACAAAAGACCACGCACCGTGGCATCCGCCTGCTCGCCAAGGCGCAGCTCGCGGTAGCGCGCCAGCGTCGCACGGGTGTTGGCACTGGCGTGGGCTCGTTGCTGAATCTCCAGCATGCGCGCATGGGCGAACAGCGCCAGGGCATTACGGTGGGAGGTAGGCACGATCACCAGCCAGGCGCTCGGATCGGCCTCGATCTGTTCCTTGATTTGCTCCTCAATGACAGACAGCTCTGCGCCAGGCAGTTTGTGCTTGATCTTGAAGGTGCGCACCAGCCGTTTGATCGCCTCATAGACCACGAGGACGCCATAGCCGCGAATGGCCCCGGAACCGATGGCGGTCAACAGTACCGGGTGCTTTTGCCTCTGAACCGGTTGCCCGGGATAGCTGGCCAGGGCCTCCTCTTCCCAGCCAGGTGCGACCCGCTGCGCCAACGCCTTGATACTGTCCGCGGTGGCACCTGCCCGATTCAAATGTGCCTGGGCCTCGGCCTGGCTGCTGTATTCGGCGAGTACTGGGTACCCTGTGGCACCCGGCCAATACACCAGGCAACGCTGGGACAGGGTATCGGTGATGACCAGCACGCCGGCAATGTGTCGGTCATGCTCCAGCGTGTGGCCACACAAGCGCAGGAAACCTAGGCTGATGTGATCCGCTGCGCTGGCGGTCATCGCCAGATCGAACAGGTTTTTGCCCGGTACCGACAGCCCCTGGCGCAACGCCGAATACGCCTGCATCTGTGCCAGTTGCAAGGTCGCACGGTCGATCAGCCTGCGCGGGAGCGCGCTGGAGCCCGGCGCAAACGTACGCTGGATCAAACGATGGTACTGACCACCGAGGTCCAGTGCCGACAGGGTCTTGATCAGGTAGCGCGGATTCAGACGTTCTTTCCAGGCAGGCTGCAAATATCGCGCGCGATTCAGTCGCCATTTGGTCCATGGCGCCTCGGCATCAAGATTGTGCAACGCCAGGTCCAGAAGACTGAACGGGGTGCGCTGCGCACTGGAAATCATTTTGACATGACGGTCGCCGACCACGCACTGGCTCGACCAACCGCAGAGCTGGGCACTGACATCGTCCGGCATATCCAACAGAGGCTGGTCCACGTCCAGCTCAGGGTAAAAGCCATCCTGCTTCAGTTGGATCACCAGTCGCTCGCGTGCAAAGGTGTACAACGGCGGCAAGACCTGCCAAAGCCGATCCTCGAAGGCCAGGGCACTGGACACATAGCGCCGCTGCAAACGTCGGTAGCCCTGGCGCTGGGCGGCGGTGGCCGTGGCCAGCCAGGCCGGCTGGTTTTTCGCCTGTTCGGCGGCAAACCGGACAAAATCGATGTTGGCCAGCGCCAGGGTTCGTGCATCGTTGGACGGCACCTGCAGGTGCTCACGCAGTTCGGCAGCCAGCCATTGCTGGCCCAGGGCCGTGTCACTGACCTCACTGAACACTCGCTTGCCGGCCACCAGTTGTTTGCGCAACCGCGCATAGTGTTCAACCGATGCCTTGAAATCTTCCTGGAGCACATTATTTTCGGCGATGCTGTAGTCCACCACGGTCGGTGGGGTGAACGCCAAGCGTGCAGCGGTGCGCTCACCCCGCAGGATGCAGCGCCACAATACCGAGCCGTCATGGCTGGCAAAGCTGGCCCGAAGCCCTTGGGACAAGCCCTCCAGGTCATCGAATACCGCCGTTCCACCAAAGCCCCCCATCACCACCAGGATCACAGGCTGTACCTGTTTCGTTTCGATCACGGCCCTGGCGGTGGTGACCACGAATGCCCCCAGCAACCGGTAGCGCGAGCCGCCCTGGCTGCCGATTGCGATACGTAACACACGGGTGTCACTGCCCAGTCGCTGGCTGGCCAGTGGCTTGTTGAGCACCTCCAGCAACCGGTCCAGGTGGGTCTGCTTGATTATTCCAAGGCTGTGGTCAAGCTGCGCATCCAGGCGCAACGCCAGGCGCTGGGCATTCAGTACCCGCGTGGCGCGTTTGTGGTTGTCGTCGAGCCGTTCAAGCCAGAACGCCACGTCGAACAGACGCCCATCCTCGGCCTGGGTCAACTGCCCGATGATCTGCGCCTGGGCCTCACGCTGTTCTTCACGCTCTGCAAACGCTCGGTAGTCCGTATCGCCACCAGGCGTCTGGAGCAACGCCTCCATGCCACTTTCGTGACGTTGCACCTGACGCTCGCAGGCGCTGCGCGGCAGGTCGGCCGACAGCCGAGAGAATACGATTTCTGCCTCGCGACGCTGGCGGTCCCATTCCAGCAAAGCGTCCAGAACCGTCTCGAATGGCAGGCCATTACCCAGGCGCTTGCGACCCTTTTCGATGACCCGCAGCAGGCGCGCGAGCCGTCGGCTTGGTAAAGGGCCCTCAGGCGCAGTCGGCGCGGCGTAATGAAGGGACAGCACGCAGCCCCATTCATTATTCCATTGTTCCTCCAGCAAGACCTGCGCACTGTGGGCCAATGCGTCTCTTGTGAGTACTTTCCCCACAGGCATCTGCGCAGGCGCCTGACGTCGCAGTGGCAGGTACTGCCACCATTGCCCCAATAACGACCGGTGTACAAGCTCAGGTAATTGCTCCTGCATCCGGTGCCCTGAACTGAACTCATGAAAACCCTGCGACAACCCCGGCAGGTAAATGACCTGTGGCCCGTCGACCCCCCCTTCCCGGCCAATGTGCAAGGCACCTGGAATCACCAGAACCCCGTGTTCGGCATGGGGCCACGGGACTGTCGCCACACAGACTGTCGCCCAGGCACCGCCCGCGCGCTGGCGGGTTTCTGTGTCGGGGGCGTCGATCAGTTGCTCAAGCATCGCGAAACCGGCATCCGACACCTGGAACAACTGATGCGCCAAGAAGGCCTGGTCGGCAAACAACGCCTTGCGCAAATCGACCCAGCGCTCCCGGCGCGAAAGCCAAGTGCCAGGGGCCAGTTGCTGCCAGTAGTCCGCCGCGGCGCTATTGACACGCGCCAACAGCTGCAACTGGCGAACACGCTCCAATGCCTGCCAGGCATTGAATGCCGGCACGTTCGCCGACTGGCCTTGCACGCTCAAGGCAGTGAAATGGTGCAGGTTGATCGGCACGCCGGGGTTACTGAACAAAGCCAGCGCCCGATCGGTCAAGCTGTTGACGTGAAGGGCCGGCCGGGGCGGTGGCGGTTCGCTGAATAGCAGGGTGTCCGGGTCCAGGCCAAATGCTTGGTGCAAGGCGTGCCGGATGAAGGACAGAATGCGCGGTGCGCGTCCCGCCAGGTTCGCCAGCTGTTTCGCGTTGCGTACACTCCGCTCATGGGCGGCATGAATCTGGTTGATCGTACGGCTGGGCTCGCGCGCACTATTGATCCGCCGTGTCAGCAGCGCGCGAATCGCCGTCAGGTGCTGTTCCCGGGTCACGGCGGGGTCATCAAAGTCGAGGGCTGACGAGATAGGATCAGGTGTGTCTAGGCTCATGACGGCATCTTCAAGGCTGAAACACCCGAGCCTAGGCACTCCCCCCTTTGCCGGTGCGCTACATAGTTGGCAGACGAAAAAAAGCCCGCAGTGTGGGCGGGCAAAAATCCAACGAAGAGCTTTGGGGGTGTGAAGCGAGGTGACGCTAGCTACCGCGATAGGTGGAGTAGCTGTAGGGCGAAATCAGTAACGGGACATGGTAGTGATCCTGTTCGGCGCTGATGCCGAAGCGCAGCACCACCACATCCAGGAAAGCCGGTTCAGGCAATTGCACGCCACGGGCGCGGTAGTAGTCGCCGGCGCTGAACTGCAGCTGGTAGACGCCGCTGCGGTAGTCATCACCTTGCAGCAGGGGCGCGTCGCAGCGACCGTCGTTGTTGGTCAGGGCGGTGGCAACCAGTTCCAGTTGCGCGCCTTCGACGCGGTACAGCTCAACCTTGATGGCGCTGCCGGGGCAGCCGTGTGCAGCGTCCAAAACGTGTGTGGTCAAACGTCCCATGGCGTCTACGCGCCTCCTTAAGCCAGTAGAAGAAAGATTCGCACTTTTTCAGGGCATTGAAAAAGCCGGCGATGACTGATTAAGACACTTTTTAAAAAAATTGTACACAATAAATTCAACAAATTACCGGAGCGCCATTCAAACCTGGTTGCCGACGCGGGTGGTGTACCTGATAGACCCTTGGGAGGCAATCGCCGGCAAGCCGGCTCCTACAAATCAGTGTTGTGTAGAAAGATTTTGTGGTTTAGCTGACCAAGCAGGCAAGTTTCTTGCAGTGCCTTTGAGTGGGGTGTGACAGAAAAAATGCGGAAATGCAGGCTTACAAAGTTGGCAATAAGTTGTATACAATCACTCATCGCTGTGACGCCACCCAGTCATTTCACTGCCCGGCCGCCACATGAATGATCACGAACAAGAAGGAAGACTGCAGTGAGCGCTGACTACCCACGCGACCTGATCGGTTACGGCAGTAACCCTCCTCACCCCCACTGGCCGGGCAAGGCACGCGTTGCGCTGTCTTTCGTACTCAATTACGAAGAAGGCGGCGAACGCAATATTTTGCACGGTGACAAAGAGTCCGAAGCCTTCCTTTCGGAAATGGTCTCGGCCCAGCCGCTGCAAGGCGCGCGCAACATGAGCATGGAATCGCTGTACGAATACGGCAGCCGTGCCGGCGTGTGGCGCATCCTCAAGCTGTTCAAAGCATTCGATATCCCGCTGACCATCTTCGCCGTGGCCATGGCCGCCCAGCGTCACCCGGACGTGATCCGCGCGATGGTCGAAGCCGGCCACGAGATTTGCAGCCACGGCTACCGCTGGATCGACTACCAGTACATGGACGAGGCCCAGGAGCGCGAGCACATGCTCGAAGCCATCCGCATCCTCACCGAACTGACCGGCGAACGCCCACTGGGCTGGTACACCGGCCGCACCGGCCCCAACACGCGCCGGCTGGTGATGGAGGAAGGAGGCTTCCTTTACGATTGCGACACCTACGACGACGACCTGCCCTACTGGGAGCCCAACAACCCTACTGGCAAGCCGCACCTGGTGATCCCTTACACCCTGGACACCAACGACATGCGCTTCACCCAGGTGCAGGGCTTCAACAAGGGCGACGACTTCTTCGAGTACCTCAAGGACGCGTTCGACGTGCTCTACGCTGAAGGCGCCGAGGCACCGAAGATGCTCTCCATCGGCCTGCACTGCCGCCTGATCGGCCGCCCGGCGCGCCTGGCATCGTTGAAGCGTTTTATTGAATACGTCAAAGGTCACGAGCACGTCTGGTTCACTCGCCGAGTGGACATTGCCCGTCACTGGCACGAAACCCACCCGTACACGGGAGCGGCGAAATGACTGCGTTCCACACGCTTAAACCCTCGACCTTGAGCCGCGACGCATTCGTCCAGGCCTTCGCCGACATCTACGAACACTCGCCATGGGTGGCCGAAAAGGCCTTTGACCTGGGCCAGGACCCTTCGATCGACGAGATCGAAACCCTGCACCAACGCATGAGCGACATCCTGTTGAGCGCCGATCACACCAGTCAGCTGGCCCTGATCAACGCTCACCCGGACCTGGCGGGCAAAGCGGCCGTCCAGGGCCAACTGACCCAAGCCAGCACCGATGAACAGGCTGGCGCGGGGATTCACCAATGCACGGCCGAAGAGTTTTCTCGCTTCACCGAGCTGAACGATGCCTACAAGGCCAAGTTCAAGTTTCCCTTCATCATGGCGGTAAAAGGCAGCAACCGGCATCAGATCCTTGCCGCGTTCGAAACGCGCATTCACAACTCGGTCGACACCGAGTTCAAATGCGCACTGGCCGAGATCAACAAGATCGCGTTGTTCCGTTTACTGACTCTTTAAGCAACCCTCGCCCGAGTGTTCATGAGCACCCAGGGCCTGGTGAGCATCCCAAGCCACTCTATTTAAGGCAGACAAGAAGAATGAAAGCTTACGCCGTACCTTTCGAGAAGTTCGTCAACCTCGCCGACGCCCGCCTGGGCACCAAGATCATCTCCGTGACCGATGACTGGTTTGCCGACGCCAACCGCCTGTTCCAGCCGACCCCGGCCGTGTGGAAGGAGGGCGTTTTCGATGACAACGGCAAGTGGATGGACGGCTGGGAATCGCGCCGCAAGCGCTTCGAAGGCTACGACAGCGCCGTGATCCGCCTGGGCGTACCGGGCTCGATCAAAGGCGTGGACATCGACACTTCATTCTTCACCGGCAACTTCCCGCCGTCGGCCTCCCTGGAAGCCTGCTTCCTGGCCTCGGGCGAGCCAGACGCCAACACCCAGTGGGTGGAAGTGCTGTCGGCCGTCGAGCTGCAAGGCAACAGCCACCACTACCACGAGATCAACAACGACCAGGCGTTCAGCCACCTGCGTTTCAACATCTACCCGGATGGCGGCGTGGCCCGTCTGCGTGTGTACGGTGTGCCGTTCCGCGACTGGTCCTCGGTGGGCGACAACGAACAGGTCGACCTGGCGGCTGCATTGAACGGCGGCCGTGCCCTGGCGTGCTCCGACGAACACTTCGGCCGCATGAGCAACATCCTCAACCCGGGCCGTGGCATCAACATGGGCGACGGCTGGGAAACCGCACGTCGTCGCACGCCTGGCAATGACTGGGTGATCGTCGCCCTGGGCCACCCGGGCGAGATCGAGAAGATCATCGTCGACACCCTGCACTTCAAGGGCAACTACCCGGACACTTGCTCAATCCAGGGCGCGTTCGTGAAGGGCGGCACCGACAGCCAGATCGAAACCCAATCGCTGTTCTGGCGCGAACTGCTGCCGGCGCAGAAACTGGAAATGCACGCTGAACACACCTTCGCCGAGCAGATCAAGGCGCTGGGCCCCATCACCCACATCCGCCTGAACGTGTTCCCGGATGGGGGTGTGAGCCGCCTGCGTGTACTCGGCAAAGTCGCCAAGTAAGCGGTGAACCCAATCGCGGGTAAACCCGCTCCCACATTTGGAATGCATTCTCCTGTGGGAGCTGGCTTGCCTGCGATGACGATAGATCAAACAACACAGAATTCGGATAAGAAGACAGCCATGCGCACACTCGTGATCGAACCCCTGACCAAAGAAGCCTTCGCCCCTTTCGGAGACGTTATCGAAACCGATGGCAGCGATCACTTCATGATCAACAACGGGTCGACCATGCGCTTCCATAAACTGGCCACGGTGGAAACCGCCAAGCCTGAGGACAATGCGATCATCAGCATCTTCCGCGCCGACGCGCAGGACATGCCACTGACCGTGTGCATGCTGGAACGACACCCGCTGGGCAGCCAGGCTTTCATTCCGCTGCTCGGCAACCCCTTTCTGATCGTGGTCGCGCCACTTGGCGATGAACCTGTATCGGGCTTGGTCCGCGCCTTCGTTACCAACGGCAGGCAGGGCATTAATTACCATCGCGGCGTCTGGCACCACCCGGTGCTGACGATCGAAAAGCGGGATGACTTCCTGGTGGTTGATCGCAGTGGCACAGGCAATAACTGCGATGAGCATTTTTTCAAAGAGGATGAGCGGTTGATCCTCGCCCCCCACCAATAAGAGAAGGTCTGATCACCCGACAACAAGGGTGACAGGCGAGAGGTAAAGACTGTGGAAGCACATCTGTTGGAATGGCTGAACCTGAGCGTGCGCTGGGTTCACATGATCACTGGCGTCGCGTGGATCGGCGCTTCCTTCTATTTCGTCTGGCTGGAAAACAACCTCAATCGCGTCAACCCCAAGGACGGCCTGGCCGGTGACTTGTGGGCGATCCACGGTGGCGGTATCTACCACCTGGAAAAATACAAACTGGCCCCGCCGACCATGCCGGACAACCTGCACTGGTTCAAATGGGAAGCCTATTTCACCTGGATGTCGGGGATCGCACTGCTGTGCGTGGTGTTCTACTCCAACCCCACCCTGTATCTGCTCGCCCCGGGCAGCAGCCTCAGTGGGCCTGAAGGCGTATTGCTGGGCATCGGCTCGCTGTTCGCCGGCTGGTTCATCTACTCCTTCCTGTGCGACTCGGCCCTGGGCAAACGCCCTGCCCTGCTCGGCTTCATCCTGTTTGTGCTGTTGATTGCGGCGGCCTATGGCTTCAGCAAGGTGTTCAGCGGCCGTGGCGCCTACCTGCACGTGGGTGCGGTGATCGGCACCATCATGGTGGGCAACGTGTTCCGCATCATCATGCCGGCGCAACGCGCCCTGGTGGCGGCGATCGCCGAGAACCGCACGCCAGACCCGGCGCTGCCGGCCAAAGGCTTGCTGCGTTCGCGTCACAACAACTACTTCACCCTGCCGGTGCTGTTCATCATGATCAGCAACCACTTCCCGAGTACCTACGGCAGCCAGTACAACTGGCTGATCCTGGCCGGTATCGCCGTGGCTGCGGTGTTGGTGCGTCACTACTTCAACACCCGTCATGACAGCCAGAAATATGCGTGGACGTTGCCCGTCGGCGCGTTGGCGATGATTTGCCTGGCCTACGTGACCGGCCCGAAACCGGTGTCGACCGCACCGGACGTGGCCAAGGCACCTGCCGCCATCGAGTACCAACCGCTGCCGGAAACGGCGTTGGGTGGTGGCTTGAAACCGGCCGCTCCCGCCGCACCTGCCGAACCGGCTGCTGCCCCCGCTGCCCCGGCCCAGGCCACGATTGATTTCGACAAGGTGCACGGTGTGATCCAGGAACGCTGCGCCGTGTGCCACTCGGCCAAGCCGACCAGCCCGCTGTTCAGCACCGCGCCGGCCGGGGTGATGTTCGACACCCCGGCGCAGATCCAGCAGCAGGCGGCGCGCATTCAAGCGCAGGCCGTGGCCAGCCAGATCATGCCGCTGGGCAACATCACCCAGATGACCCAGCAGGAGCGGGATTTGATTGGCACCTGGATCAACCAGGGGGCGCGTACCAATTAATTGATCCACGCAGATCCAATGTTGGAGCGGGTTTGTGTGGGAGCTGGCTTGCCTGCGATGCAGGCACCTCGGTGCATCAGGTGTACCGAGGTGATGCTATCGCAGGCAAGCCAGCTCCCACATAAAACAGCTCCCACAGTTGGCACCGTGCAAGTTTGAAGATTGAGTTCCACCCGGCAATTGAATGCCAAACAACACAACAATAAAAAAGATCCGAGGTGTTGCATGACCGAGTTAGCCGAACCGCAGATTCCTGCCGCGCCCGCCATGGTGCGGCTGCCCCTCTTGCAACTGATTCTGGTAGGCCTGCAACACGTCTTGCTGATGTACGGCGGCGCCGTCGCCGTGCCCCTGATTATTGGCCAGGCCGCAGGTCTGAGCCGTGAAGAAATCGCTTTCCTGATCAACGCCGACCTGCTCGTGGCCGGCATCGCCACCATGGTGCAGTCGTTCGGCATCGGCCCGGTGGGCATTCGCATGCCGGTGATGATGGGCGCCAGTTTCGCCGCCGTCGGCAGCATGGTGGCCATGGCCGGCATGCCCGGCATCGGCCTGCAGGGGATCTTCGGCGCGACCATCGCCGCCGGGTTCTTCGGTATGTTGATCGCACCGTTCATGTCCAAGGTGGTGCGCTTCTTTCCACCATTGGTGACTGGCACGGTGATTACCGCCATCGGCCTGTCGTTGTTTCCAGTGGCCGTCAACTGGGCGGGCGGCGGCAGCGCGGCTGCCACCTTCGGCTCGCCGATCTACCTGGCCATTGCCGCACTGGTACTGGCCACCATCCTGCTGATCAACCGTTTCATGCGCGGCTTCTGGGTGAATATCTCGGTGCTGATCGGTATGGGCCTGGGCTACGCTCTGTGCGGTGCGCTCGGCATGGTTGACCTCAGCGGCCTGGCGATGGCGCCCTGGGTGCAAGTAGTGACGCCGCTGCACTTCGGCATGCCCAAGTTCGAGCTGGCCCCCATCCTGTCGATGTGCCTGGTGGTGGTGATCATCTTCGTCGAGTCCACCGGGATGTTCCTGGCGCTGGGCAAGATCACCGGCCAGGACGTGACGCCGAAGATGCTGCGCCGTGGCCTGCTGTGCGATGCCGGCGCGTCGTTCTTCGCCGGTTTTTTCAACACTTTCACCCATTCCTCGTTCGCCCAGAACATCGGCCTGGTGCAGATGACCGGCGTGCGTTGCCGCTCGGTGACGATCATGGCCGGGGTGTTCCTTATCGTACTGAGCCTGCTGCCCAAGGCGGCCTACCTGGTCGCGTCGATTCCACCGGCGGTGCTGGGCGGCGCGGCGATTGCGATGTTCGGCATGGTAGCGGCCACCGGGATCAAGATCCTGCAAGAAGCCGACATCGCCGACCGCCGCAACCAGTTGCTGGTGGCGGTGAGCATCGGCATGGGCCTGATCCCCGTGGTACGCCCGGAATTCTTCGCGCAGCTGCCGCTGTGGATGAGCCCGATTACCCACAGTGGCATCGCCATGGCCACCCTCAGCGCGTTGTCGCTGAATATCCTGTTCAACATTCTCGGTGGTTCTGAACGACCTGCCGTTGCCCACACGCATTGATTCCTTCGTTCGCACAAAAACAATAACGAAACGGGAAGACAAGCATGCATACCCCCCACCTGGGGCCGGCCACAAGCCGCGCCCCATTCTCGCCCCACGCGCTCTGTTACAGCGCACTTGAGCCCAGGCCTGGGAGCCAGTATTCTCCGCGCCCGCTCGAATCGACTCAAAAAAAAACAGCAGATGTAAAAGCTGACTGCAGGGCCAACTTATCCCGGCCTGTTGTCTGCGGCCAACCTACGCAAAAAGTCCTCCGGATCGACTGCATCTCATGCAGCCGACGGGGATTTTTTGGCTTTTTAAATACCTTGGCGCAGGTCTTGCTAAAAGCACTAAAGCTGACCAAACAGACGATTTTTGCAGCGAACCAAAAGGCGCCACATCAGAGCGCCTGCGTAGAAGAAAAACCATAAAACTTTAACTCGGGAGCAACCGAATGAAACCTATGTTCAAAGGCCTGATGCTGGCGGGATCCCTGCTGGCCGGTGGCCAAGCCGTGGCCGGTGACTTGTTGCAGTGGCAGAACAACAGCCTGACTTACTTGTGGGGCAAGAACTTCACCGTCAACCCGCAGATCCAACAGACCGTTACGTTCGAACATGCTGATGCCTGGAAATACGGCGACAACTTCCTGTTCGTCGACCGCATCTTTTACAACGGCAAGGAAGACGGCAACGTTGGCCCAAGTACGTACTACGGCGAGTTCAGCCCACGCCTTTCGTTCGGCAAGATTTTCGATAAGGACCTGTCGTTTGGCCCAATCAAAGATGTGCTGCTGGCGTTCACCTACGAGTTCGGCGAAGGTGACAATGAGTCGTACCTGGTAGGCCCGGGTTTTGACTTGAACGTCCCGGGTTTCGACTACTTCCAGTTGAACTTCTACCAGCGCCAGACCGAAGGCAATCGCCCGGGTGACAACGTTTGGCAGATCACGCCTGTGTGGTCCTACACCATTCCGGTGGGCGACTCCAACGTGCTGATCGACGGCTTCATGGACTGGGTCGTGGATAACGACAAGACGTCCCGTGGCACCTACCACGCCAACCTGCACTTCAACCCACAGATCAAATATGACTTGGGCAAGGCGCTGCATTGGGGTGACAAGAAGTTGTACGTGGGTATCGAGTATGACTACTGGAAGAACAAGTACGGGATCGAAGATTCGGGCGCATTCAAGACCAACCAGGACACCGCGAGCCTGCTGGTCAAATACCACTTCTAAAGGCTGACCACACCCGCCTCCTGTGGGGGGGGGGGGGGGGGGGGGGGGGGGGGGGGGGGGGGGGGGGGGGGGGGGGGGGGGGGGGGGGGGGGGGGG
>NZ_JBWKPU010000063.1:0-17929 GCF_059418405.1 Pseudomonas sp. GW821-FHT09A09
GAACTCAGCAGTGAAACGATGCATCGCCGATGGTAGTGTGGGGTTTCCCCATGTGAGAGTAGGTCATCGTCAAGATTGAATTCCGAAACCCCTGTCTGCTAACGCAGACAGGGGTTTTGTCGTTTAAGGACGCGAATTGTCCAAGCCCTTAAACGACGAGGGCAGCCCCCAATCGGCAAACACAAAAAAGCCAGCACCTGAAATCAGACGCTGGCTTTTTAGTCACTCATGGTTCAGAACTGATAGCTTACCGTCGCACTGACATTACGTTCCTCGCCCAGGTAACAGAAGTTCAGGCTCGCACACGAAGCAACATAGGTTTCGTTCGTCAGGTTGTTGGCATTGAGCCGCACATCCATACCTTTCAGCCCTACCTTGCCCAAGTCATAACCCACCGAAGCATCAAACAACGTGTAGGCAGGCACCTTCATGGTGTTTTCTGCATCCGCCCAGCTGTATCCGACGTACCGCACGCCGCCCCCAAATCGCAAGCCATCCAGGGCGCCGCTATTGAACTTATAGTCGGCCCATACCGAGGCCATGTGACGAGGTGCTTGGGTCGGCGAGTTGCCCTTGTTCTCAATCAGATTGTCAGCCGTGCTCAACGTACTCACCATCGACTTGGAGTACTTGATATCCGTAAAGGTATAGCTGCCCAAAAGCTTCAGGTTGTCGGTCAGTTGCATATGAGCCTCCAACTCAAGTCCCTGGGAGCGTACAGCGCCTACAGCCCGATAGAAGTTCTCCTGCGGCAGTTTGGTTGCCAGGTTCTCCTGGTCGATGCGAAACCAGGACGCCGTAAACAGGTTATCCGTGCCTGGCGGTTGGTACTTCAAACCGGCCTCCCACTGCGTCCCATCTGTCGGCGCCAGCGGGTTACCGGCGCTGTCGGAGTAGGAGTTCGGGTTGAAGGACTCTGAATAGCTGACATAGGGCGCCAAGCCGTTATCAAAAAGATACAGCGCCCCCGCACGCCCCGTGAGTTTGGTCCGTTTGTCACTGATCTCAGTACCCACAGGGCGGTTTGCTTCTGCGATGCGGTTTTCATCCGACGTCTGCACCCAATCCTGGCGCAGCCCGAGAGAGAAGCGCCATTTGTCCATTTCGATCAGGTCTTGCAGGTAGACGCCAGTCTGTTCCAGCCGCCGTAGGTAGCTGGTTGGGCTGTAGTAGCTGATAGCGGAATTGCCGTAGACCGGATTAAACGCATTGATCGGCTGCAGCGACCCACTGGTCCAGTCCACCACGGTCTTGCGGCGTTGATAATCCGCCCCCATCAGCACGGTATGCTTAGTCGCACCGGTAAAAAATTCTGCCTGTAGCATGTTGTCGATGATGAACGCATGCAGCTTTTCATCACCTCCCGAGTAATAGCGGTTCAGCTCATTACTGGTCGGCGTGGTCCAGCCGTAGGCGTACACCTGATCCAGATGCACCTTGGAATCCAGGTAGCGGAAATTCTGTCGGGCGGTAAATACATCGTTGAAGCGATGTTCAAACTGATAACCAAACGATTGCTGGTCACGTTTATAGCCATCGACCCCTGGCTCACCTTCAAAAAAGTGGCTGGAGATCCGCTGCCCATTGCGTTGATGCAATGCGCCATCCGCCGGCATCCCACCGTGATAACCGCCATCAGGGTCATGTTGCAGGTAGGCCTGGAGCGTCAGCGAAGTGTCCTCAGTGAAATCGATACTCAGCGTAGGCGCCAACGCAAAGCGTTTTTCCTTGGCATGGTCGAATTGAGTGTCGGACTTGTCCGCTAACCCTGTAAGTCGGTAGGCAACACGTTTGTCGTCATCTACCGGCCCGCTGAAATCAAAACCCATGCCCCGCTGCCCGCGGCTACCGACTGTCGCCTGAACCTGATGATAAGACTCGAACAGTGGTTTCTTGCTGGTCAGCGCCACCAGGCCACCCGGTGAGCTGCGCCCGTACAGCACGGACGACGGTCCTTTAAGAATGTCGACCCGTTCGAGAAAATACGGATCCACCTGCATCGTACTGTAGGTGCCGCTGTCTCCCATGGACTTCAAGCCATCCAGGTAAATGTTGTCGACCGATCCGTCATTGAAACCGCGCATGGCCACGTAGTCATAGCGATGGGTTGCGCCATAAGGGTTGGTCAGCACGCCAGGCGTATAACGCATGGCTTGCGCGACGGTTTGGGAGCCTTGGTCGTCCATCTGTTCACGCGTCACCACTGAAACGGTTTGAGAGGTTTCAAGCAGCGCGGTGCTGGTCTTGGTTGCGATTTGGCTATGGGTCGCGTTGTAACCGTCCATGCTGCCCAAGGCATTACCCAGGGCGAAGCCTCTGATGTCCGTGGTAGGCAACGTCAGCGTGCTACTTTCCGGCTGCGCCTGCAGAACAAAGCTGACACCGTCCTGTGAATCTGCCTGCAACCCCGAGCCAATAAGCACGTGATTCAAACCTTGCTCGGCCGAATAGTCACCCTGTAGGCCGCTCGATTGTTTGCCCTGAGTCTGTAACGGCGTGCTGGATAGGGTAATACCCGCCTCACGGGCAAACTGATTAAGTACCTCACTCAAAGGACCGGCAGGAATGTCGTAGTGCCGGTTGATCTGCTCGGTACCTGGTTGCGCGGCGAAGCCGACAGTCGGCAGCGTACCCATACCCAACGCCGTCGAAAACAAAGCGGCGCGGATGGCTTTGGCTAGCAAAGGGTGGGGAAAGACAAAGGAGTCGTTTTGAAAACGTACAGTCATGTTCAAGGTCCGTAGAGGCCGGTGAGGGCAGTTTGAGAGGCTTACTGTCTAAGCCGGACTCACGGAAAAAAACCGCCAAAAAAACTGGATGCAGCCCATAACAATTCAGACCGCCCGTTCCAGGCTCACCCACCAACGTGTGCGATAGCGCACCTGAACCGGCAGCGTCTTCGGCAATATCGCCAGCAGCTGGTCGGTGTCTTCCAGGCGGAATACGCCCGACAGCCTTAAATCGGCAATATCGGCCGAACAACCCAGATGCCCCGGTCGGTAACGACTCACTTCTGCCAGGAAATCCTCAAGCCGCATGCCTCGTGTGATGATCAGCCCGTCAGCCCATGCCCCTGCATCCAAGTCCAGAGGTGGAGCAACGACGACTTGCGTCTGGTTCACAAGGTAGTCCTGCCCTGAGTGGGCCTGGGTGGATAACCCATCGACCGTGTGCGGAGAGTGAATGGCGACGTTTCCACTGACCACACTCAGCCGTGTGCAGTCGCGCTCCTGGCGCAGGGTAAAGCGCCCGTCGATACCTTCGAACAGGCCGTGGCGGGTTTTCACCAACAAAGGCGTTGGCGCTGCTGCGCCGCAGTTGACCAGGATTTCCCCGCGCAAGAGTGTGATCAGGCGTTGCTGAGGGTCAAAGCTCAGGTCCACCGCACTGTCGGTATTGAGTTGCAGACGCGTGCCATCCGGCAATTGAATACTGCGCCGTTCACCCGTGGCGGTGGCGAAGTCGGCCGTCCAGCGTTGCCAACCCACCAGGTCTCTGCTGATCCAGCCTGCCGAACCCACCAATACAATGCCGGACAACACCTTCAGCGCCTGCCGGCGATCGAGCCCCTGCGCGCTGTTTTCCAACGCCACATGTGCGCCGGGGATCGCCGTCAGTCGACTGTTCAATTCCTGCTGCAGCGCCTGCACCCGTTGCCAGGCCAACTCGTGATCAGTATGGGCCTCACGCCAGTGTTCACATTGCGCACGCAGGCGCACATTGGCGCGATTGTTACGCAGGCGCAGCGCCCAGTTGATGGCTTGTTTGACGACCTGGGAGTCAGGGTCGTGCCGGGAAGCATTCATGCGCCATACCGCAGGACGTAACAGTGATAGAGCCCTTGCGCGACATAGCGCTCCACGGATCGCAGCGATACGCCCATTTGCTGCGCAATTTGTGCATACGCCAACCCATCGCACTGAGCCAATAGAAACGCCTTACGCACTTTAGGCTTCAGACCTTCCAGAAGCAGGGCGATTTCCTCCAGCAACTCCAGCACCAGCGCACGGGCTTCAGCGCTCGGTGCCAATGCCTCCGGTAGATGTGCGATGGACTCAAGATAAGCACGTTCTATTTCTTCACGGCGCCAGTGATCAATCACCAAGCCCCGGGCGATGGTGCGTAGAAATGCGCGAGGTGCCTTCAGTTCGAAGCGTTCGGTTTTCTGCAGCAGGCGCACAAAGGTGTCCTGCGCCAGGTCTGCGGCATCGGCGGCATTTCCCAGGCGGCTGCGCAACCAGGTGTTGAGCCAATTGTGGTGGGTGCTGTACAGCGTCTGCACAACACTTTCACACGGGATGTATTCAGAAGACGGCATTCACACAGGCCCGGCCAAACGTCACAAATGATAATTAGTCGCATTGTCTGGAAGGCTGAAAGATTTTGCAATCTCTGAAGCGTGCAGCGCTACCGCTTGTCGGTTTCCTACGCCAAAAGAGGATGCCTCTCACAAATTTCTAAGATTTGCCGACGCTTGGCCGAAAGCCTGATGAGCCATGCGTGCACCGAAATAGAGCGGTCCGAGAATCCGCCTATACCGTTACATGGAATGTTCCACTCGGCACGCTCACCCCCCTTTGGCAAAAGAAGTCGATGAAATGAATCTCAAGTTCAGTCATAAAATTCTGTTGGCCGCGTCAGGCGTCGTGGTTCTGGCCTTCGCGTTATTCACGCTCTACAACGACTACCTGCAACGCAGCACCATCAAGCAAAACCTGGAATCGTCCATCCAGCAATCCGGTGAACTCACCGCCAGCAGCGTGCAGAACTGGCTCAGCGGCCGGATCCTGGTACTCGAAAGCCTGGCGCAGAACGTTGCCCACCAAGGCAGTGGTGCTGACCTCCCCGGGTTGGTCGATCAGCCTGCATTTACCTCGAACTTCCAGTTCACCTACGTCGGTCAAACCAATGGCGTGTTCACACAGCGCCCTGACGCCAAGATGCCCGATGGTTACGACCCTCGTCAGCGCCCCTGGTACAAACAGGCTGTAGCGGCTGATAAAACCATGCTCACTCCGCCTTACATGGCCGCAGTGGGCGGGCAGATCGTCACCATCGCCATGCCGGTGAAAAAGAACGGTGAGTTGTTGGGTGTGGTGGGGGGCGACCTCAGCCTGCAGACCTTGGTGAAGATCATCAACTCGGTCGACTTCGGCGGCATCGGCCACGCATTCCTGGTCAGCGCGGACGGCCAGGTCATCGTCAGCCCTGACCAGGATCAGGTGATGAAGAACCTCAAGGATATCTACCCGGGCACGAGCCTGCGAATCGAGAAGGTCAACCAGGACGTCGTCCTCAACGGCCAGGATCGCATCCTGTCGTTCACCCCTATCAGCGGTTTGCCGGGTGCAGATTGGTACATCGGCCTGTCGATCGATAAAGACAAAGCCTACGCGCCGCTGGGCAAATTCCGTACTTCTGCATTGATTGCCATGTTGATCGCTGTGGTGGTGATTGCCGTGCTTTTGAGCCTGCTGATTCAAGTGCTGCTGCGGCCATTGACCACCATGGGCGTGGCCATGCAGGACATTGCCCAGGGCGAAGGCGACCTCACCCGCCGCCTGGATGTCACCAGCAAGGACGAGTTCGGCGAAGTGGGCAGTGCGTTCAACCAATTCGTCGAGCGTATTCACGCCTCCATCTCTGAAGTGTCCTCGGCAACCCGTCAAGTGCACGACCTGTCCCAGCGCGTCATGGCTTCGTCCAATGCCTCGATCATTGGCTCCGACGAGCAGAGTGCGCGTACCAACAGCGTGGCTGCGGCCATCAACGAGCTGGGTGCAGCCACCCAGGAGATCGCCCGCAACGCCGCCGATGCTTCCCAGCATGCCAGCGGTGCCAGCGAACAGGCTGACGATGGGCGCAAAGTCGTCGAGCAAACCATCCTGGCGATGTCGGAACTGTCGCAGAAGATCAGCCTGTCCTGCACTCAGATCGAAACACTCAATGCCAGCACCGATAACATCGGCCACATCCTGGATGTGATCAAAGGCATTTCCCAGCAAACCAACTTGCTGGCCCTGAACGCGGCGATCGAAGCGGCCCGCGCCGGTGAGGCCGGGCGTGGTTTTGCCGTGGTGGCTGACGAAGTGCGCAACCTGGCTCACCGTACCCAGGAGTCTGCCGAGGAGATCCACAAAATGATCACCTCGCTGCAAGTGGGCTCGCGTGAAGCGGTGACCACCATGAACGCCAGCCAGTCTTCCAGCGAAGAAAGCGTAGAAGTGGCCAACCAGGCCGGTGCCCGCCTGGTCAGCGTGACGCAGCGAATCGTCGAGATCGACGGCATGAACCAATCGGTGGCCGCCGCGACCGAGGAGCAGACTGCGGTGGTGGAGACCCTCAACGTCGACATCAACCAAATCAACCTGCTGAACCAGCAGGGCGTGGCCAACCTCAACGAGACCCTGAAAGATTGCGATGCACTGTCGCAACAGGCGAGCCGCCTGAAGCAACTGGTCGACAGCTTCAAGATCTGACGCATTGATTGAACGGGTAGGAGCGAGCGGCCTCGCTCCTACTGTTCAGCTGAATAACCGGCGCACATTCTCCAGGGCGCCATCGGCAAACTCCTGCACAAATTGCTCAAAGCCCGCCTGTGCGGTCTCGACGGGCTCGGCAATAATCGTCCACACCACCTTCGAGCATTCGGCGCCCGCGGCTTGAACGCTGATCGCGGCCCAGAGCCTGGCGATCCCAAGGGTGTTGTAAAGGGTGGTCCAAGTCATGTGCATGGCATGCTCATCCCGGCTATTGAGCTGCTCCACGACGCAATGGCCGTCCTTGAAAAACTTCGTTCGCAGTGCACCCACGCCGGCGCCTGTCATTTCGATGCGGGTCAGCGCTGGGATGAACCTGTCAAAGCGCGCGAATTGGCCCACCATGCCCCAAACGTGGTTGGCATTGCTGGCGACAACGACAGATGCCACTATCGGTCGCCCTCGCGGGTTGCGAATTAATGTATCGGGTTGCAGCGGTTTCATGAGGTTGTCCTGAATCTATTTACAAAAAGCCTATGGCTCTGAGGTAGTTGCACCCTTTGCTCAGCAGCGACGGGTCTTTTTCCGGGTACTGTTCGCCCATCCGATGAACACCTCGTCGTGCATTGTCATGGCGAATCATCGACGTGTCGCTGATGTCCTCTTTCAGGTTATCCAGGTAGAACCCAAGCACGCCGAATAACGCGTTGTCCTGGCTCACCTTTCGCAACGCATGTTGCCAATCTGCAAGGCTGACGCGCTCGAACATGCAACCCATGCGGCCGAATGCGTCCAGGTAGTGTGCCCAGCTCAACGGTTGTGGGTTATGCAGGTTGAATACGTTGGCTGCCGCGTGAAATTCGCCACTGTGGAAGGCAATGAAACGGGCGAAGAAATCCACGGGCACCAAGTCAAAGTTCATGTCCAACTCAGGCACCAGGCCCAGTTGCAGCGAGCCCTTCAGCATCAGCATCAGGCGGTTTTTATGGGGTTGGCAGACGCCGTTAGAGGCGTTGAAGCTGATGTTGCCGGGGCGGTGGATATTGACCCATGCGCCTTGCTCGACCGCCCGGCGCAACTGCCGCTCGGCCACCCATTTGGACAGGTTGTAACCATTTTTGATGAACACTGGCAGAGTGGGCTCGGCGTGTGCTTCGAGTACGTATCCCTGCACGTCGAGGCTGCTGGAGGCGGACAGTGTCGAGACAAAGTTGAAGACCTTCTTGCAGTGGGTTTCACATAGCCGCAAACACTCGGCTATCGGCGCGACGTTATCCCGGGCCAGGGAGGCGTAGTCCATCACATGGTTGACGTGCGCGGCGTTGTGCACCAACACCCCGTAATCCTGTGCAAGGCCGTTGTATTGCGCGTAGGTCAGGCCCAACCGAGGCAAGCTGACATCGGCGGCGTACACCTGAACCCGGCTGATGTCCAAGTGGTCCAGCTGGTATTCGCGCAACGCGTCGGCAAACCGTGCGGCAGCTGTTCGATCGGGCGACTCACGTACAAGACATGCAACTTTTTCAGCGCCACCTGCCAACAGTGCCTGGACAACATGCACGCCGACAAAGCTGTTGGCGCCCGTGACGATGACGTGGCGCGGGTTACCGGCACGCTCGCCGGGCAGTGCGTCAACAGCCCATTCCCGTTGAGCATCACATGCCGCTTGGCCTGTCAGTACGTCGGGTGCCGAGCCGTTCTCCATGAGCGCCGCAAGCGTACGAATCGTCGGGACTTCAATGAAGTGGCTCAGGGAAAAGCTTCGGCCAAAATGCTCGCGGGCCCGCAGCAGCAAAGTCGATAGCAACAGGGAGTGGCCCCCCAGGTTGAAGAAACTCTCATCGACAGACAGCGCCTTGGCAGGCAGCCCCAGCAACTCGCCCCACAGGTCAGCCAGGCGCACCTGAAGCGGCGTCTGTGCGGGGGTGGAAGTGGCATTTACGCGGCGAGCAACGGGCGATGCGAGCAACGCCTTGCGATCGATTTTGCCGCTGTCGGAACAGGGCAGGCAGGGCAGCTCGGTCCACTCCTGGGGGCGCATATGGTCGGGCAACCATTGCTGCGCGTACTCGGCCAGGCAAGCGACCGTGACTCCCGTTTCGGGCTGGGCGGCAAACCCCAGGATCCTGTGATCGCCATCAATCACCACGGCCACTTGGCGATACAGGCGGCTAATTCGCAAGCACTGCTCAATCTCTTGGGGTTCCACTCTAAAGCCGCGGATTTTTACCTGGTCATCGCGACGTCCACCCAGCTCGATGCCCTCTGCTGTCCATTTCGCCAGATCGCCGCTGCGGTAGGCGCGAAGGGGTTGTGTGCCGAACACTTGCAGCTCGACGAACGGGCTGCCTGCCGGTTGAGGCAAGCCCACATAGCCCAGACTTACACCTGGGCCGGCGATATACAGTTCGCCCATGACGTTTTCATCCACTGGCTGCAGGTCGTCATCCAGTATCAGAACCTGGCTGTTGGCGATGGGGCGGCCCAGGCTTCGATTGCCGTCACCGGGGCGCAATGTGCGGTGGGTAACCAGCACGGTGGTTTCGGTGGGGCCGTAGAGATTGTGCAATTGGCACTGTGTCGCCAATCGATCGATCACATAGGGCTCGCAGGCGTCACCCCCTGTGGACAGATGTGCCAGGCCCAGCGGTGGGTCCAATGGCAGGATGCTGAGCAATGCCGGTGGCAGGAAGGCGTGAGTGACGTGCTGTTGGTGAATCAGATCGAGTAATTGTTGGGGGTCACGGTGTTGGTGTTCGCTTGGGACGATCAGTGTGGCGCCGGCGATCAGGCTGGGGAAAATATCGATCAGCGAGGAATCAAAACTCAATGGCGAAAACTGCAGGACCTGGCTCTTTTCGTTGACCGCCATGCAGCGACCAAACCACGCGCAGAAGTGCGCCAGGTTACCCTGGCTCAACAGCACGCCCTTGGGTTGGCCGGTCGTCCCTGACGTATAGAGCACCATGCAAGGCATCGCTGCCGAAGGGCGCACGAGCATCAGCGACGGCATTGCCATTGCATCGAGTTGGCTGACTGCGCTGACATCCAGAGACGCCACCTCACTGCGTAGTGGATGCGTACCTCCGTGCAGCAACAGGCAGGCCCCTGCGTTTTCCAACATCACCCGTTGGCGGCGAGCAGGTTGGTCGGGTGCCAGTGGCAGGTAAACGGCGCCGCAGCCCATTACGGCCAGGATGCTGGCGTACAGGTCAACGGACTTTCTCAGGCAGACCCCAATCACCGGTAACGTTCCCGCGGTCTCCAACATCGGGCGCAGTTGCAGTTGGATCGCCAGGGCGCGCGCCTGCAGTTGGCGATAAGTCACCGTGCTACCTGACACATTCAGGGCCGTTCGCGAGGCGAATACCTTAAGGCTGGCCTGCAGCTGTTCGATCACCGGGGTTTCAGCCTGGTGCAGCAGCGTTGGGTCGGCCGTGCGATTGAAACGATGCATAAAGGCCAGCGCTTCCAATGCCTGCAAACCTTCTTCAGGCCAATCATTGGCCCTCGTTTCTGCGCGAAAATACGCAGGGTCGCGTGAAAAACCGCTGACCTGCAATGCCACCCATTCGGTCAATGCAAGCGTCGTTTGTTGGCGCAGGCGCTCGCCGTTGCCGCTGGGCTCCTCAGCCAGTTCTAACGTCGAGAGCAGGCGTCGGGTACGGTCATAGCAACGCAGCTGCACGGCAGGCAACCCGCACTCGGTCACAGGGCCGATGCCCAGGCGCAGGCTTATCCACGGCACTTCGCGATCGTGTGTGGGTAAGGGCCGGGTACCGTCTTCGATCAAGAGGTCGACCGTCTCGCTACCGGTCACATGCCCGTATTGCTCCAGTTCCAGCTGCACCGCCTCCAGGGCTTTGCTGATGCCGACGTAGGTGATGGTCAGGCGCCTCATGCTGGTCTCCCCGCCACCGGCAGGTAGTCACAGAGTGCCTGGGCCATAGAGGGTGTTTGCAGCAGGCCGCTGTGGTGCAGAAAACCCATGATATTGCCAAGCAACGGGTGCTGGCGTGTGATGGGGAAATCCATGGCCGCCACCTCAGCCCGCAGCGCAGTGCGCACGTGATCGCTGACATCGATGTGGTCGATCAACTGCAGGTTGAAGTGCTTCTGCAGGTTGTTGGTCAGGTAATGCGCCAGAAAGGTCGGCAGGACCTGAGCGATACCTTCGCGATGATCCGGGCTGGCCGCTTGCCAATACCGGCGCACAAGGCGTGTCCAGAACAGCGCATGGCGGCCTTCATCAAACAGGTGGTCGGCCATCAGCCCGCGCACGGATGCCTTGAGGCTGCTGTCCTTGGAAAACGCCGCCACGTCGTGGGTCACGGTGTTCTCGGCAATCGCCACACAGACCAACTCCACGGCGTCGCGCAGGTGTGCAGGCACCTGCGCCTGGGCTGCCGGCAAGGCGCGGCTCAGCTCGATCTGCTCGGGCATGTCGATGGGCGCAATACCGGTCAACGCCACGGTCTGCTGCAAGAAGTCCAGCGCGACCAATGCGTGATAGTCCTCGTCGACAACGACGGTCATCGCGTCGTATCGACAGGCGAGGGGGAAGGGCTGCGGGAAACGGTTCTTGGCAATGCGGCGGGCGGTCTTGTCGACGATCTCGGTCTCGAAAATCACCACGTCGTTGAGGAACTTGTAGAAACTCTGCACCAGCACAAAATCGCGCCACTGTGGGCAGTGCTCCAGAAATGTCGCGCAGAGCACCAAAGGCTGTCGGCACAGCGGGTAGATCAGTTTGTCATCGTCTTCCAACAACCGGCGAGGGCGGGTGCGAATGGTTGCGCGGCGCTCCCAGTCGTCGGCGATGGAGCGGTAGTCGTCGATGTTCATGGTTGCACCTCATGCAGCGAGGTGCGCACTGCGTCCCAAAGCGTGATGCGGCTTTCTACTGCGGCGAGCGCCATTTCATCGGCTTGCCGGCGGTCGTTCGGATTGGCCGCCACCAGGCGTTCCAGCATCTGTGCTGCGGCGGGCCCATGGTCATGGGCGTCCAACTCGATATGCCGTTCAAGGTAGTTGCGCAGCGCGGGCGCTTGGCCAGGGACGAGCGCCTGCTGTTGCAAGAGGCGGTCAAACATCCCGGGAATGACACACTCACGCCCATGAAAGAAGACCGCTGCCACACAATGGGTCGGCGCGTTCAAGGCGAGGTGCAGTGTGCTGCCGACGAAACCCGCAAGCTCGGGAAGCACATCGATCATGGTCAGGGCAGCGCTGGCGTCCGTACCTTGACGTTGTAGTGCGATAAAGCGATGGATATTCGACGTGTCGGCACCCACCTCGGCCATTGCCTCCAGGTAAAGCTCGAAGTGGCTGCAATGGCCACGGGTTGGGTGGGTGTCGGATTCTTCGCCCAATACGATTTCATTGATCAGGCGAGCAGACTGCGGGTCGGTTGGGGGAAGCCAGGGCAATCGTACGCACGTGAGGTCTCGTTGCAGGCGTTTGGCGAGCGTCATGAAATCCCAAACGGCGAATACATGGTTTTCCATGAACCGTTGCAACTTTGGACGGGAGGTTACTTCAATAAAGAGCGGGTGGTTGCACAGATGGATTTTTTTTTGTTCAAGTAAAGATTGATACATGGTTGATGCCTATAAGTTGCTGCGTTCGCTGTGAGAACAGCGGTTGGCTTTAAGGGCCGAATATTAGGTAGGGCAGGCCAGGCCTTGCGCACTTTGTTGTGCGAGGTGGTAGAAGTGTCTGGCCTGGTAAGAAAAGATGATAAGCCGGTTAGTTACGGCTCTGTGCATACGAATTTATTAGAAGTTTTTCTAAATGATTTGATTTGTAAGTTGCGCTGTAACTACGGGTGGGAAGTTTCTTGGAACCGAGCGGGATCCATTATCGTAAGTTGTTTAAGTTGGAATCGCTGTTTGAGAAGTTATTTCTTTCGGGGTTCTTTCTGCGTGAAAGAACCCCACAATGGCTTACTTGCCGGCGGCTTCCAGGCCTTTGAGGTAAGTCGTGATCACCTCCATCCCGCGCATCAAGTGGTTGCGCAGCGTCAGGATGCTTTCTTCGGTTTTCTTCTGTGCCACCAGGTTCAGCAGCTCGCGGTGGTCTTCCTGGGACGTCTCACCCAGGCCCATCGCTTCCAGGTTGAA
This sequence comes from Pseudomonas sp. GW821-FHT09A09, assembly GCF_059418405.1. Classification (NCBI taxonomy): domain Bacteria; kingdom Pseudomonadati; phylum Pseudomonadota; class Gammaproteobacteria; order Pseudomonadales; family Pseudomonadaceae; genus Pseudomonas; species Pseudomonas sp. GW821-FHT09A09. The sequence continues at coordinate 12,602 of NZ_JBWKPU010000063.1, forward strand.
ACGCAGAAAACGCTCCTCCTCATTCAAGCCGTGCTCCACCAATTTGAGCAGTCGCTGGTTCGGCGCTTTACCGTACAGGGCCATGTGAAACAGCCGATTCAGACGCCCGATTTCGGTGTAGTCCTTTTCTTGCTCCAGGGCGATGATGCAGGCGTCTGCTTCGGCGATATCGTCGGCTGTCAGCAGCGGGATCGACAGGCGCAGCGCCTCGGACTCCAGCAGCATGCGCAGGGCGTAGGTTTCCGCCGAGTTGTCTTCGATCAATGGCGCAACTACGGCACCCTTGTGTGTCACCACGTGCAGCAATGACTGTGCTTCAAGCTGGCGCAAGGCTTCCCGCACGGGCATGCGGCTGACGCCGAACAGGCTGGCCAGTTCCTGTTGGCGCATGGCCGTGCCACAGGGCAAACGACCATCGAGGATGGCATTGCGCAGGGTTTCTTCAATCACGGCGCGAGCAAGGTGCGCGGGAATAGGCCCGCTGATCTTGATGCTGTTCCAAGGGTTCGGCTTCTGCGTCACGGTTACGCTATCCTCCTTTTTCAAAAGGGTGTGGCTAATTGGATCCAAAGCACACTAGAGACTGCCCCTAAGCTTGTCAAACAGGCACGGTTTCGGCTTGTAAGCGGTTCAACACGCCGCTCCGCACGCCCACATCAAGCCTTTATCGTGTCTTACGTTGCCAGGCTCAACCGGCGTCCTGCTAAGTGTTTAAAGCCATTTTTGCCTTATAAGTGTTAAACGTTTCGCCGCAGCCGTTTATTCCCTCATGGCCGAGCGCCCAGTGCTTTTGCCAGCACATTCCCGTCTATAGATATTCACTAACGGTATTTAAATTGCTGTTCTTATATCTATAAAGTCAGCCTCCTGTCTGATCGGGAGTGAACTCATGTCCGCCGCCTCTACTGTTCCAACAGCGAACCCATCCACCCAAACCTTCGAGATTCTCCCACTGGCCGGCAGTGTCGGCGCCGAGGTCATCGGCCTGGATTTGTCCCGACCGGTCAACGACCAGGATTTCGCCCGCATCCACCGTGCGCACCTGGACCATCACGTCGTCGTTTTCCGTGACCAACGCATCACCCCCGAACAACAGATCGCTTTCAGCCGCCGCTTCGGTGTGCTGCAGATCCACGTGCTCAAACAGTTCCTGCTGGCCAACCATCCGGAGATCCTGATCGTCTCCAACATCATCGAAAACGGCCAATCCATCGGCTTGGGTGATGCAGGAAAATTCTGGCATTCGGACCTCTCCTATAAGGAACTACCAAGCTTGGGCTCGATGCTGCACGCCCAGGAACTGCCTTCCGAGGGCGGCGACACCTTGTTTGCCGACATGCACAAGGCCTGGGACCAATTGCCCGAGCACCTGCGCACAGCGGTCGAAGGCCGAAGCGCCGCGCACTCCTACACCGCGCGCTACAGCGAGACCAAATTCGAAGGCAACTGGCGCCCGACCCTCACTCCGGAACAGCTTGCCCAAGTCGCCGAAGTGGTGCACCCGATCGTGCGCACCCACCCGGAAAACGGGCGTAAGGCGCTCTTTGTGAGTGAAGGTTTCACCACCCGTATTGTCGGCCTGCCGGAGGACGAAAGCCGTGACCTGTTGGCCCAGCTCTACGCTCACAGCGTATTGCCGGAAAACATCTACCGCCATCAGTGGCAGCCCCACGACATGGTGTTCTGGGACAACCGCTCGCTGATCCATCTGGCGGCCGGCTGCCCGAGCCACCTGCGCCGCAAGCTGTTTCGCACCACCATCCAGGGCGACGCGCCTTTCTGATCCCCACTTCCCGGCTAGAGAGTTGAAATGAACGCGCCCCTGCAAGGCCACGCGGCCAGCACGTTGAATACCCCCCAGCCTTTGTTGGCGGTGGACAAAGTCAGCCTTGAATACCGCACCCCCGAGCGCGTGGTGCGAGCCACTCACCAAGTCAGTTTCGAGATCGACCCGGCCGACCGCTATGTGCTCCTCGGCCCCTCGGGTTGCGGCAAATCCACACTGCTCAAATCCATCGCCGGCTTTATCAAACCGTGCGAAGGCGAGATCCGCTTGCAGGGGCAAAAAGTCGAACAGCCGGGCCCTGACCGCATCGTGGTGTTCCAGGAGTTCGACCAGTTGCCGCCGTGGAAGACCGTCAAGCAGAACGTGATGTTTCCGTTGCTGGCGTCCAAGACCCTCAAGCGCCGCGAGGCCGAAGAGCGCGCCTTGCACTACCTCGACAAGGTCGGCCTCAGCGCCTTCGCCGACGCGTACCCCCATACTCTTTCTGGTGGCATGAAAGCCCGCGTCGCCATCGCCCGCGCGTTGGCCATGCAACCGAAAATCCTGTTGATGGACGAGCCCTTCGCCGCCCTCGACGCCCTGACCCGACGCAAGATGCAAGAAGAGTTGCTGCTGCTCTGGGAAGAGGTGCGTTTCACCCTGCTGTTCGTCACCCACTCCATCGAAGAGGCGTTGGTGGTGGGCAATCGTATCCTGTTGCTGTCGCCCCACCCGGGCCGGGTGCGTGCGGAAATCCACAGCCATCAGTACGACCTGCACAGCCTCGGCGGCGTTGAGTTCCAGGCCTCGGCGCGGCGCATCCATCGCCTGCTGTTCGACGAAGCGCCCGAGGCCGAGCAAGAGCTGGGTTTTGCTGATATCCGCATCGCTTATTGAAGGGGCCGCTCATGCGCCAGGAATACGAAATCACCCTCGAACCGCTGCTCAGCGTTCCCGTTGAACGCGAGTTGCCCCTGCGCCAGCGCCTGTGGCAACAAGGCTGGCTGCGCAAGGGCTTGATCCTGATCGTGCTCGCCATCCTGTGGGAAGCCGTCGCGCGGTATCAGAACAACGACCTGCTGCTGCCGAGCTTTTTGCAGACGTCCCAGGCGCTGTTCGACGGCCTGCTCAGCGGCGAATTGCTCAGCAAGGTGAGCATCTCGCTGGCGGTGCTGATCAAGGGTTACTTGATTGGCATCGTGCTGGCGTTTGCCCTCACCACGCTGGCGGTCTCGACCCAGTTGGGCCGCGACCTGCTCAGTACCCTGACCTCGATGTTCAACCCGTTGCCGGCCATTGCGCTGCTACCGTTGGCCCTGCTGTGGTTCGGCCTGGGGCAGAACAGCCTGATCTTCGTGCTGGTGCATTCGGTGTTGTGGGCGCTCGCGCTCAATACCTATTCGGGGTTCCTCGGCGTGTCCGAAACCCTGCGCATGGCCGGCCGCAACTATGGCCTCAAAGGCATGCGCTTCGTGCTGTTCATCCTGATCCCGGCCGCGCTGCCGTCGATTCTTTCGGGTCTCAAGATCGGCTGGGCATTTGCCTGGCGCACGCTGATCGCTGCCGAGTTGGTGTTCGGCGCCACCAGCGGCAAGGGCGGGTTGGGCTGGTACATCTTCCAGAACCGCAACGAGCTGTACACCGACAAGGTGTTTGCCGGTTTGGCCGTGGTGATCCTGATCGGCCTGCTCGTAGAAAACCTGGTGTTTGACACCTTCGAGCGGCTCACCGTAAAGCGCTGGGGCATGCAGCGTTAAATAGGAATGATTGCTCTTTGCCAGGCGTGCGCCCGATAATGCCGGCCGAACCTGACGTCGTCTTGACGTCAGGCATACCCGGTAGAAGGATTTGCGGCGATGCGGTGTTTTGTCTTGGCGGCGGCTTTGTTTTTGTCCACTTCGGTGTTTGCCCAGTTCACGCCGCAAGCGGTATCCATGCCCAAGCCGCTCTACCCCTCAACCCAGGCTGGCACCCAGGGGCATGCACGCATCAGCCTGAAGATTCACAACGACGGCACGGTCAGCGACGTCAAGGCGCTCACCGCCACACAGCCTGATTTCGGCGAGGCGGCGGTGAACGCGGCCAGGCAATGGCGCTTCAAACCTTGGGCGGCGAGTGCCGACCAACCCGCAGTGGTCGAGGCGCAGAACGACATGATCTTCACGCCCACTGCGCCCAGCAAAGAATCCGTCCAACTGACCTTCACGCAAACCACCTATCAACCTTGCAGCGCGTTGAACGAAGAGGTCAGCCAGTTCCGGCGTGAACATCCCACTCGCCCGTTGATTGCCATGAAGAGCTTCGCCATTACCCGCGTCGCGGTGATGTTTCCGGCATTAAGCGGCAAAAGCGATTACAACGATGGTCTGTCCCGGTCTGATGAGCTGGAAAACGCCCTGCCGGAAATCGTGCGTCAGTGCCAGGCTCACCCCCAAGCGGCTTTTGCCGATTACCTGCCGCGTGCTTTCAAGCGCTACCTGTAAAGCCTGCTAGGATTGCGTACGCTGTAATCCCCACTGAACACGAGTGCTTGGTATGCAACTACCGGACATGAACCTGCTGGTCGCCCTCGACGCCTTGCTCGACGAAGGCAGTGTGGTGGGCGCGGCGCGGCGGATGAACCTGAGCCCCGCGGCCATGAGCCGAACCCTCACGCGCATTCGCGAAGCGGTGGGCGACCCGATCCTGGTACGGGCCGGGCGCGGCCTGGTGCCGACACCCAAGGCGCTGCAGTTGCAAGGCCAGGTTCGCAATGTGGTGGAGCAGGCGGCGGTGCTGTTTCGTTCCGCCGAGCAGGTCGACTTGAGCACGTTGCGCCGCCGCTTCAGTGTGCGGGCCAATGACTTTTTTATCGGGGTGTATGGCGGTCGTCTGTTTGACACCATGGAGCGCGTGGCTCCGCTGTGCGAGCTGTGCTTCGTGCCCGAAGGCGATACCGACGATGATGCCCTGCGTGAAGGGCGCCTGGACCTGCGAGTGAGCAATACCCTGCCGGCCAGCCCCGAAGTGAAAGTGCAGAACCTGTTTTCCACCACCTTTGTCGGCCTCGCCCGCGAAGATCACCCGTTGTTTGACGAAGAGATCACCGCCGCACGCTTCGCCAGTTATTCGCACATCAGTATCTCGCGGCGTGGCAAGGCCCGCGGGCCGATCGACACCGCGCTGAATGCCCTGGGCCTGGAGCGCCGTGTCGCGATGATCGCTCCAGGGTTCCACGGTGCGATGTTCATGCTGCCCGACTCCGATCTGCTCCTGCCGGTGCCCAAGGAAGCGTTGCTGAGCGCCAATCGCCTGAAACTGCCGCTGCGCGCCTTCCCGCTGCCGATCTCCTTGCCCACCCTGGTCCTGGCCCAATCCTGGCACCCGCGCTTCGACAAAGACCCGGCCCACAAATGGCTGCGCGAAACCATGCGCGAGAGCTGCCACGCCACCTGGCTCGAAGCCCAACCCGCCTGACACAAACCCCATCTCACACCCCACACCCCTCGTAGGAGCCCGGGGGGGGGGGGGGGGGGGGGGGGGGGGGGGGGGGGGGGGGGGGGGGGGGGGGGGGGGGGGGGGGG
>NZ_JBWKPU010000064.1:0-15896 GCF_059418405.1 Pseudomonas sp. GW821-FHT09A09
GCGGGAATAGCTCAGTTGGTAGAGCACGACCTTGCCAAGGTCGGGGTCGCGAGTTCGAGTCTCGTTTCCCGCTCCAATTTAAGCAGTGTGGCTTTCGGGCGGCACTGAGTGAAACCAGGGCATAACTTTCGGGTTTAATCTCTGGGCACTGGAACACACACCCTGTGTTTCAGTAGCGTGTCCCCTTCGTCTAGTGGCCTAGGACACCGCCCTTTCACGGCGGTAACAGGGGTTCGAGTCCCCTAGGGGACGCCATTTGCGGGAATAGCTCAGTTGGTAGAGCACGACCTTGCCAAGGTCGGGGTCGCGAGTTCGAGTCTCGTTTCCCGCTCCATATTCAATAAAAACGCCGATCAGTGATGATCGGCGTTTTTGTTTGCGCGCGTTTTATTGTTTCGGCGGCCCAGGGCCGCAGAACTCAATTCAATACATGGGTCTCCTGCTTGGGCATGAAGAATCGGGCAAACAACTCGGACTGCGACTTGATGTTCAGCTTGTTGTAGATATTGCGCCGATGAACCTTGATGGTTTCCGCCGACAGCGACAACTTGCCAGCAATCTCTTTGTTGGAGAAACCACTCAACAGCAACTTGAGCACATCCTTCTCGCGGGCGGTGACCTGCGTGCCCAACTGCACAATCGTTTCCGACCACGCCGGTGGTTCGCTGAGATTTTTTTCCACTTCTCTTTCAAAGCTCATGCGCTGATGCATCAAGGCCGTGACCCACGGCTTGATGATGTCCAGGATCGTGATCTGTTCCTGAGTGAAGCGCACGTTGCTGCCCAGCGAAATGCACAGCGTCCGGTCGGCGTCGAGCTGCACGTTGTACTGCGCTTCATCGACAGTGATGTATTGCGCGAAATACTGGTGGTAGTACTCGGTGGTCAGGAAGTGTTCCGGCGCGATGTCCAGCAGGTGAAAAAAGCCGGTCTGCGGGTTTTCCCGGTTGGCGATATAAAACGGGTCCAGCAGGTACAGCCCTTTTATATAGCGATGAATAAAGGCGTCGATTTCTTCGGAATCCACCACTTCCGGCAGGCAGATGACTTGCACTTGCTGGTCGCTGAACACCACGACCACCCAGTTGTCGATCTGCACATATTCATTCAGTACACGAATCAGCGAGCTCCAGAAGGCTGGGCGATTCAACTGCATGATCAGCTTCCCCGCTGATCGATGCCAGGCCAGGTTATGAAGGTCGAGCGACATTTTCTACCCCTTTAGGGTTAGGGATTTTCAGGTCAAAGGTAAGTATTTGTAGGTATTTACTATTCAACGATGCCCGGTATATTCACCAGCGAGCGAATGAAGGCCATGAGGGCCTACCGTTTTGACAAGGATAGTCATATGAGTAAATCACATTTGCGAGCCATTTTTTTGGCCTCGCTCCTTGCTGTTGGCACCAGTACAGCGACACAGGCCGCAGCGCCTGGTGTGTACCTGTACAACTGGTTCGGCCTGCTCGCTCCGGAAACCCCAAAGCAGTTCGAGCAGAAGACCGGTTCGCGGCTGCACATGGACCCGTTCGACAGTGCCGAGATCATGCAAAGCAAAGTCATGGCCGGGCGCACCGGGTATGACGTCGTCGTCGCCACCTCCAACACCTTGCCTGGCCTGATCAAGGCCGGCGTCCTCCAGCCGCTGGACCGCAAGCAGCTGAGCAATTACTCCCACATCGACCCCGACATGCTCAAGCTGCTGGAGGCCAACGACCCTGGCAACCTTTACGCCGTGCCGTACCTGTGGGGCACCACCGGCATCGGTTATGACGTCGACAAGGTCAAGGCTGCGCTGGGCGAAAATGCGCCGGTGAACAGCTGGGACCTGATCTTCAAGGAAGAAAACATCAGCAAGCTCAAGTCGTGTGGCGTGGCCATGCTCGACTCGCCGAGCGAGATCATTTCGATCGCCCTGCATTACCTGGGGTTGCCCAGCAATAGCCAGAACCCCGAGGACTACCAAAAGGCCCAGGCGCTGCTGCTGAAAATCCGCCCTTACATCGTCTACTTCGACTCATCGCGAATCGATGCCGACCTGGCGGACGGCAACATCTGCGCCGTCGTCGGCTGGGCCAACGGTGCACTGGCGGCGCAAGCCCTCAACGAGAAGAACAACACCGGCCGCACCATTGCCTACAGCCTGCCTCACGAAGGCGCGCTGGTCTGGTCGGAGAACTTCGTACTGCTCAAGGATGCCCCGCACTCCAAGCAAGGTATGGCTTTCATCAACTACATGCTTGAGCCGCAGGTAATTGCCAAGAGCTCGAACCACACGCTGTACCCCAACGCCAACAAGGACGCCACCGAATTCGTCGAGCAGAAGCTGCGCGACAACCCGTGGATCTACCCCGACAAAAAGACCATCGCCGAACTCGTCCCATTGGAACCTTTGCCCTTGAAGTTGGAACGTATCCGCACGCGTGTCTGGACCAAGGTAAAAAGCGGCACCTGATCTGTGTTTCACACGTTGTGCCGGCTTCAAGACATTCCAGGGAGGGAAGAATCATGCGCCGAGGCGATTGCCCACGCGGCTTGGAGCCGGACGACTACAAAGCGTACAAGGAAATAGAAGAACAGATTGGCCACTGCACACCTGAGCAGGCCTGGGCCATGTATTTCGTCTCCACCGGGATGGTGCGCGAGTACATCACGCTGGCGGTGATGGAGCATATTGGCAGGGGCAACAAGGCCTTGTTGTTCGAGTTCCCCGAGCTGGCGCTGGTGGAGCGGGGCGGCCTCGCACCGGGCTTATAGCCAGCACGGTGAATAGGGATGGGCTTGATAAAAACGTTGCACGGCGAGCTTGTCGCGTTCGAACTCTGCCTGTACCCACGCTTCGTAGGCCGCCTGCACAACAGGTTCGCCCGTTGGCCAGGACAAACAATCAGCAATCGCCGCGGCGGCTTGCATGCCGCCTATCAAGGCCTTGATCACGCCATGTGAAGCGCAAGGGTCCAGGGTTGCAACGGCATCGCCGGCTATGAAGTATCCGGGTCCGGCAGCCTTGCCACAGCGTCGCCAGGAAACGTCCGCCCCGCGAGTCGGGCCGATCGTTGCCAGTTGATCTACTACACTGGGGATGCCCCGGGGTGTGTCGGCTTCGGCAAAATCCAATTGTGTCCAGTGCAGGCAATGACGGCCGATTCTGGCGATCCAGTGCCAGCCACCTGAGTGAGCAAACAACCCTAAGGCATCATCCTGCAGACGGTCGTCCTGGCAGTAGCCGTATCGTGCAATCAGGCGGGGTGAAAAGCGCTGCGAAGGCAGACGCAATTGTCGTTGCAGCCAGCGATGGCGCCCGGTGGCATCCAGCACGTAATGCGCCCTCCATTGCGTGGTGCCTGTCTGCACACCCATGACGCGCGAGTGTTGTAGCAGGACGTGCAAACGCTGGGGTGTGTGGGTGATCTGGACGCCCAACGTACGCGCCTGCTCAAGCAATCGATGGTCAAGCCTGTCGCGTGAAATCTGAAAGCCCAGCCAGGTGTCGCCAAACGATTGGAACCTGGGTGGCCCATCCCAATGAACCCAATGACCCGGGTGTCGCAAGGTCGCCAGATCAAACGGGACCTCCACACCTAATTGATTCAGTAAGGGTTCAACGCCAGGGTGCAATGTTTCCCCCGGCCTGTGCCGGGGGAAATGGCTTTTTTCCAGCAGCGCGACCCGCAGTCCTCGCTGTGCACAATGGATCGCAGCAGCAGTGCCTGCCGGTCCGGCCCCCATTACGACAACATCAAAATGATTCATCGGCCTGTCGCCAAGGGCCTCCATCCTCATTGATAAGCATGGCGTCCTGGCTTATATAGAGTTGGACCTGACGGTTTATTTCCACATGGCGAAGTGTGAAGTTATCCGAGGGGGCAGTGATGGCGCCATGTTTGTACAGCCAGAAATGCTGCACCTCACCCTCCAGCCAAAAATTGGCTTCCTGCTGGGCTGCCTCGAAGGCTATGTCTGGTCGTTGCACCAGGGAAAATGACAGCAGGGGCCAGTTCTTTCGCAGTTCCTTGTCTGATCCGGCGCCAACCGCCTGATAAGCTCGCCGCATTCCAAGGACCCGCAGATGATACTGCTCAGTACTGGTGCGCCCCGTCATCGCCAGCGACAGCTGACCGGCCAATGCGGCTTGTGTGTAGTCGCTGTACTCATAGGCCTGGTATTGGACCAGTCGTCGACCTTCTACCTCGATCAATGTCGGCCCACTGCGACCATCCCAGCCCGAGCTGCCGCGCAGGCCAATTTCGCTGTCTGTCAGCGGAATCACCGAAGCCGAAACGCTGCGGGGTTCGAATGTACGTGTCGAGTCGGGCGCCACACCTGGCCAATAGGATCCCAGTGCGGCACAGATACGGGCATCCTCGGTAAACGGGCTGGCCAATTGGTAACCACACAGCACGTTGGTAAAGGGCGCATCCACCAAGCCACGACCGATCTCCCAGCCTGGGCCGAAAACACCGCTGGCAAAATCCGGTAGCCAGGATTGCCGGTGGGCTTGTTGCGTTTTCATGGGCTGGCGGGGCGCGGTGTACGTCTGTGGGTGAGAGACAATGGCGGTGACGCTGCGGTCTTCAGGGCTGAAATAGTTTCCTGCAAGGGATTGATTGACGTAGAAGCGTACGTCAGAGAGCGGGTTGACCCGCGTATGCCACACCTCCGGGCAGGGCGGTGCAGGGCAGGGGAAAACCTCGGGGTCGCTGGACCATTCCTTGAGCTCGCGTTGCCCGCACAGCGGGAAAAAATCCGGTGCGCCGATGATGGAGTAGGCCGCAACACTGTCCAGTGCCAGTTCCGGGCAGTCCGCGCGCACCCAGCCATCAGCCATGGCATCCTGATAGTGCAGGGCGCGGTAGCCGCCTGCCTTGACCCTCGCATCCACATCCGGCAACAGGTTGAGGTCTTCGACGGAGCCGTCGTCGCGCACATGATGACGCCCGTGTACCAAGCCACCGGTACCCGGCGGCATCATGAACGACAGCGGGACTCCTTGGTAGTAAGCCAATTCAACCAGCGCCGGCTTGGCCTCAGGTACCAGCAAGCCAGGCGCAAACTGGGTGACAGGCGCCCAGTGGGAAAGCCCTTCGGTAATCACGAAGGGTGGGTTGAGAATGTCAGGCTCTTGCCAACCGGTATTGCGAAAGCGCCGATGAATCTGTCCGATTTTTTCATTGATCTGGTGATTCTCCAATCTCACGCTCAGGTCCTTTCCCTCCAGGCATTCAGAGCCTTCAAACACTTTGTGCAGAGGCACCCAGAACGCCAGGTCCTGATCGATGGGTTGTGCATTCATCGGGCCAAACTGCGCTGGCTGGCCAACATGCTTGAACGCAATAAAGGCGCCATAGCGGGCCGGGATAACGCGCATCTGATGGGGTTGCCCCTCGACGAATGGCAAAAACCCTCTTCGTTGCGAGTCGTAAAGCGCATCGGCGGTACCGACCCTGGCGATCCCCGTGCGTGAAAAACACAGGTCCGCCTGACGTCGGTGCACGGTTTCCGGCTGGGGGCGGTACTCATATGCGAACACGACCAATGCCAGCGGCGCATCACCCGCCTGCTGTCTCAATGTTTCCAGGCTGGGGGGAACGGCTCCGTAGACGTAATCGAGGACCTGTTCGATTTCGGCTGCGGTGGGGAAGGCGGTGAGTGTTTCACCGTTGACGCCGGTGCTCACGTGGGGCGAGGCGAATGCGTGAAACAGCAGGCTCTCAGCGGGATTTCCGGGTTCAATACCGCGCATTCCGCTGTCGGAAAAGTCTTCAAAACCCGGCCACATCCGATTGACTGGCAGAGGACTGGCGAGCGCTTCGCGCAGCGTGCCCGATGTTATATCCAGACCGTGGAGCAGTAAGAGGTCGCGCCACCCGTGGGAGGCGAGGCGATGACAAGCGCGTTCGACTGCGTTGAGCAAAGACATTGCATTTCCTCCGACAGAGTCAGAGGGCAGGGTACGTACGCAGACGCCGCGTGGTAACTGTCCGAACGGATAGGATGCGGTGAAAAAGGACCCGCCAGGTCGGCGGGTCCTATGGGTTAGAGCTTAGGCAACTGCCCGACACGCCCCATCATTTCGGTGACAATCTGCAGGTCCAACAGGAACTGGTCGACGGTCTTGAACTCGCTGTCGGTGTGCCCGGTGTACTTCACTTCCGGCCGTGCCAAGCCGAACTGCACGCCGTTGGGCAGCTCATGCACGGAGGTCGCGCCGGCCGAGGTGCCAAACTCGTGCTTCATGCCCAAGTTCTCGCTGGCCACTGCCAGCAAGGCCTTGACCCACTCGCCTTCCGGGTTGCGGTACATCGGTTCGGCAACGGAGTAGGTGAAGCCCACCTTCACGTTGGTTTTCTTGTCCCAGGCACTGAGTTTGTCGGCAATTTCGGCCTTGAGTTTTTCCGGCGACTTGCCCTTCGGTACGCGCAGGTTGACTGCCAGCTTGAAGGCTTTGTCATCCTGGCCGACAAACGTCAGCGAAGTGGTCAGCGGGCCCATGAAGGCATCGGAGAAACCCACGCCCAATGTATTGCCCAGGTAGTCCAGGCCCCAGTTGTCGGCGGCATAGCGCGCCGCATCGATGATGTGGTTGTGCTTGAGCGCCACCTTGCCTTCAAGGCTGTCGATCAGGCCCAGCATCCGGGCGACGGGGTTGATGCCGGCTTCCGGTTCCGAAGAGTGCGCCGAGACGCCCGTGACCGTCAGCTTGACCTCTTTGCCGACCACTTTGGCGTCTACCTGGAAGTTACCGCCATTGTGCTTGGCATACTCGGCGCCGGCCTTTTGCAGGCTGGCAGCCAGCTCGGTCGGCTTGTCGCTGAGCAGGGTCGCCACCGACACCGAGGGAATCTGGTTGGTGGCCATGCCGCCGGTCATCGAAATGATTTCTGCGCCTTTGCCTTCGCCTTTGCGCACCGGGAAGGTGGCCATGACCGTGCCGTAGCCTTTTTCGGCGATGACCACCGGGTAGCCGCCGTCCAGCGCCAGGTTGTACTGCGGCGTGGGGTTGTGTTCGAAGTAGTAGGGGATCGCGTCGCCGTTGGTTTCTTCGGTGGTGTCCACCAGCAGTTTGAACGTGCGCGCCAGCGGCAGCTTTTCTTCCTTGATCACCTTCATGGCGTACATCGCCACCACGATGCCGTTCTTGTCATCCTCGGTGCCGCGGCCATACATGCGGTCGCCGATCAGCGTGACCTTGAACGGGTCGAGCTTGGTGCCGTCTTTGAGCACCCAGTTCTCCGGCGTCACCGGCACCACATCGGCGTGGGCGTGTATGCCCACCACTTCATCGCCGCTGCCTTCCAGGGAAATTTCATACACGCGGTTGTCAATGTTGCGGAAGTTCAGGTTGAAGGCCTTTGCCAGGTCCTGGATCTTGGCGGCGATCTTGAGGAATTCCGGGTTTTTGTACTGCGGCACGCCTTCAATGTTGAACGTCGGGATTTCCACCAGCTCGCGCAGGGTCTCGGTCGCGGCCTTGCCGTACTTCACCCGCGTGTAGATGCCCAGCAGGCGGTTGATTTCGTTCTGCTGGTCGGTGTTCAGCGTCTGGTTGCCGAGGAACCCATTGATTGCCGGGCCCACGTCGCTGGTTTTTCCCAAGTCGCCCTTGGCCAGAGCGCCGAGGAAACCACGGAAATCGCTGACCGATGTTTCGTTGAACTGCTGCAGAATCTGCGCGCTTTGCTCTGGGGTAATGTTGGCAAAGGCCGCGTTGGACAGAGTCGACAGGCTGGTCGCGAGCAGGGTAGCCGCCACCAGTTTCTTGAGTGGAAAGTGCATGGAGAGATGCATTCCTTTGCAGGTAGTGAGTGGGAAATTTCTGATCAATCTGTCAGAAACATTTCCACACACTACCACCTCTTTTTTCCACGAGCGAGCGCCTGCCCACGGACCTGTAGGAGCCGGCTTGCCGGCGATGACCTTTAACGATGATGCGCACTGCCTGGCTAATTGTGGTGCCTGGGCTATTTTCGCTGGCAAGCCAGCTCTTACAGGGGGAGGGCTGGGTCAAGGCTGGCCAGGATGGGGCTCTGGGTACTCCTCGGTCACGTTCAAGGCGCTGGCGTAGGGCCCATCCCACAATTGCTCATGCAATTCGCCGATACGCTTGGCCATCGCTTCACTGCGCATCACCACTTCCAGGTTGCGCGAGTTATCCAGATACCCACCCAGCCAGTTACTGGTGCCCACCCACGCCACTTGCCCGTCGATCTCCATCGTCTTGCTGTGGATCACCCGTGCATACGGAATAAAGCCTTGCTTGGCTTCGGGCAAGGTGACGATTTTGACCTGCACGTTGGGCAGCACGGCCAGGCTTTTGAGGTAGGGCAGTTCCAGCTTGTCGGTGTTCCAGTTGGACACCATCAGCTTGATCGACACCCCCCGCGCCGCCGCCGCACGCACGGCATTATCGATCACCGCGTAGTAGGGACGTGTCCGGTCGGGTCCGTAGGACAGCGGTGCATAGTCGAGCAATTGCACGCGCACCTCTTTTTTCGCCTCGCCCAGCAAGCGTGGCAGTTCCAGCTGTGAGTCACCCACGCCCGGCGGGTTGTAGCGTTGCGGGCTGGCGACCAGGTAGTTGCCGGTGCGTGCTGGTTCTGCGCCTTTTGCTGGCAGTGGCACGGGCTTGTGCTCTGTCAGGGCAGCCTGGGCGTTCCAGTCCTGATTGAAGATCGCCTGTACCTGGCCGACCACGCTGACGTCGCTGATGCGCAGGCCGGTTTCGTGGATGTGTTCCAGTGAGCGCCAGTCGAAATTCTGGCTGCCGATAAACGCCTGCTTGCCATCCACCACCATGTACTTGGCGTGGATGATGCCGCCGCTCAGTTGCCCATAAGGCAGTACGCGAAAGGTCAGGTTGGGGATCGCGCGCAAGCGTTCCAGGGTGGAGGCTTCCGACAGCTTGATGCCTTTTTCTTCCAGCAAAAAGCGAATCTTCACACCGCGTTTGCCTGCGGCTTCCAGGTGTTCGATCACCTTGTCCATCACCGAACCCGGGTGATCGGCCGCGTAGAACTGGCCGATGTCGATGGAGGTTTTGGCACCGTCGAACAGCTCGATCCACACCGGCCCCGGTTGACGCAAATCAGCGGTACCCAGCGCGGTGTCCACGGGCACGGTGTGCACCAGTTCAAAACCCGCAATTGAAAAGTCCGCCTGGGCAAGCGGACTGAGGAGCAAACCGGCAAGGCCTGCGATACGCAATTTCAAGGGAATGGGCATAGGGATCTCTTCGTAAAAAATGGCGGGCGCATTGCGCGCCCGCCCGAATCATTACGCGGTGCGGCTGTGCAGCGGGGTCGGTACCAGGTGCGGGACTTCACCCTGCACACGGGCGCCGGTGGCTGCGCGGATCAGCAGGATTTTCAGCTGATCGTTGATGCGCTCCAGGCTGTCCTGGAAGAAGTTGTGGAACACCACGCAGAACAGCGCGATGGCGATCCCCAGGCCGGTGGCGAACAAGGCCGTACCGATACCACCGGAGATCTGGCCCGGGTCGGACACGCCGGCACTGGCCAGTGCCTTGAAGGTGTCGATGATGCCCAGGATGGTCCCCAGCAACCCCAGCAGCGGGGCGGCGGTGGTGATGGTTTCGATGATCCACAGGCTGCGAGCCAGCGGCGCGCGAGTGGTCAGGTACTGGGTTTCGATCACGTCATCCAGGTCTTTGCGCGAGCCGTGGGTGGCTTTTTGGGCCAGCACCGGCAGCACCATGGTCAACGGCAGGCTGTCGCGACGGGTCAAGCTTTCCGGCAAGTCGCGTTCGCTGTGCACGTTGGCGCCCAGCACCTCGGTCAAGGCGCGTGCCTGGCGGCGCACATAGGCGAAGAAAATTCCGCGCTCGATGGTGATAAAGATCGCGATGGCCATCGCGGCATACATCACATAAAACGTGATGTCGTGGAGCACATTCATGTCCATGTTCACTTACCTCGCAGTTAGAAATTGGCTTCCAGGGAAACCGTCACGGTGCGTTCCAGGCCCACGATGTACGCCGGGTCGCCGTCGCGGAAACCGCCGTAGGTGGCCGAGTTGGTCTTGGTGGTGTACACGCCGTCCAGGTACTTCTTGTCGAACAGGTTGTCGACGTTCAGGCGCAGGGTCGCGTCCTTGACCACCTTCTTGTCCACCGGCAGGTAGATACCGGCGCCGGCGTTGAAAACGGTGCGCCCGGAGATCGCCTCGTCGTTGGTCAGGTCGCCGTAGAGCTTGCTGGTGTACTTGCCGCCGAAGGTGCCGTAGAAGCGCCCGTCGTCGTAGCCGATGTTGGCGGCCAGCATGTTTTTCGGCACGTTGGCGAACTGCTTGCCGCTGGTGGGCAACAGGATGGCTTTGCCGGCGTTGTAGACGGTCAGGTCATCTTGTTGCTCGGCCTTGGTGTAGGTGTAGGAGGTGTAGTAGTTGAAGTGGTTGGGCAGCAGGCCGCTCCATTCCAGCTCCAGGCCGCTGTTGTTGACCGAGCCGGCGTTGATGTCGGCGAAGTCGCCGTTGATGTCTTTGGACGACACCTGGCGATCCTTGAACTGCATGTAGAACAAGGTGGCGGCCACGGTCATGTCTTCATCGGTGTAGCGCCAGCCCAGCTCATGGTTCCAGCTGGTTTCCGGCTTGGCGTCGATCGAGCCGGCACCTTTGTCGTACAGCACGTAGTTCTGCGGGATACGCATGTTGCGCGACAGGCTGTAGAACAACTGGTCACGCTCATCCAGCTGGTACTTGAGGCCGACGTTCGGCAGCAGCTTGTTGTAGGTCTGGTTACGCTTCTCGGCCTGCTCGGTGAGGCTGCCGTGGTTGGTGCCGTCACGCTCGACGTTCATGTAGGCGAGGCCCGCCACCAGGGTCCAGTCCGGGTTGATGTACCAGGTGTCCTGGGCCCAGACTTTTTGCGCCGGGGTGACGGTGAAGCGGTCGCGACCCTGCACGGTGTTGCCGTTGGCATCGACCACGGCGTTGCCGTCTGGCCAGGTGTCGGTTGGCTTGCCGTTGCTCTTGAGGGCAATGAACGGTTGGGTCTGGCTTTGGCGCGCACGCTCATACCAGTAGCCGAATTGCAGGCTGTGTTCTTCCAGGTCCCAGTTCAGCTTGGTGGTGATGCCCGGGCGCCAGGTCTGGGTGCGGGAAGGGCGGTAGTACACGCCGGTGGTTGAGGAACCGTCGGCGTTGTACTGCGCCGCGGTCGGCAGGTTGCTCAAGTCGAACACGCCGCCCGCGTTGGAGCCGCGGTTCAGCGCGTAGCTGTTCGAGCCCACGCCGCTGCCGTTGCCCCAGTAGTAATATGGGATCACCGACAACGCCAGGTTGTCAGCCAGTTTGAATTGGGTATTGAGCACCCCCGTGAAGGTCTGGAACGGGTTCTGCGCCAGGGCGTAGTAGCTGTTGACCTTGCCGTTGCTGCCCACGGTCGGCGTGGCAGGGTACGGGTCGTACTTGCGGCCGTTCTGCTGGAACTGGCCCTTGGTGAGCTGGCTGTAACTGTTGTTGTCCTGCTCGTGGTACTTGAGGATCAGGTTGGCGGTGTTGCCGTTGCCGGCGTCGAAGAAACTGTTCCACTCCACCTTGTCCGCCCGCACGGCGCCCGAGCCGCGCCACATGTCACCTTCGGTATGGGACACCGACAGCCAGTTGCTCAGGCCGTTGATCTCGCCGCTGTTAAGGCGGGCGAAGGTCTTGCGGGTGGCGTTGCTGCCCATGACCTGTTTGACGAACGCGCCGGTTTCCTTGGTCGGGCGAATGGTCACGATGCCGATGTTGCCGCCGCTGGAGCCGATGTGCGGGCCGTCAGCTTCTGCCGAGCCTTGGGTGACGAAGATCTGCTCGATGTTTTCCGGGTCGCCCAGCAGGTTGGAGTACAGCGCGTAGTTGCCGGAGTCGTTGATCGGCATGCCGTCTACCGACATCCCCACCTGGTCGGAGTTGAGCCCGCGCATGGTGAAGCGGAAGCCCGACAGGCCGGTGTTGTCTTCGCTGGAGATGTTCAGGCCCGGGGTGTACTTGAGCTTGTCGATCGCGTTACCGGTGGCGGTCTGCTTATC
Organism: Pseudomonas sp. GW821-FHT09A09; assembly: GCF_059418405.1. Lineage (NCBI taxonomy): Bacteria > Pseudomonadati > Pseudomonadota > Gammaproteobacteria > Pseudomonadales > Pseudomonadaceae > Pseudomonas > Pseudomonas sp. GW821-FHT09A09. The sequence goes on from NZ_JBWKPU010000064.1 coordinate 12,030, forward strand.
CAGCGCTTCCTTGGTCACGGTGGAGCGGCCCTTGATGCTTTCTTCCTGCACCATGTAGCCGCCACCTGCCGTGGCCTTGCCCTGAACCCCAATAGTCCCGACGTCGCTGTCGCTGGTGTCGGCCATGACCATTCCATGGCCCATGCTTGCGGCAACGAGTGCCAGATGAATCCGTGTGAACCTCATCACTGTCGTCCTGGTGTCGGGTGCTTATTGCACGCTGTAGTTGAAGGTGGCGGTGAAGCGCTGCTCATTGCGCCCCCCGAAGGCTTGCTCGGGGAACGGCTTGACTTGCTTGATACGACGCAAGCTGTTGGTGGCGGCCCGGTTGAGCAACATGCTCGAGGCCTGGGTTTGCAAGCCGGAGTCCAGAACGCGACCCTGGCGGTCCACCAGCAGCCAGATCACCACTTCGCCGCTGGGGCGTTCGAGGGAGGCCTGGCGCCCGGTGGGGTACTGCTTGTAGGTGTCTAACTCGTTGCGCAGCCCCTTGAGGTAACCGCCTTCCAGCGCCTGTCCGTCGACCTTCGGCGGCGCGGGTGGTGCGGGTGTCGGCGCGGCCTGGGCCACGGCGGCGGGGGCCGGTTTGGCGGCCACCGGTGGCGGCGTCGGTGTTGGGGTTGGCTTGGTGACCACGGGCTTGGGCACAGGTTTTGGCTTGGGCTCAGGCTTGGGTTTTGGCTGCGGCTTGGGCGGTGGTGGCGGCGGGGCCGGCTCGGCCTCTTCGTCCTCGATTACCGGCGGGGGCGGCTCTTGTTCCACCACCGGTTCCGGGATCACTTCCGGCTCGGGCTCGACCAACGCCAGCTCGACCGCCGACTCGTCGTACTTGGGTTCGACCTTCAAGGTCTGGGACTGGATACCCAGTGCAATCAGCACCAGGGCGATCAGGGCCGGGACACTGCCCAGCAGCTGACGCGCACGAAACAGGACGTACATGATCAGGACTTACGCGTGGCAATGGACACGGAGGTGAAGCCACCCAGGCGCAGGGTGTCCATCACTTCCACCAGGCGCGACACTTCCACGCCCTTGTCACTATTGACGATGATCGTCGACTTGGTATCGGGCTTCTCGGCGGCCTTCAACGCCGGTACCAGGGCATCGACTGTGAGGTCCTTGCCGTCGAGTTGCAGTTGGCCTTCCAGGCCCAACGTCAGGATGAATTTGTTCTGTGGTTTGAGCTGCTGCGAACTGCTCGCGCTGGGCAGTTGCGTCTTCATGCCGAGGGCCGGAATCACGTTCAAGCTCACGAGTACGAAAAACACCAGGAGGAACATCATCACGTCGATCATCGGGATCAATTCGATGTGTGCCTTGCGCTTCTTGGGTTCATCCCAGGTTCTCATTCCGCTACCCCGTCGTTGAATTAGGGGCGACACGCTAACAACCAAAAATGACCGATTGGTTAACTTTAATTGACGTTTTGAGGGCTCTAGGACGCGTCTTTCAGACAATTTACCTTGCAGTTTTATGACGTAATGCAATTGACACACAGGGGCTACATTCTTGAAGAATTTATCTCGAGAGCCCCCCTGTATGCCGACCGCACTGCCTCATTTGGCGACACCGCGACTACTATTGCGGGCGCTGGAAATGACCCAGGCCGAGACCCTTTCCACCCTCGCCAACGGGCCGAAAATCGCCGACAACACGGCGAACATTCCGTCGCCCTACACGCTGGAAACGGCAAAAGATTTTATTGGCGCGATGGAGGATAAATTTCGTGCAGGCGACCTGCTCAGCCTCGGGATGCACCTGCGGGAAAGTGGCGAATTGATCGGCATCGTCAGCTTGCGTCTGAATGCGCGGCATCACTATGGCCACCTCGGTGGTTGGGTCGCAGCGAGCTGTCGAAACCGGGGCTTTGCTGCTGAAGCGGCGAGTGCGGTCACCGGTTACGGGTTCACGCAGCTCGGGCTGCATCGGGTGGGCAGCCAGTGCTTTGGTCGCAACAAGGAATCGGCTCGGGTGATGGAAAAAATCGGCCTGCGCTATGAGGGTTGCATGCGCGGGGCGTTTCTCAAGAACGGCGTGTATGAAGACTTGCTCGGTTTCGCTGTGCTGCGCGACGACTGGGAGGCCCGCACATGAACGGCGAGGTGGACCATGGCCGTCGGCGCGTTCTCACGGGGCTGGCGGTTGCTTCGGCTTTCTCGATCCTCAGCCCGTTTGCACGCAGCGCCGGGGTCGACTATCCCTTCACCCTTGGCGTGGCTTCGGGTGACCCGTTGCCCGATGGGTTTGTGATCTGGACGCGCCTGGCACCGTTGTTCAATGCCGATGATGGGCGAGGCGGGTTGCGCCGCCCGGTGCCGGTGCGTTGGCGGGTGGCCAGCGATGCGGCCATGACGCGCATTGTGAAGCAGGGTGAAGCCACTGCAACGGAACGCTTTGCCCATTCGGTGCATGTGGAAGTGGCGGGGCTGGAGGCGGGCCGGCCGTACTGGTACCAATTCGAAGGCCTGGGCGCGCAGAGCCCGGTAGGCCGTGCGTGTACTACGCCGCCTATGCAGGCGATGGTGTCGGCGCGGTTAGGGTTTGTGTCGTGCTCGCACTGGGAACGCGGTTACTTCAGTGCCTACCGTCACCTGGCTGCCGAGCAGCCGGACTTGGTGTTTTTCCTCGGTGACTATATCTACGACAGCTCCTATGCCGCCGACTCGGGCAAAGTTTTCCGCGCCCATGGCAGCGGCAATGCGGTGAGCCTGAGTGACTATCGCAACCGCTATGCCCTGTACAAAACCGATCCGGACCTGCAGGCCCTGCACGCCGCTGCGCCGAGTGTGGCGACGTGGGACGATCACGAAGTACAGAACGACTACGCCAACCGCTGGTCCCAGGACCCGAAGACTCCGGTGGCGCAATTCCTCAAGCAGCGGGCCGCCGCCTACCAGGCCTTCTACGAACATATGCCACTGCGCGCCAGCAGCCTGCCGAAGGGCCCGGATATGCGTATTTACCGACGCCTGGACTACGGCCGATTGGCGCGATTCCACGTGTTGGATGGTCGCCAGTACCGCTCCGAACAACCGTGCATTTTGGCCAATGGCAGCCACCAGGGGCACATCGCCGACAACAGCTGCACCGACCTGCGCGACCCTCGCCGCACGATGCTCGGCTGGGAGCAGGAGGCTTGGCTGGACCGAGGTTTTGCCGAGTCCCCTGCGCAGTGGAACGTGATCGCACAGGACCTGCTCGTTGCACCGTTGATCCAGCGCGACCTGACCAACCACAAGCCGGGGCGCTGGACGGACGGGTGGGACGGCTACATGGCCAATCGTGAGCGCATGCTGGCGTCCATTACGCGGCACTCTCTGAAGAATCCAGTGTTCTGGGGCGGCGATATTCATTCGTTCTGGGTTACGGACTTGCACGCAGACGCCAATGATTTGGACTCGCCGGTGGTGGCTACGGAGTTCGTCGGTTCATCGGTGACCTCCGACGGCCCGCCCTATGAGCCGTACAAAGCCATTCTGCCGCTCAACCCCCATGTGAAGTTTTTCGACAGTCGCCAGCGGGGGTATGTCTCGGTGGAGTTGCAGGAACAGCGCATGCTCACCCACCTGCGCGCGATCAGCGACCCGCGCGACCCATTGGCCACGCTCTCCACCCTCCAATCCTTCGTGGTCGAACCCGGCCGCCCCGGCGCCACGATACTCTAGGAGCCGGCTCGCCGGCGATGAGGCCCTGAGACCACCACTGGATTCAAGGCCACCATCGCCCTGTAGGAGCCGGCTTGCCGGCGATGAGGCCAGCGAGACCACCACAGGATTCAAGGCCGCCATCGCCCTGTAGGAGCCGGCTTGCCGGCGATGAGGCCCGTGAGTCCAACGCAGGATTCAAGGCCGCCATCGCCGGCAAGCC
>NZ_JBWKPU010000065.1:0-3398 GCF_059418405.1 Pseudomonas sp. GW821-FHT09A09
CTGCGATAGCGGCGGTGAATTCACCACCGCTATCGCAGGCAAGCCAGCTCCCACATCTATATTGAATTCCTGCAGTAAGTTTTGTGGTGTGGCTTACACCACCAACGACAACAGCATGATGAAGATCAGCGCCACAATCGACAGGATGGTCTCCATCGCCGTCCAGGTCTTGAACGTCTCAGCCACAGTCATGTTGAAATACTGCTTCACCAGCCAGAACCCCGCATCGTTGACGTGAGACAGGATCAACGAGCCCGCCCCCGTCGCCAACACCAGCAGTTCACGGTTAACCCCCGGAATCATCCCCACCACCGGCACCACGATGCCTGCGCCGGTAATGGTCGCCACGGTCGCTGAACCGGTCGCCACACGAATCACCGCCGCCACCAGCCACGCCAGCAAAATCGGGTTGATCTGCGCGTTCACCGCCATATGGCCGATCACGTCGCCCACGCCGCTGGTCACCAGCATCTGCTTGAAACCACCACCGGCACCGATGATCAGGATGATCGCAGCGGTGGGCGCCAGGCTGGCGTCGAGCAGCTTGAGGATCTGTTTGGAACCGATGCCCTGGCGATGGCCAAAGGTGTACAGCGACAGCAGCAAGGCCAGCAACAGCGCGGTGATCGGGTGGCCGATCATGTCCATCCAGTTGCGAATGGCGTGGCCGTCCGGCAGGGCGATGTCGGCGAAGGTCTTGAGCAGCATCAGGAACACCGGCAGCAGCACGGTGATCAGTGTCACGCTGAAGCTGGGCAGGTTCTTGTTTTCTGGTTCACGGGCCAGTTGGTCGACCAGTTCCTGGGACGGGTTGCCCGGGATGTACTTGGCGATGAACGTGCCGAAGATCGGGCCAGCGATGATGGCAGTCGGCAGTGCGACGATCAGGCCGTAGAGGATGGTCTTGCCGATGTCCGCGCCAAACACGCCGATGGCCAGCAGCGGGCCCGGGTGCGGCGGCACCAGGCCGTGCACCGCCGACAGGCCGGCGAGCAACGGGATGCCGATCTTGATCAGCGACACACCGGTGCGGCGCGCCACGATAAACACCAGCGGAATCAGCAGCACAAAGCCGATCTCGAAGAACAGCGGGATGCCCACCAGGAACGCGGCGAACATCATCGCCCACTGCACCTTCTCTTTACCGAAGGCGCGGATCAGGGTCTGGGCGATCTGATCGGCGCCGCCGGATTCGGCCATCATCTTGCCGAGCATCGTGCCCAGCGCAAGGATGATGCCGACGAAGCCGAGCACGCCGCCGAAACCGTCCTGGAACGCCTTGATGATCTTGTCCACGGGCATGCCCGAGGTCAGGCCCAGGAAGCCGGCCGCGATGATCAGTGCAATGAACGGGTGCACCTTGAACTTGGTGATCAGAACGATCAACCCGATGATAGTGACCACTGCATCGAGCAGTAGGTAAGACTCGTGGGACATGCCAAACATGGGGGGTCTCTCCTGTTTGTTGTTGTTATTAAAGCGGGTGTTGAATCTTTCGCCGGGGATAGCGCTATCTTTTCCGGCAAAAAATTAATGAGTAGGTTCAAAGCCGTGTTGCAGCCACCAGGCGTTGGTTTGCTCGGCCAGCTCCTCAACGCTGTCTTCGCTGGCGTTGAGGGCCAGGGTCAGCGGCTCGCCCACGGGCGATTCAAGGGTGGCGAACTGGCTGTCGATCAGGCTTGCCGGCATGAAGTGGCCGGGGCGATGGGACACGCGGTCGGCGGCGACGGCGCGGGTCAGCTCCAGGAAGATGAACCCCAGGCCGGGCGCGGCTTCACGCAGGTGATCGCGGTATTTCTTTTTCAGGGCCGAACAGGTGAGCACCGGGTGCTCGCCCGCCTTGAGCGAACGGCGCAGTTCATCGCACAGGATGTCGAGCCAGCCGGCGCGGTCGTCGTCGTTGAGGGGGTGGCCGGCGCTCATCTTCTCGATGTTCGCGGCGGGGTGAAAGCTGTCGCCTTCGATGGCGGTGGCGCCGTTCAGGCGGCACAGGGCCTCGCTGACGCTGGACTTGCCACAGCCGGAAACACCCATGATGACCAGGGCGGTAACAGGTTGACTCATGAAACACCTCAGGACGCAGATAGCGCTACCTTTGCACGCTGTAAGGCTAGTGCAAAAACAGGCTTTTCCCGCGCCGTCTTGTCATTTTTATGGAGTGACGCGTGCATCCTCTCCAATCATTTGAACCGGATCAGGCAACCCTGCGTTCAAGCATTTGCAGCCATTTGGAGACAGCGCTACCTTAGTGCCTCGATTTTTGTTTGGCAAGCCGCCTGATGACCTCCAAGAACGATAAAAAATTGCGCACCACGGGTCGCCCGACCCTCAACGAAGTCGCCCGCCTGGCCGGCGTCAGCCCGATTACCGCGTCCCGCGCCTTGCGGGGCGTGAGCACCGTGGCCAAGGAACTGGTGGAAAAAGTCCAGCAGGCCGCCAGCGAGCTGAACTACGTGGTCAACCCGGCCGCCCGTGCCCTGGCGTCGGCCCAGAGCCATTCGGTGGTGGTCATCGTGCCGTCGCTGTCCAACCTGCTGTTTATCGAAACCCTCGAAGCCATCCACCAGGTACTGCGGCCCAAGGGCTTTGAAGTGCTGATCGGCAACTCCCACTATTCCCGCGAAGAAGAAGAAAACCTGCTGCGCAACTACATGGCCTACCAGCCACGGGGCTTGCTGCTGACCGGCTTCGACCGCACCGAGAGTGCGCGACGGATGGTCGAGGCCAGCAATGTGCCGTGCATCTACATGATGGACCTGGACCCCAACGCCGGCGTGAACTGCGTGGGGTTCTCGCAACTGAGCGCAGGGGAAACCGCAGCGGCGCACCTGCTGTCCCGTGGGCGCAAGCGCCTGGCGTATATCGGCGCGCAGTTGGACCAGCGCACGTTGCTGCGCGGCGAGGGCTTTCGCCGTGCGTTGCAGCAGGCAGGCCTGTACGACCCGGCGCTGGAACTGCTGACCCCGCGGCCTTCCTCCGTCGGTCTAGGAGGCGAGCTGTTCCTGCAGATGCTGGCAGCCCATCCAGATGTGGATGCGATCTTCTTTGGCAACGACGACCTGGCCCAGGGCGCCCTGCTGGAAGCCCTGCGCCATGGCATCAAGGTGCCAGAGCGTGTGGCGGTGCTGGGTTTCAATGACCTGCCGGCGTCATCCTTCATGGTGCCGCGCCTGAGCAGCATCAGCACCCCGCGAGAAGCCATCGGGCGACGTGCGGCGGAGCATTTGCTGACGGTCATGGCGGGCAACAAGATCGCCAAACCGGTGGTGGACATGGGGTTTGAACTGCAGGTGCGTGAAAGTACCTGAGCTGCCTGAACGCATTCCTTTATGGGAGCCGGCTTGCCGGCGATGGCGGTGTGTCTGGCAATGATGTGCCGGCCGATCTGCCGCTATCGC
>NZ_JBWKPU010000065.1:3496-8167 GCF_059418405.1 Pseudomonas sp. GW821-FHT09A09
ACAGGCAAGCCAGCTCCCACATTTCGACCGTGCCCGCTTGAGAGGTAGGAGCCGGCTTGCCGGCGATGGCGGCTTGTCTGGCAATGATGTGCCGGCCAATCCACCGCTATCGCAGGCAAGCCAGCTCCCACATTTCGACCGTGCCCGCTTGAGAGGTAGGAGCCGGCTTGCCGGCGATGGCGGCTTGTCAGGCAATGCTGTGCCGGCCGATCTGCCGCTATCGCAGGCAAGCCAGCTCCCACATTTTGACCGTGCCGGCTCCTACGGTGATGTGGCGGGTCAGTCCGGGTTGGCCAGCCGTTGTACCAGCGCCGAGGCGCCTTTGTGCAACGGCTGATGCTTCAACCACACCGCGTTCACCACCATCGCCAGCCCGTTCTCGATGTTCTTGAAGTTCAGCCGCCGCAACCGGCCTGCCGCCAGCAATGGCGCCACCGCCGACTGCGGGAAATTGCCCCAACCCAAGCCCGCCTCGACCATGTCCAGCGCCATGCCCAAGCTGTCGGTACGCCAATAGGATTGCCCCACGAGTGGGCGGCGATCGCTGAGAGGACTGTCCCGGCCCGCCACCAGAATCTGGCGTACCCGCACCAGGTCTTCCAGAAACGGCTCGCCTTGCGCCTGCGGATGGTGCGGGCCGATACAGGCGATCAACTGCTCACTGGCGACAAACTGAAAACGCTCCAGCACGTTCACGCTCAGCCCTGCAAACACCACGCACACCTGCACGCGCCCGCTGTGCAGCAACTGCAACACGTCATCTTGTGGCGCCGTCAGCACTTCGATTTCCAACAGTGGAAATTGCTCGCTGATGTCGGCGATGGCCGCGAGCAAACGCCGAGTATTGATATCCACCCCCACACCGATCGACAACTTGCTTTCCAGCCCCTGGGACAGTTGCAACGCATGCACCTGCAACTGCTTGAGCTGTTCGGCCATCAACCGCGCATGGGGGATCAGCGCCAGCGCGAGGTCGGTGGGCACCGGCTCGCGGTGGCTGCGATCAAACAGCAGGTAACCCAGTTCAGCCTCAAGGTTGGCAATGCCCATGCTCACCGCCGAAGGCACCTTGCCCAGTGCCCGCGCCGCCGCTGAAAACGAGCCGCCCTCCACCACTGCCAGGAACACTTCAACGCTGTCGCTGGAAAAGCTCATCTCGCCACCTGTCAATAAAACTGAAAGCTTCTGACTTTTTGTGTCAGTCATATTGACGCTATCTTCCGCGCCTAGTGACGTTCCTGTCACCCGAAAAAAGAGGAAGCGGTATGCAAGGCGTGAAACGCAAACTGGTGTATGTGTCGCTCTATGAGCTGATCGGCATGACCTTCTCGGCTCTCGGCCTGGCGCTGCTGTCCGGCACACACCCCTCCAGCACCGGGCCCCTGGCCGTGGTGATCACCACCGTCGCGGTCACCTGGAACTTCATCTACACCTCGCTGTTCGAGCGTTGGGAAAGCCGCCAGCATGACCGCACGCGCACGGTCAAACGGCGCATCGCCCACGCGGTAGGGTTCCAGCTGACGCTGATCGTGTTCCTGATTCCGCTGATCGCCTGGTGGATGAACGTGAGCCTGGTGCAGGCGTTCCTGCTGGACCTGGCGCTGATCCTGTTCATCCCCTGCTACACCTTTACCTTCAACTGGCTGTTCGACCGCACCTTCGGCCTGCCCGCATCGGCGCTACCCGCCACGTCGGCGTAGCTTCGAGCGTGCACCGCTGCTAGATTCCTTCAGGTCATCTTCAGCGACAGGGAAGCACCATGGGACACTCACTGAAAATCCTCGGCCGTACGTCCTCTATCAACGTGCGAAAAGTCCTCTGGACCTGCCAGGAACTGGGCATCGACTACCACCGCGAAGACTGGGGCATCGGCTACAGCCCCACCCAGTCCCCTGAGTTCCTCGCCCTGAACCCCAACGCCCAGGTGCCGGTGCTGATCGACGACCATGGCGTGCTGTGGGAATCCAACACCATCTGCCGTTACCTCGTAGGCCTCTACCAACGCCACGACCTGCTGCCTGCCGAGCCCGCCCCACGGGCTCGGGTGGAGCAATGGATGGACTGGCAAGCCACCGAACTCAACCCGTCATGGGGCTATGCGTTCCACGCCCTGGTGCGCCAGAACCCGGACTACCAGGACCCGCAACGCATCAACGCGGGCGTGCAGGCCTGGAATGACAAGATGGGCCTGCTGGAGCAACAGTTGCTGAAAACGGGCGCCTATGTGGCCGGTGATGAGTTCAGCCTCGCCGACATCCTCGTCGGCCTGTCGGTACACCGCTGGCGCAACGCGCCGCTGGAGCACCCGCACTACCCGGCGGTCGAGGCGTATTACCAGCGGCTCAGCCAGCGCCCGGGTTTCCAGAAATTTGCCCTGGACGGTCACAACTGAGCCCCGCGCCATAAAACCTGCAAACACAACGCCTTGGCGCAATAAATCGGTGAATGTGAGGCCAAACACAGGCAACTTCACATGCACCGATTTCCGTTAGCCAGCTAAGATTCCAGGCCACTGCTCCTGGAATCTCGCTCATGTCGACACTCACTGCCTCTGCCACGGACGGTATCGACCCGATCCGTGCCGCCCATATCAGCGCGCGCATTGACCGCCTGCCCGCCGTCGCCACCGTCTGGCGCCTGGTGGCGCTGTTGTCGATTGGCGGTTTTTTCGAGCTGTATGACCTGTTCCAGACCGCCTACATCAGCCCGGGCCTGATCAGCGACGGGCTGTTCCACACCGGCAGCGAGGGCGTGTTCGGCTTCTCGGACCAGGCCGCGTTCGCCTCAGCCACCTTCCTCGGCCTGTTCCTCGGCGCCAGCCTGCTCAGCCCGATTGCCGACCGTTTCGGGCGCCGTGCAATCTTCACCTTCGCGCTGGTCTGGTACACCGTCGCCACGGTGTTGATGGGGATCCAGACCTCCGCCCTGGGCATTATCTGCATGCGTTTTCTGGTGGGCATTGGCCTGGGGATCGAGTTGGTGACCATCGATGCCTACCTGTCGGAACTGGTACCCAAGCGCATGCGCAGCTCGGCGTTTGCCTTTGCGTTTTTTGTGCAGTTCCTGTCGGTGCCAGCCGTGGCGCTGATGTCGTGGTGGCTGGTGCCCCAAGCGCCGTTTGGCATTTCCGGCTGGCGCTGGGTGGTGTTGGCCAGTGCAGTGTTTGCGCTGTTTATCTGGTGGCTGCGCAAACGCCTGCCGGAATCACCACGCTGGCTGGCGCAGAAAGGCCGCTTCGAGGAAGCCAGTGCGATCCTCGACACCCTGGAAGCCCGCTGCCAGAAGGATCACGGCAAGCCCCTGGATGCGCCAGAGCCCGAGGCGGTCAGCGTGCAAGGCAGCGGCCGCTTTGCCGATATCTGGCAACCGCCATACCGCCGCCGCGCGTTGATGCTGATCGTGTTCCATGTGTTCCAGGCCATCGGTTTCTTCGGCTTCGGCAATTGGTTGCCGGCATTGCTGTCGGGCCAGGGCGTCAGCGTGACCCACAGCCTGATGTACGCGTTCATCATCACCCTGGCCTACCCGCTGGGGCCGTTGCTGTTCGTGAAGGTGGCCAATCGCTTTGAGAACAAATGGCAGATTGTCGGCTCAGCCTTGGGCGCGATGATCTTCGGCAGCCTGTTCGCCCTGCAAACCACGGCGGTGGGCCTGGTGATCTGCGGGGTGATGATCACCTTCTGCAACGCCTGGCTCAGTTTCAGCTATCACTCGTACCAGAGCGAGCTGTTCCCCACCAACATCCGTGCGCGGGCGGTGGGGTTCTGCTACTCGTTCAGCCGCTTGTCCACGGTGTTCAGCAGCCTGTTGATCGGGTTGATCCTCGACCACCTGGGCACGCCCGGCGTACTCGCGTTCATTGCCAGCAGCATGTTGATCGTGATGATCACCATCAGTGGGTTCGGGCCGCGCACGCGCAACCTGGCGCTGGAGAACATCGCCCACTGACGGCAAGGATCGGCCGTCGACAGGACAATACTTGCCGCGACGGCCGCGTCAGCCCCAATAAATACGGGGGCATGGCCCCCGGCACGCTATTTGCTCCACCTGTGGCACCGAACACACCCCAGGTGAGCAATCATGCTGATCAACAACAACACCCAAGCCATTTCCACCGTGCAACAGCTCAAGCGTGCCGACATGGACCCGGCCAACGCCGCCGCCAGCACGCTGTACAGCGGCGCCCTGCAAGCCGCGCAGCAAAGCGTGACCGTACCGGCCGCGCAAAAGGACCTGGACAAGGCCAACGACCGTATCGACGAGGCCTTCGCCAAGACCCGCGTGCAGTTGCAAGCCACCACCGCAGCCCCTGCGGCGACCACCGATGTGCCGGCCGCCGGTTCCAGCACCAGCACTGCCCGCGCTGACTTCACCGACTACATGAACAAAACCCCGGCCGAGCGTATCCGTGAGCAACTGCTCAAGGAACAGGGTTTGACCGAGGAAGAAGTGCAGGCCATGCCGCAGGAAAAACAGGACGCAATCGCCAAGCAAGTGGCTGAACGCGTGAAGGAGCAGCAGGATCAGCAAGTGGCTGCCAAAGCCACTGACCCGGCACAAGCCGTGAAAGAAACCCTGGCCGCAATCTGATAAACGCCCCCCTGTAGGGGGGGGGGGGGGGGGGGGGGGGGGGGGGGGGGGGGGGGGGGGGTGGGGGGGGGGGGGGGGGGG
>NZ_JBWKPU010000065.1:8176-15882 GCF_059418405.1 Pseudomonas sp. GW821-FHT09A09
GATGAGGCCCTTGAGTTCGATGTTGATCTCAGGGACGCCATCGCCGGCAAGCCGGCTCCTACAGGTATGGGTTACGCAGTCGCCGGTATGGGTTGTTTCAGTTGCAGAGTGGCGTTATTGCAGTTGCAACGTCGAATTGAACTGACTGATCGCATCCACCACATGCCGTGACCCTTCCTGAATCTCCAGGATCACCTGCCCCGCCTCATTCGCCAGTTCCACCCCCAGCCCCGTGCGGCTCAAGCTCGACTGCATGCTCGACACCGCGCTCACGGACAGGTCGTGGTTCTTGCGCACCACATCCACAATCTCCACCGTTGCCTGGCTGGTCCGTGCCGCGAGGCTGCGCACTTCGTCGGCCACCACCGCAAACCCACGCCCGTGTTCACCGGCACGCGCCGCTTCAATCGCCGCGTTAAGCGCGAGCATGTTGGTCTGCTCGGCGATGCTGCGGATGGTCTGCACGATGGCGCCGATGATGTCCGACTGCTTGCTCACGGCATCGATGCTTTGCGCGGCTTGGTTCAGGTCGTGGGAAATTTCTTCGATGATCTGCACCGTTTGCTGCACCACCTCCGAGCCTTTGCGTGCGCAGGCGTCATTTTGTACCGAGGTGGCATGTGCCGAATCCGCCGCGGTGCGCAGGGTGGTGACCTGATCGGTGATGTCACTGGCGAACTTCACCACCTTGTACAACCGGCCGTTGGTGTCGAAGATCGGGTTGTAGGACGCTTCCAGGAACAGCGTCTTGCCGTACTTGTTTTTGCGCTCGAAACGATGGGAGTGATATTCGCCGCGGTTGAGCGAGGCCCAAAACGCCTTGTACGAAGGCGAATCCACCTCGCTGCGGTGGCAGAACATGCTGTGGTGCTGGCCGATGATTTCTTCACGCGAGTACTGCACGGTGCGCAGGAAGTTGTCGTTGGCGTTGATGATCTGGCCCTGGGGGGTGAACTCGATCACCGCCATCGAGCGACTGATAGCGTCGATCAGGCTCTGGTTTTCGTGTTCATGATGGACCCGCGCGGAAATATCCGACGCCACCTTGATCACGCTCTGTACCTGGTTCTGGCTATCGAGCACCGGCATGTAGCTGGCCTCCAACCACACCTCCTGGCCACGCTTGTTCAAGCGCATGAAGGTGCCGCTGAGGGCCTCGCCCCGCGCCAGGTCGCGCCATAGCTTGGCGTAGGCCTCGGTGTGGGTGTAGGCCTCTTCGCAGAAGACCCGATGATGTTTGCCGCGAATCTCCTCCACGGTGTAGCCCATGGCTTTGCAGAAGTTATCGTTGGCATCGAGAATCACGCCATTGCGGTCAAACTCGATCATCGCCATGGAACGGCTGATGGCGGCGAGTTTGGCGTTGGCTTCAGTGAGGGCACAGGAGAAACGTTCGATTTCTTGCAGGTCGGATTTGTGATGGCGGTTGAACATGTTCAGATCACCCTTGATTCCCGGCGCCTGGAAGGCGCATTCCATTCATAAGTTGGATAGAGCTGGCAAACCTTTCATGGGGAACAAACCAACCGAATCGCTTTATATGGCAAGCGTCATCACGGTTCAGGGTGAGCATAGACAGGGCTTGGCGCTATGCAAGGTCACTAGTCAGCCAGCATTTTTAACAATGCGCTGACCGCAGCGGAGGCCGGGCGGGTTGGGGAACCGACCAGGGCAAATTCGCGGTGCATCGGTACCGTCAACGGCATGACACGCAGGCCATTTCGCTGGGCCGGCAAGGCCATTTCGGGCACCAGTGTCACGCCGACGCCTTCGCGCACCAGGCTGAAGGCACTGTTGAACTCACGCACTTCCACACGGATATCACGCAGGCTCAGCCCGGCTGCGGCCCCCAGGCTGCGGGCGTTGGCGGTGCAACCACCGGTGGCCAGCACGAACGGTTGCTCCAGCAACTCCTCCAGCGACACCGTCGCGTCTGCCGGGCGCAGCGCCAACGGATGCTCGGCCGGCAGCACCGCCATCCAGAAATCGCGCCCCAGTACCGTGGCCTTGCGCTCGGGCTTGGGGTTGAGCACCACGCCCAGGTCGATCAGGTCCGCGTCCAACAAGGTGTGCACTTCGCTGTCGGTGACATCCAGGGTGGTGACCTCGATACCGGGGTTCAACTGACGGAAGCGCTGCAGCAGCGGTGTCAAAAATGTCGCCAGCACCATGGGAAAACTCGCGATACGAATGCTCCCACGCAGCAGCGGGCGGGCTTCATCGACGGTGGTACGAATCGCCTGCAACGCCCCGAGCATGACCCGCGCCTGTTCGATCACACTCAAGCCCAAGGCTGTGGGCAAGGTCTTGCGCGGCTCACGGGTAAACAATTGCGCACCCAGGGTCGCCTCCATGCCGGCCATGGCCTGGCTGGCGGCGGACTGGGTCATGCCCACGTGCTCGGCGGCGGCGGTGATGCTGCCGTGGTCGGCCACGGCCACCAGCAGGCGCCAGTGCATCAGGTTCATCATGGCAGTAGCTGTCCTTATGGCGGGGCTCTGAAGGTTTAATTTTACGCAAGGTGTCATGCCCGTGAGACTGGCGCAAATCCAAAGGAGTCGCCCCAGATGAAACTGTATTTCTTCCCCCACGCCTGCTCCCTCGCCCCGCATATCGTGCTGCGCGAATTGGCGCTGCCGTTCGAGCTGGTACGGGTGGACAACCAGACCAAAACCACCGCCAATGGCGAGAACTTCCTGCAGATCAACCCCAAGGGCTACGTGGCGGCGCTGCAACTGGACAATGGCCAGGTGCTGACCGAAGCCAGCGCGATCCTGCAATACCTGGCCGACCAGAAAACCGAAGCGGGCCTGGCCCCGGCCAATGGTAGTTGGGAGCGCGTGCGCTTGCAGGAATGGCTGAACTTTATCGCCAGCGAAATCCACGGCGGCCTGGCGATCTTCTTCAATGGCGCGATCCAGGGCGACGTGCGCGCCATGTTCCTCGCCACCTTGCACAAGCGTTTCGCGATTCTGGTGCAGACGCTTGAGCGCCAGGATTACCTGCTGGAGTCCGGGTATTCGGTGGCGGATGCCTACCTGTTCGTGGTGCTGCGCTGGGCGGCGTTTCACGATATTGACCTGCAGGAATGGCCGGCGCTGGCGGCGTTTCAACAGCGCATCAGCGAGCGGCCAGCGGTGGTAACCGCATTGGCCACCGAAGCCGCCTGACCTCACCCACCTACCTGTAGGAGCCGGCTTGCCGGCGATGGCTTCCCTGAGTTCAACATTGAATTCAAGGGCCTCATCGCCGGCAAGCCGGGCTCCTACAAGGGGAAGGGGGCGGTTTGGAGGAAGGCGCTCAGGGCCAGCACGTCCACCGAGCCGGAGCGGTCCTGGTCCAGGTGCGCCACGTGGCGGCGCACCGCCTCATGGACCTGCCGCACGCCCTGCCCCAATTGCAGCGGGCCACGCAGGTCCACGGCCTGCGCGGCGACGATCAGCTCGATGCTCGCCAGCCACAGCACCCGCTCGGTCAAACGGCGGGTCTTGTCGACCACCGCCAGCGCTTGCCCGGCGTAATCTTCCACGCGATCGGCCACTGGCACACTCACCGCCGGCAACGGGTTGGCCAAGTGCCCGATCTCGGCGACCAGCGCCGAGCTGGTGCGTTGCAAAGCCGCCATCCCGACATGCCCCGGCTGGGTGATCAAAAACCGTGGCAAGTCGCTGGACGCAGGCGATAACAACTTGGCAATGCGTTCAGCACTGCAAGCGGCGACCCGACTCAGCGCCAGCCCCACGCCTTCGGCCGCCAGCGCCAGATGGGTGCTGTCAAAATTCGCCGTGGCCAGTACCAACGCCTCTTCGCTGATCAACGCCGGGTTATCCGCACCGCTGCGCAGTTCCAACTCGACCAGATCATGCAGCTGTTGCGACGCCTGCTGCGCGGCGCCCTGTACCACCGTGGCACAGCGAAAGCTCAACGGGTCCTGCAAGCGGCGTGGGCCATCGGCCAACTCACCGCCCGCCAGCAGCTGTAGCAGCGCCGCCGATTGTTCGGCCTGCCCCGGCGCCGCTCGCAAGCGCGACGCCCACGGTTGGAACGGGCTGAGGTTGGCCCGATAGCCTTCGCACGAAAGCGCCAGCGCCGCCAGCAACGCATCCAGCACCTGCTGCGCTTCGGCCACCAGCAAGGCGCCCAGGCCGACACTCGCGGCATTCGCCGACACCAGCGCCAGGCCGTCCTTGCCGGTCAACGGCACCGACAACGCCAGGCTCAGATGGGCCAGGGGCGCCAGGTCACTCTCGCCCAACGAGCCGAGCAACGGCACCGCAGGCTCGACCCCGGTATTGAGCAGCGCCAGCAACGCATCCGCTGCCCCAGGTGAAATGCCTGAACGGCCCTGGGCCAACCCCGCCAAACGCGCGGCTGTGATCGCGCGCACTTCCTGCCGGTTGGCCAGGCGCCCCACGCCCACCGCCCGACCCAGGGGAATATTCGCCTGCACAGGCGCGACCGGCGTATCCACCGCCGCGCCGAGGCCAGTGGTCAGGCCATAAATCGGTGTGCCTTCGGCGGCCAGTTTCAGCAGCAGTGCGTGGCCTTCCTCGATGCGCTGACGCGCTCCAGCGCTGAAGTCGGCCGGTGCATCCTGCCGGGCAATCGCCAATAAATCCGCGAGCGCCAGGCCTTGGGGATCCAGCTCAATCATGCCCAGCGCAACCGCTGGCCAATCCCCAGGCGCTTGGCTTTTTCCAGCAGGGCGTGGCCCAGGGCGATATCGCTGAGGCTCAGCCCGCGGTGCCAGAACAGGATGGTTTCTTCAGGGTTTTCCCGGCCGTTTTTCAAGCCGGCAACGATCTGCCCCAGCTCGGCATGCAGGGTGTCGGCACTGAGTTTCCCCGCGTCGACATGGGCACGCAGCGAACCGAAAAGGCCGCCTTTGCACTGGCCCCAATCATCGACCACCAACTTGCTCATGATGTCGGTGAGCGACAGTTCCACCGCGCTCATGGTGCCGTAAGGCACGACAAACGCCCCGGGTTTGATCCAGTTGGTGCGCAGCAACGGCTCGGGCTGATCCAGGCGCGAGGCCTCGACCACGATGTCGGCGCCACGCACGGTGCTTTCCCAATCCTCGGTGACGATCACCGGTTTGCCCAAGTCCTGGCGCAGGCGCTCGGCGAAGGCTTCGCGGCTTTCGCTGCGGCGCGAATGCACGCGGATTTCATCGAAGTCAAACAGGTGATCCAGCAAGCGCACGTTCCAGTACGCCGTGCCACGGGCACCGATATGCGCCAGCACTTTGCTGTCGGGCCGGGCCAGGTATTTGGCACCGATGGCGGTGACCGCGCCGGTGCGCATATCGGTGATGGCCGAAGCATCGAGGATCGCCTTGGGAATGCCGGTGGCCGGGTCCAGCAGGTTGAGGATCGCCAGTTCCGAGGGCAGGCCCTTGCGGTAGTTGTCGACGAAATCCCCCACCACTTTCACGCCGGCGTAGCCGATGTCGCCGCCGAGCACGCCGCGCAGTACGTTGAAGTGGCCGTTGATCTCGCCGCCGGGAATCAAGTGGGTGCGCGGCTCGATCACCGCCTCGCCCCGGCCCTGGATCGCCAGGCTGGCTTCGATGGCGGTGAGAATTTCGTCGTTGGAGAGGCCCAGTTCATCGATGTCGAGGCCGTTGAGAAAGTCGATGTAGATCGGTTGCATGATTAAGGGGCCTTGAAGACGATTTGCTGCACATCGACCTTTTTCGGGATCAGGCCGTTGGCAAAGAACAGGTCGGCGGTGCGTTGCTGGTTGGCGACGTCGACGGCTTGCAGCGGGCGGATCGGCGCGGGCGAGCGGTGTTCGAAGTAGCTGCGCACGACGGCCGGTGGCAGGCCCAGGGTCTTGGCCATCAGGGCGATGCTGTCGTCGGGCTGGTCCAGGGACAGGCGCTGCGCCTTGGCCAGGGTCTGGATGATGGTGGCAACCACCTGCGGGTGCTGTTGTGCAAACGGATGGTTGATCACAAAGAAACTGCCGGCCGGGTTGAGGCCCTGGCCATCGCCCAGCACACGGGCGGAACCGTCGACCACGGCGGCCGAGTAGTACGGGTCCCACACCACCCACGCGTCGACCTTGCCCTGCTCGAACGCGGCGCGCCCATCGGACGGTGACAGGTACACCACGTTCACGTCTTTCCATTGCAAACCGGCGCGCAGCAGGCTTTTCAAGAACAGGTTGTGGGCACTGGAACCCTTGAGCAGCGCGACGCGCTTGCCCTTGAGTTCGGCCACGCTCTGGATCGTGCTGGCCTTGGGCACCAGCACTGCTTCGGTCTTGCCTTCATTGGGCTCAACGGCGAAGTACTGCAGATCAATGCCAGCCGCCTGGGCAAAGATCGGCGGGATGTCGCCGATATTGCCGATGTCCAGGCTGCCGCCGTTCAACGCCTCGATCAGCGGCGGGCCGCCGAGAAACTCGATCCACTGCACCTGGGTGCCGGGCAGCGCTGCTTCAAAGAGCTTGTGCTCACGGGCCAGCACCATGCTCACCGAGCTTTTCTGGTAGCCGATGCGCAAGGTGGCCGGGTCGGCCGCCAGCACGTGACCGGCGACCAGCGATAAAACGGCTGCAACGAGAACCTTGAGCATCAGAGCGCCCCCTTGACCTTGGCCGCCACGTCCGCCGGCACCCATTGCTGCCAGACTTGCGGTTGCTCCTTGAGGAACGTCAACGCCACCTGGCGCGGTTGCTCACGCTTCTCGCTCATCTGTGCGAGGGTGCCGTTGAGCAGGTCGATCGGCAGGTCGACTTTCTCGAAGAACGTCACCAACTCCGGGTACTGCGCCTTGAACGGCGCCGACACGCCAATCGCCAAATGCGCGGGCAACGAACGGGTGCCGATGGGGTGCGGATTGTGGGCGTCGGCCAGGGTTTTCCAGGCCTCGGCGTTGAACGGCGGCTCTTCCAGCTTGATCAGCTTGAAGCGGCCGAGCAGCGGCGTCGGCGACCAGTAGTAGAACAACACCGGCTTGCCGCGACGGATCGACGACGCCACCTCGGCGTCCAGCGCCGCGCCGGAACCGGTGCGGAAGTTGACGAAGGTGTCGGTCAGGCCATACGCCTTGAGCTTCTGGCTGTTGACGATCTCCGAGGTCCAGCCGGTGGGGCTGTTGAGGAAGCGCCCTTTGCTGGGGTCTTCGGGGTCACGGAACACGTCTTTGTAGCGCGCCAGGTCGGCCACCGATTTCAGCTCGGGCGCCAGCGGTTTGATACCCCGTTCGGCATCGCCCTTGATCACGTACTCGGGCACCCACCAGCCTTCGGTGGCGCCTTTGACCGTGTCGCCCAGGCCGAACACCTTGCCTTCACTTTCGGCCTTGACCCACGCCGGACTGCGCCCGGCCCACTCTTCGCCGATCACCTGAATGTCGTCCTTGGCCAGGGCGGCTTCCAGGCTCACGGTGCTGCCGGGCAAGGTGTCGGTGGGCAGGCCGTAGCCTTTCTCGACGATCACGCGCAACACTTCGGTGATGAGGCTGCCGCTTTCCCAGGTGACGTCACCGAAGTGGATCGGCTTGACCGCGTCGGCGGCGGGCGCGTGTTGGGCCACCAGGGCCAGTGCCAGTAGTGAGCCACCGAGCAGGTGTTTGATCTTTTTCATGCAGAACCTCGTGGTGATTCGGATGAGTAATACGGTGCATTGGATGACGCCATCGCCGGCAAGCCGGCTCCTACAGATCAACCCCACCCCGTAGGAGCCAGCTTGCCGG
>NZ_JBWKPU010000066.1:0-15313 GCF_059418405.1 Pseudomonas sp. GW821-FHT09A09
CGATAGCGGTGTATCAGTCGCAGAGATGCAAGCTGGCCCACCGCTATCGCAGGCAAGCCAGCTCCCACATTTTGAGCGCATTTACAATTTCTGAGAGGTGCCAGCCTTTACAGCCGCCCAACTTCGGCAGATGATTTGCACCGCTCCACCCCACCCAGAGAGTACCGACCATGAGCAAAAAGCCATCCAAGCATGGCCCGAACAAGGCCAAATCCATCATCGCCCAGCCACTGTTCCGCAGCCGTCAGGAACGCGCCGGCAAGGGCAAAGGCAGCTACCGCCGCGAAGCCTTCCAGTCTAAAAGCTGGGAGGCTTCTTACTTTCTGGCTGCCTGAAGGCAAGCGCCCCTCCGGCATGATAAGGTCTGCACCTGATTTGTAATCCCTGGACCTGTGCATGCCCTCTAGTCTTTCCCGTCGTTGGCACCTTCGCCAATTGATCGCTGCCTCCAGCCTTATTCTGCTCGTCGCCTGCGCGGAAAAACCCACCGCCGCCGACGCTCAACCCCTGCCCAAGCTCCAGACCGCACCGGCTGTTGCCCCCGCTGTCGTGCCTCCCGTAGCCGTGGACAATCTCGACATCCAACCGACCCAGACCTTTGCCGAATGGCAGGCGGGCTTTCGCGTTGAAGCCCTGAAGGCTGGCATCACACCTGCCGTCTTCGATAACGCCTTCGCCGGTATCACACCCGACATGGCGGTGATTCGCGCCGACCGCAGCCAACCCGAGTTTTCTCGCCCGGTGTGGGAATACCTCGACGGCGCCCTGTCGCCGGTACGCGTGCGCAATGGCCAGGCCCTGCTGATCAAATACGCCGACATCCTGCAAAGCATCGAACAGCGTTACGGCGTCGATCGCCAGGCACTGGTGTCGGTGTGGGGCATGGAAAGCAACTTCGGCCAGTTCCAGGGCAACAACTCAGTGATCCGCTCCCTGGCGACCCTGGCCTACGAAGGCCGGCGCCCGGCATTCGCCCAGGCTCAGTTGCTGGCAGCGCTGCAGATCATCCAGCACGGCGACATCCAGGCCGACCAGATGAAAGGCTCCTGGGCCGGCGCCATGGGCCAGACCCAATTTATCCCGACCACCTATAACACTCACGCCGTGGACTTCGATGGCGACGGTCGCCGCGATATCTGGAACAGCCCGGCCGACGCCCTCGCCTCCACCGCGCACTACCTGCAAAGCTCCGGCTGGCAGAAGGGCCAGCCGTGGGGTTTCGAGGTCAAGCAACTGCCGTCGAATTTCGACTACGCATTAGCCGATGGCGGCGTGCGCAAGACCGTCGCCGAGTGGCTGAGCCTGGGCATTCAATTGCCGCCTGGCGCGAGCCTGCCGCCGAACGTCAGCCAGCTCTCTGCTGCACTGCTACTGCCGGCTGGCTACCGTGGGCCGGCCTTCCTGGTGCTGGATAACTTCCGCGCGATCCTCAAGTACAACAACTCGTCGTCCTACGCCCTGGCGGTTGGGTTGTTGTCGGAACGGTTTGGTGGCGGCGGTGTGATTCGTGGGGATTGGCCGAAGGATGAATTGCCGCTGAGTCGCTCCCAGCGTATCGATCTGCAAACAGCGCTGAGTGCGAAAGGCTATGACGCCGGCAACCCGGACGGGATTATCGGTGCGAATACGCGCAAGGCGATTCGTGCGGCGCAGCAAGCACTGGGTTGGCCGGCGGATGGGTATCCGACGGTGAAGCTGCTCGAATCCCTGCAAAACCGCTAGAGCTGCTTATGGCGGCTACCGCTATCGCAGGCAAGCCAGCTCCCACATTTAACCGTGAACATCCTTTGGAATGCGGTCGAATGTGGGAGCGGGCTTGCTCGCGAAGAGGCCATCACAGGCAGCAATTATTTAAAGACCACATCCTGCTCCAACACCAACCGCTGCTCCCCCGCATCCAGGCGCACCAAAGCGCCCATCGGCAAGGTCAGGTTCGGATCACAATGCCCACTGCGCCAGCCGGCCAGCACTGGAATGCGCAACGGCCCAAAGGTCTGCTTGAGCAGTCGCTCCAGCGCGGCACTGCCTACTCCCGCCACATCCCCCACCAGTACACCCGCCACCTGATCCAGCTTGCCCGCCAACCGTAAGTGAGTGAGCAGCCGGTCGATCCGATAGATCGGCTCGTTGACGTCTTCGATCAGCAGGATGATGCCCTCTGCATCGATCTCAAAGGCGGTGCCCATGACTGCCGCGATCATCGACAGGTTGCCCCCCAGCAAGCGCCCACAGGCGATGCCAGGCTCGACAGTGGTCAACGGGTAGGCCACCGGGTGCGCCAGCTCACTGCCAGCGCCCAATTGGCCGCGCAGCAGGCTGAACAGTGATGACTCGGTCGGTTGTTGCTTGTCGCCCAACAGGTCGACTTTGAACATCGGCCCGTGGAACGTCACAAAGCCTGCGTAGCGGCTGATGGCCAGGTGCACGGCGGTGAGATCGCTGTACCCCACGAAGGGCTTGGGATTGGCGCGCAACAGGTCGAAGTCCAGGCGATCCAGCAGGCGCGGTGTGCCGTAGCCACCGCGCAGGCAGAAGATGGCATCGATATCGGGGTCGGCGAAGGCGGCGTGCAGGTCACGCAGGCGGACGTCATCGCTGCCGGCGAGGTAGCCGTCGCTTTCATGGACACCCGGGAAGATGCGCAGCGCGTAGCCACGGGAACGCATCCATTGGTTGGCTTTGTCGACGTCCAGTGCGGCGGGGCCAGCGGGGGCGATCAGGGCGATGGTGCCTTCAGAGCGCAACGCGGGTACGGCGGCCGCGAGTTGAGTGGTCATCCATGTTCTCCCTGGTTATGTCGCAAAACGAACTGTGGGAGCTGGCTTGTGTGGGAGCTGGCTTGCCTGCGATGCCGGCACCTCGGTGTATCTGGTGCACCGAGGTGATGCTATCGCAGGCAAGCCAGCTCCCACACAAGCCCGCTCCCACATTGGATCAGCGGTGATACCCAAGTCTGTATTAAGAAACCAGGCTCGCCTTGACCAGCTTGGCCTGCTCGTCAGCGTGGTACGAGGAGCGCACCAGCGGGCCCGAGGCCACGTTCTTGAAGCCCATCTTGTAACCTTCCTCGGCGAACCAGGCGAAGGTGTCCGGGTGCACGAAACGCTGCACCGGCAAGTGGCTGCGGGACGGCTGCAGGTACTGGCCCAGGGTCAGCATGTCGATGTCGTGTTCGCGCATGCGCTTCATGACTTCGATGACTTCCTCGTCGGTCTCGCCCAGGCCCAGCATCAAGCCGGACTTGGTTGGAACGTGAGGCATCATCTGCTTGAACTTCTGCAGCAGGGTCAACGACCACTGGTAGTCCGAACCCGGGCGCGCAGCCTTGTACAGGCGTGGCACGGTTTCCAGGTTGTGGTTGAACACATCCGGCGGCTCGGCGGCGGTGATTTCCAGCGCCACGTCCATACGGCCACGGTAGTCCGGCACCAGGGTTTCGAGCATCACGTTCGGCGACAGCTTGCGGATCTCACGGATGCAGTCGGCAAAGTGCTGGGCACCGCCGTCACGCAGGTCGTCGCGGTCTACCGAGGTGATCACCACGTACTTGAGACGCAGGTCGGCGATGGCGATGGCCAGGCTTTCCGGCTCGTTGACGTCCAGTGGCTTCGGACGGCCGTGGCCGACGTCGCAGAACGGGCAACGACGGGTGCAGATATCACCCATGATCATGAAGGTGGCGGTGCCGCCGGAGAAGCACTCGCCCAGGTTCGGGCAGGACGCTTCTTCGCACACACTGTGCAGCTTGTGCTTCCGCAGCAGGGCCTTGATACGGTCGACTTCCGGCGAAACCGGGATGCGCACGCGGATCCAGTCGGGCTTCTTCGGCAGTTCGGTGGTCGGAATGATCTTCACCGGGATGCGTGCAACCTTCTCGGCGCCGCGCAGCTTGACGCCGGCTTCCACCTTGGCACGCGGGGCCGGGGCCGGACGGTCTGTAACGTCCACCGTCGGGATCATGGTTTGCACTGCATCAGTAGTCATAATCAGTCGATTCCGCCCGTAAGGGTCGTCTGCTCAGCATAGTCGAGGTGTTTGACGAGCTGCGCACGCAGCCGGGCACTAACCTCGGCAAATTTAATCGGTGTGGCGTGCTCGCTCAGTTGGGTCATGGCCAGTCCGGCATAGCCGCACGGGTTGATCCGCCGGAACGGCGCCAGGTCCATGTCCACGTTCAGGGCCAGGCCGTGAAAGGAACAACCATGGCGGATACGCAGCCCCAGGGAGGCGATTTTCGCGCCGTCCACATACACACCCGGGGCATCGGGCTTGGCCGCAGCGGTCACGCCGTAGCTGGCCAGCAGCTCGATCAGGCAGGCCTCCATGCGGGTGACCAGATCACGCACGCCAAACCCCAGCTTGCGCACATCCAGCAGCAGGTACGCCACCAGTTGGCCGGGCCCATGGTAAGTCACTTGGCCACCTCGGTCGACCTGCACCACCGGAATATCTCCCGGCAGCAGCAGGTGTTCGGCCTTGCCGGCCTGGCCCTGGGTGAACACCGGCGGGTGTTCCACCAGCCAGATCTCATCGGGAGCCGAGGTGCCGCGCTCGTTGGTGAACCGTTGCATGGCGTGCCAGACGGGCTCGTAGTCCATCCGGCCGAGCTCGCGAAAGCCCAGGACATGAGACATCACAACACCATGTGCACGAAACCAGTGGCCCGCAGTTCGCTGTTGATGTTGTAGAGCTGGTCCTGATCCGTCGCAACGATGTGCAACTGGATCGTGGTGTATTTGCCGGTGGAGCTTTGACGCTCGTCCACGCGGTTGTCGTTGATCGTCGCGTATTTGCGCACGATCTCGAGAATCTTGTCCTTGCGGCCCACGCCGGTATCGCTGATCACCTTGACGGGATAATCCGTCACTGGGAATTCGATCTTCGGCGCCTTTACTTCTACTTCTTTATCGGTCATGGCGTAACGGCCTCGTAAGCGTAAGCCGTGGCGACGGGCAAAGCCCCGTGTCGGATCAACACGGGGCTTTGCAGGTGCACACTATCAGTTGAACAAGCTGTAGAAGAATAGACGGATGCTATCCCACACGCGGCGGAAGATACCACCTTCGTCGACAGCGTCCAGGGCGATCAGGTCGGCGCTGTGCACCACTTTGTCGTCCAGTTTGACTTCGACCTTGCCGATCACGTCGCCCTTGGCGATTGGCGCAACCAGCTGCGGGTTCATGGTCATGCTGGCAGCGAGCTTTTTCAGCTGGCCTTTAGGCATGGTCAGGGTCAGGTCTTCCGCCAGGCCGGCTTTGACCTGGTGGGTTGCGCCCTTCCATACCGGTGCCTGCGCCAGCTCGGTGCCCTTCTGGTAGAAGGTCTGGGTTTCGAAGAAACGGAAACCGTAGGTCAGCAGTTTTTGCGTCTCGGCCGCACGGGCCTGCTCGCTGTTGGTGCCGAAGACCACGGCAATCAGGCGCTGGCCATCACGTACAGCGGACGACACCATGCAGTAGCCGGCTTCTTCGGTGTGGCCGGTTTTCAGACCGTCGACGGTCTTGTCACGCCACAGCAACAGGTTGCGGTTAGGCTGCTTGATGTTGTTCCAGAAGAACTCCTTCTGGGAGTAAATGGCGTAGTGCACCGGGTCGACACGGATGATCGCGCGGGCCAGGATCGCCATATCGTGAGCCGACGAGTAGTGCTCTGGGTTCGGCAGGCCGGTCGGGTTCATGAAGTGGCTGTTGGTCATGCCCAGGTCGGCCACGGTTTTGTTCATCATGTCGGCGAACGCGTCTTCGCTGCCGGCGATGTGCTCGGACAGAGCCACGCTGGCGTCGTTACCCGACTGAATGATGATGCCGTGCAGCAGGTCACTCACCGTCACCTGCGAACCTACCTTGATGAACATCCGCGAACCGCCGGTGCGCCAGGCGTTTTCGCTGACGGTGACCGGGTCGTTCTCGCCGATCTGGCCGCGACGGATTTCCAGGGTCGCGATGTAGGCCGTCATCAGTTTGGTCAGGCTGGCAGGGGGCAGGCGCTGGTCACCGTTGTTCTCGACCAGCACGTTGCCGCTGGCGGCATCCATGAGGACCCAGGCCTTGGCGGCCAGTTGCGGGGAAGCCGGCACCATTTCAACCGCCCAGGCGGCCGGGGTGATGATCAGCGAAAGAAGCAGGCACGTGCGTTTGGCTAAGGTGGTGATGTTCATCCGTCTCTCGAAATTGCTTATGGAAACTTGCCCTCGCGGGCAAAACTATTCAGACAGCCCGCTTCCAGACTGTCACGTGTTCGGTTGCCCGCTCACCCCTTGCCCCTGGGTTTTTATTGTTCAACGAGCCAACAACCAAGGTCCGGGCCCGCATGCGCGCCCGAGCCATCAATCCGTCTACTGCTTATTCTGCGGTGACCACACTGGGTTGCCCCAGGTTGGCCAGGCGCACGCTGTTCTGCACTTGTGCAACCTCGCTTGGCGAGCCGATCGGGCCCATGCGTACGCGGTGCAGGGTCTGCTGGTTACGCACGATGGAACTGATAAACACCGGCGCATTGACCATGCCGCTGAGCTTGGACCTTAACAGTTCTGCCGCGTCCGGGTTGGCGAAAGCGCCGACCTGCAGGTATTGCCCACCGGCCATGGAGGCGCCCGGCGCTGCCTGGGGCACGACCACCGTATCCGGCGCGTGCTGCGCTGGTGGTGGGGTCCACTGTTCGATCTTGCCTGCCGACGCCGTCACTTGCGGCTGCGGGGTTTGCGGTTCGTTGAGCATCAACGGCGCCGGCTTGCCACGCTGGGCCCAGTACTGCGCCGGGTCGATACCTTCGACTTTCACGCGCGCCGTGCCGGTTTCGGCGTAACCGAGTTTCTTCGCGGCCGCGTAGGACAAGTCAATGATGCGGTCCGAATAGAACGGCCCACGGTCGTTGACCCGCAGGATCACCGTGCGGTTGTTGTCCAGGTTGGTCACCCGTACATAGCTGGGCAGTGGCAGGGTCTTGTGGGCCGCGCTCATGCCGTACAGGTCATACACTTCGCCGTTGGCGGTGTTCTGGCCATGGAACTTGGTGCCATACCAGGACGCCGTGCCCGACTGGACATAGGTCTTGGAGTCTTGCAGCGGGAAATAGGTCTTGCCCAGCACGGTGTACGGGTTGGCCTTGTAGGCGCCGGTGTGCAGGGTTGGCGTGGCGTCCGGGATCTTCGAGACATCCACGTCCCACCACGGCGCGCCGTCTTTGTGCGCGCGGTTGATGTCCAGGCCCGGCTGGGAACGGATGGCCGTACCGCCGGACTTCTGCGCCGGACCACGGCTGGTGGAGCAACTGACGACCAGCAGGGACAACGCGGCGAACGCCACCAGCTTGAGCGGTTGTTTGATCGGCGATACCCGCATTACTTGTTGCCCCGTGCTTGGACCAGCATGTCTGACAGCTGATGCACGGCCATGGCGTACATCACACTGCGGTTATAACGCGTGATTGCGTAGAAATTCTTCAGGCCCATCCAGTATTCCGGGCCGTTTTCGCCTTCAAGGCGGAATGCCGTCACCGGCATGTCATCGCGTGGCGCATTCTGACTCGACCAGCCCAGCGCCCGCAACTCCCCGACCGTCTTGGCCGGCTCGATGCCCTGGGTCAGGCCTTCGTCGGCGCGCTCCCCGGACACCTCGGCGCGGATCACCACCGGTTCACCGGCCACCCAGCCATGGCGCTTGAAGTAGCTGGCCACGCTGCCAATGGCGTCGTCGGGGTTGCTCCAGATATTGATGTGGCCGTCACCGTCAAAGTCCACGGCATAGGCACGGAAGCTGCTCGGCATGAACTGCGGCAAGCCCATCGCCCCGGCGTAGGAACCCTTGAGGGTCAGCGGGTCGACCTGTTCTTCGCGGGCCAGCAGCAGGAATTCACGCAGTTCCTTGCGGAAAAACTCGGCACGCGGCGGGTAATCGAAGCCCAGGGTCGACAAGGCGTCGATCACCCGGTAGCTGCCGGTGTTGCGCCCGTAGAAGGTTTCGATACCGATGATGGCGACGATGACCTGGGCCGGCACGCCGTATTCCTGCTCGGCGCGGGCCAGCACGGCTTCGTGCTGGCGCCAGAAGTCCACACCCCGCGCCACACGGGCGTCGGTGAGGAACATCGGGCGGTATTCTTTCCACTGCTTGACCCGCTCGGCGGGGCGTGAGATGGCGTCGAGAATCGCCTGCTTCTTCTGGGCTTCACGGAACACGCCCATCAGCTGCTCACCGGCAAAACCGTAGTCGCGGGTCATTTCACCGACAAATTCGGCGACCTGAGGTGAGCCGTCGTAGTCACCGGCCTGCGCCTCTTGCGTCGCGCCCAGCAGCCCGATCAGGCCCATCCAGGACGCATGCCGAGTCGCCCAGCCGCGCATTACTTGCATTGACATCTTCACCTTATTCAAACCTGTGCGATCCATTTGCGATGCGTATGAATCGACATCAAAACCCCAAACGCTGACAGCAATGTCACCAGCGAAGTTCCGCCGTAGCTAATGAATGGCAACGGCACCCCAACCACCGGCAGCAGGCCACTGACCATACCGATGTTGACGAAAACATAAACAAAAAAGGTCATGGTCAGGCTGCCCGCCAGCAACTTGCCGAACAGCGTCTGCGCCTGGGCAGTGATCACCAGCCCGCGACCGATCAGCAGCAAATAAATCAACAACAACGCGCAAATGCCCACCAGGCCGAACTCTTCGCCCATCACCGCAATGATGAAGTCGGTGTGGCTTTCCGGCAGGAAGTCCAGGTGCGACTGGGTACCCAGCAGCCAGCCTTTACCAAATACGCCGCCGGAACCGATCGCCGCCTTCGACTGGATGATGTTCCAGCCTGTGCCCAGCGGGTCGCTCTCCGGGTCGAGGAACGTGAGGATCCGTTGCTTCTGGTAGTCGTGCATAAAGAAGAACCACATCGCCACGGCCACTGGCACGGCGGCGGCCAGCACGCTGAGGATCCAGCGCCAGCGCAAACCGCCCATGAACAGCACGAACGCGCCGCCCGCGAGGATCAGCAAAGAAGTCCCGAGGTCCGGCTGGCGCACGATCAGAATGAACGGCACGCCGATCAGGATCAGGCTGATACCCACGTGCTTGAGCTGTGGCGGCAAGGTGCGCTTGGACAGGTACCATGCGATAGTCGCCGGCATTAAAATCTTCATGAATTCCGACGGCTGGAAGCGAATCACCCCCGGGATGTTGATCCAGCGGGTCGCACCCATGGCGTTGTGGCCCATCACGTCCACCACCACCAGCAGCAACACGCCAGCCACGTAGCCCAGCGGCACCCAGCGCGCCATGAAACGCGGCTCCAGCTGGGCGATCACCACCATCGACAACAGGCCCAGGCCGAACGACGACGCTTGCTTGATCAGCAGGTCCCAGTTCTTGCCGCTGGCCGAATACAGCACGAACAGGCTGCCGGCCGCCAGGGTCAGCAGCAGGATCAGCAACGGGCCATCAATGTGCATGCGCTGCAGCAGCGTCGCACGGCGACGCATCACGTCCTCGCTGGAGAGGATGCGGTCAAAATTACTCTTCACGGGCCGTAACCTCGGTGCTTGAAGGGGGGCCGCCATATTCGGGTTTGAGCCTGCCGTCGTCGGCCAACAGCCAGGCGTCCATCACTTGACGCACCACAGGCGCCGCGACGCCGGAGCCGGACTCGCCGTTCTCGACCATCACCGCCACCACGATCTTCGGGTCGTCGGCCGGCGCGAAGCCGACAAACAAGGCGTGGTCACGGTGGCGCTCCTGAACCTTGGAGCGGTCATATTTCTCGCCTTGCTTGATCGCGACCACCTGGGCCGTACCACTCTTGCCGGCAATACGGTATTGCGCACCGACGGCCGCCTTGCGCGCGGTGCCCCGGGCGCCGTGCATCACCTGCTGCATGCCGTGGTTGACCTTGGTCCAGTCGGACGGGTCACGCAGCACGATGTCGGCAATCGGGTTCTCGTCCACCGGCTTCTCGCCTTCGATGGTCTTGGCCAGGTGCGGGCGGTTCCAGATGCCCTTGTTCGCCACCAGCGCAGTCGCTTGAGCCAGCTGCAACGGTGTGGCCTGCATGTAACCCTGGCCGATCCCGAGGATCAGGGTTTCACCCGGGAACCACGCCTGGCGGCGGGTTGCCCGTTTCCATTCCCGCGATGGCATCAAGCCAGGGGATTCTTCGAACATGTCCAGGGAGACTTTCTGGCCGAGGCCAAACTTGCCCATGTAGGCAGATAGGCGATCGATCCCAAGCTTGTGGGCCAGGTCGTAAAAATAGGTGTCGTTGGAGCGCATGATCGCGGTGTCCAGGTCGACATAGCCGTCACCGGTGCGGTTCCAGTTACGGTATTTGTGGTCGTAGTTGGGCAGCATGTAGTAGCCCGGGTCGAACACCCGGCTGGAGGCCGTGACCACGCCCGCATCCAGGCCGGCAATCGCCACCGCAGGCTTGATCGTCGAGCCGGGCGGGTACAGGCCGCGCAGCACGCGGTTGAACAGCGGCCGGTCGATGGAATCACGCAGCTCGGCGTACGCCTTGAAGCTGATGCCGGTCACGAACAGGTTGGGGTCGAAACTCGGCTGGCTGACCATGGCCAATACTTCGCCCGTGGTCGGGTCCAGCGCCACTACCGCACCCCGCCGACCACCCAGGGCCATTTCCGCGGCTTCCTGCAGCTTGATGTCCAGGCTCAGCACGATGTCCTTGCCCGGCACCGGGTCGGTGCGCTTGAGCACCCGCAGCACGCGGCCACGGGCGTTGGTCTCGACTTCCTCGTAACCCACCTGGCCGTGCAGCTCGGGCTCGTAGAAGCGCTCGATACCGGTCTTGCCGATATGGTGGGTGCCGCTGTAGTTGACCGGATCGAGGGTCTTCAGCTCTTTCTCGTTGATCCGCCCCATGTAGCCGACGGAGTGGGCAAAGTGCGGCCCTTGCGGGTAATGCCGCACCAACTGCGCCACCACCTCAACACCGGGCAGGCGGAACTGGTTCACCGCGATGCGCGCGATCTGCTCTTCAGTCAGCTCAAACAGGATCGGCACCGGCTCGAACGGCCGGCGCCCCTGCTTCATGCGCTTCTCGAAGATCACCCGGTCTTCCGGCGTCAGTTGGAGCACTTCGACGATCACATCGAGGATCTGCTGCCAGTCGCCGGATCGCTCGCGGGTCATGCTCAGGCTGAAGCTCGGCCGGTTGTCCGCGACCACCACGCCATTGCGGTCGAAGATCAGCCCGCGCGTCGGCGGAATCGGCTGCACGTGCACCCGGTTGTTCTCCGACAGCGTGGAGTGATAGTCGTACTGGATCACCTGCAGGAAATACAGGCGCGCAATCAGCACGCCCAACAAGGCCACCACCAGGATTGCGCCAAACACCACGCGCGCGCGTACAAGACGTGCGTCTTTCTCGTGGTCCTTGATGCGGATCGGCTGGGTCATCGGGAGGGGCGCAGATTATTTGTGATAAGGGTGCCCAGACAGAACTGTCCAGGCGCGATACAGCTGTTCACCGATCAGGATGCGTACCAGCGGGTGCGGCAGCGTGAGCGCCGACAGCGACCAGCGCTGGTCCGCCCGCGCACAGACTTCCGGCGCCAGCCCTTCGGGGCCGCCGACCATGAAGTTGACCGTGCGCGAGTCCAGGCGCCAGCGGTCCAGTTCCACCGCCAACTGCTCGGTGCTCCAGGGTTTGCCGTGCACTTCTAGGGTGACGATGCGCTCGTTGGGGCCGACCTTGGCCAACATGGCTTCGCCTTCCTGACGGATAAAGCGCGCCACATCGGCATTCTTGCCCCGGGTGTTGAGCGGTATCTCTACCAGTTCAAGAGACAGCTCAGCGGGCAGACGCTTGGCGTACTCGTGCCAACCTTCTTCCACCCACTTGGGCATGCGTGAACCGACAGCAATCAGACGCAGGCGCACAGCCGTTCCTTATTCCTGGTCTTTGTTCAGCTTGTCGAAGTGCGCGTGGCCCACTTCCGGGCTGTGGTGCTTGCCATCGGCGGCACGGCTCTGCTCGGCGCCTTTCCACAGACGCTCCAGGTCGTAGAACTGGCGAGCGTTGGAAGTCATCATGTGAACGATCACGTCGTCCATGTCCAGCAGCACCCAGTCGCTGTCGCCCTTGCCTTCTTCACCCAGCGGCTTCACGCCTTGGGCTTTGACGGCCTCGCGGACTTTGTCCAGCATCGCGCCGATCTGACGGTTCGAGGTACCGGTGGCGATGATCATGTAGTCGGTGATGCTCTGCTTGTCGCGCACGTCCAGCACCTGGATGTCCTGGGCTTTCACGTCTTCCAGGGCAGCCACGGCCACTTTTACCAGCTCTTCGCCCGCCAGCTCAGGGCCGGTGTGGGCTTCAACTGGCAGCGGGGCGCTTTTGAACGTGCCTTTGCGCTTAACTTTGCTTACGTCTTTGTTCGTCATATAAAACTCGTTTTGCTCGTATGTTCGGGCGCTCGCTGTACGACTGTACGTACGTTCAAGCGCGCCTTTTCAGTTCGACGCACGGTAAAGCCCGTGCGCATCGATGTAGGCCAGGACCGCGTCAGGCACCAGGAAACGTACCGACTTCCCGCTGGCCAGCAGTTGACGGATCTGGGTGGCGGACACCGCAAGCGGGGTCTGCCAGACGAATGCAATATTCCCGTTCGGCCCGGTCAGGGCCAAGGGGTCACTTACCGACCGCGCGGCCAGCAGGTTGCGCAAGGCATCCGGCGGTTCGCTGTCGGCATCCGGGCGTTGCAAAACCAGGATGTG
The DNA here is from genome assembly GCF_059418405.1 of Pseudomonas sp. GW821-FHT09A09. Lineage (NCBI taxonomy): Bacteria > Pseudomonadati > Pseudomonadota > Gammaproteobacteria > Pseudomonadales > Pseudomonadaceae > Pseudomonas > Pseudomonas sp. GW821-FHT09A09. The sequence goes on from NZ_JBWKPU010000066.1 coordinate 12,722, forward strand.
GCAATGCTGGAGGAGTTCCTCCCAGCGATGCCAAGAGGGCAGGCCGCAAAATGCGTCCCAGCCCAAAAGCAGAAACAACTGGTCATCCGCGGCCATTTCAGCGCGCATCACTTCCAGGGTATCGACAGTGTAGGACGGTTTATCACGCTTGAGCTCGTGGTCGTCCACCACCAACGGCGCAATGCCGTCCACTGCCAGGCGCACCATTTCCAGGCGCTGCTGCGGCGACACCTGCGGGGTATCGCGGTGCGGTGGCCGGGCGTTGGGCATCACCCGCAACTCATCCAGCGCGAGGGCATCCGCGACTTCCAGGGCACTGCGCAAATGGCCAATGTGCACGGGGTCGAAAGTACCGCCGAGCAGCCCGATGCGTTTACCCATCAAGTGCGCACATGACCGTCGCCGAACACCACGTACTTCTCGCTGGTCAGGCCTTCCAGACCCACCGGGCCGCGTGCGTGCAGCTTGTCGGTGGAGATACCGATCTCCGCCCCCAGGCCGTACTCGAAGCCGTCGGCAAAGCGCGTCGAGGCGTTGATCATCACCGAGGCAGAATCCACTTCGTTGAGGAAACGCCGGGCATCGCTGAAATGCTCGGAAACAATAGCGTCGGTGTGCTTGGAGCCGTAGGTGTTGATGTGCTCGATGGCCTCGTCCAGGTCGTCGACTAGCTTGATCGACAGGATCGGCGCCGTGTATTCGGTGTACCAGTCCAGTTCGGTGGCTTCGATCACGTCCGCGCCCAACAGCGCACGGGTGCGCTCACAGCCGCGCAGCTCCACGCCCTTGTCGCGGTAGATAGCCGCCAATGGAGGCAACACGCGCTCGGCAATGCCTGCGTGCACCAGCAGGGTTTCCATGGTGTTGCACGGGGCGTAGCGGTGAGTCTTGGCGTTGTCGGCGATGCGGATGGCCTTGTCGATATCGGCAGCGATGTCGATATACACGTGGCACACGCCGTCCAGGTGCTTGATCACCGGCACCTTGGCATCACGGCTGACGCGCTCGATCAGACTCTTGCCACCGCGCGGCACGATCACGTCGACGAATTCCGGCATGGTGATCAGCGCGCCAACGGCGGCACGGTCAGTGGTCTCGACCACTTGCACTACTTCGGCCGGCAGTTCGGCCACGGCCAGGCCCTGCTGAATGCACGCGGCAATGGCACGGTTGGAATTAATGGCTTCGGAACCGCCACGCAGGATGGTGGCATTGCCGGACTTGAGGCACAGGCTCGCGGCGTCGATGGTCACGTTCGGGCGCGACTCGTAGATGATGCCGATCACGCCCAGGGGCACGCGCATCTTGCCCACTTGGATGCCGGACGGCAGGTAGCGCATATCGCGGATTTCACCGATGGGGTCAGGCAGCTTGGCCACCTGACGCAGGCCTTCGATCATGTCGTCGATACGTGCCGGGGTCAGCGCCAGGCGGTCCAGCAGGGCTGGCTCGAGGCCATTGGCGCGGCCGTTGGCCAGGTCTTGCTCGTTGGCGGCGGCAAGCTCGGAGCGCGAAGCATCCAGAGCGTCGGCGGCCGCCAGCAGGGCGCGGTTCTTCTGCGCGGTGCTCGCACGGGCGATCAACCGCGAGGCCTGACGGGCAGCGCGACCCAGGCGGGTCATGTAGTCAAGAACGGACTCAGTCATGGTCAGGGAGTCTTGGCAGGGAGGAAAGCGGCAGATTATAGCTGTGACGCCGCTCGACTGACAGCGGTGAGGGGCGGATGGTCGAAATGAACTGTAAAAACCTGGGCTTCAGCGGTAATTAAGGTGGGAGTTGTTATGATTCCGTCACATTTAGCCGTATTAACCCCAGACCGCCATGTCCAGTTTTACCCCCCGACTGCCCGCTAGCGCCCTGCCCGACAGCTTCTTCGACCGCGACGCGCAATTGCTCGCCCAGGATCTGCTCGGAAAAATCGTCCGCCATCGCGTAGGCGATCTCTGGCTTTCGGCGCGAATTATTGAAACCGAAGCGTATTACCTGGCCGAAAAAGGCAGCCACGCTTCCCTCGGCTACACAGAAAAGCGTAAGGCTTTGTTTCTGGATGGCGGTCATATCTATATGTACTACGCCCGTGGCGGCGACTCGCTGAACTTCAGCGCCCAGGGCCCGGGCAACGCCGTGCTGATCAAGTCGGCGTATCCGTGGGTCGATGAAACGTCCGGCCCGGCCAGTTTGGCGCAGATGCTGCTGAACAACCCCGATGCCAACGGCAGCCCGCGCCCGTCGCAGAAGCTGTGTGCCGGCCAGACCCTGCTGTGCAAGGCGCTGGGGTTGAAAGTGCCGATGTGGGACACCAAGCGCTTCGACCAGGAGTTGCTCTACGTTGAAGACGTGGGCCAGACCCCGAGCCAGATCATCCAGACCACCCGCCTGGGCATCCCGAGCGGGCGCGATGAACAGCTGATGTACCGCTTTGTCGATGCGGGCTACGCGCCTTACTGCACCCGGAACCCGCTGCGCCGGGGCCAGGTCGAAGGCCGCGACTACTTTTTAATTTGATCACACGACCCGTAGGAGCCCGGGGGGGGGGGGGGGGGGGGGGGGGGGGGGGGGGGGGGGGGGGGGGGGGGGGGGGGGGGGGGGGGG
>NZ_JBWKPU010000067.1:0-14460 GCF_059418405.1 Pseudomonas sp. GW821-FHT09A09
CCCCCCCCCCCCCCCCCCCCCCCCCCCCCCCCCCCCCCCCCCCCCCCCCCCCCCCCCCCCCCCCCCCGGGCTCCTACAGGGAGGTGGCGTGAATGCTGTACCGCCCTCCCCCGAATTTTCGTGGGGGGGTTTGGGGGGGCTCTGGCCCTTGACTGTGATTAAACATGGAGAGATCGGGATGGTTTTCTCGTCCAATGTGTTCCTGTTTCTGTTCTTGCCGATCTTTCTCGGCTTGTACTACTTGAGCGGGCAACGCTATCGCAACCTGCTGCTGCTGATTGCCAGCTATGTGTTCTACGCCTGGTGGCGAGTGGACTTCCTGGCGCTGTTCGCCGCCGTGACGCTGTGGAACTACTGGATCGGCCTCAAGGTCGGTGCAGCCGGCGTGCGCACCAAGCCAGCCCAGCGCTGGCTGCTGCTCGGCGTGGCGGTCGACCTGTGCATCCTCGGCTACTTCAAGTACGCCAACTTCGGCGTCGACAGCATCAACGTGATGATGAAGTCCATGGGCCTTGAGCCGTTCATCCTCACCCACGTGCTGTTGCCGATCGGTATCTCGTTCTACATCTTCGAGTCCATCAGCTACATCATCGACGTGTACCGTGGCGATACCCCGGCGACCCGCAACCTGATCGACTTCGCGGCGTTCGTGGCGATCTTCCCGCACTTGATTGCCGGCCCGGTGTTGCGCTTTCGCGACCTGGCCGACCAGTTCAACAACCGCACCCACACCCTCGACAAGTTCTCCGAGGGCTGCACGCGGTTCATGCAGGGTTTCATCAAGAAGGTCTTTATCGCCGACACCCTCGCGGTGGTGGCCGACCATTGCTTCGCCCTGCAGAACCCCACCACGGGCGATGCCTGGCTCGGCGCGCTGGCCTACACCGCACAGCTGTACTTCGACTTCTCCGGCTACAGCGACATGGCCATCGGCCTGGGCTTGATGATGGGTTTCCGCTTCATGGAAAACTTCAAGCAGCCGTACATCAGCCAGTCGATCACCGAGTTCTGGCGGCGCTGGCACATCAGCCTGTCTACCTGGCTGCGTGACTATCTGTACATCACCCTGGGCGGCAACCGCAAAGGCACGCTGATCACCTACCGTAACCTGTTCCTGACCATGCTGCTCGGTGGCCTGTGGCACGGTGCAAACATCACCTACATCGTGTGGGGTGCCTGGCACGGCATGTGGCTGGCGATTGAAAAAGCCATCGGCCTCAACACCGCGCCACGCAGCTTCAACGTGGTGCGCTGGGCCTTCACCTTCCTGCTGGTGGTAATGGGCTGGGTGATCTTCCGCGCCGAGAACCTGCACGTTGCCGGTCGTATGTACGGTGCGATGTTCAGCTTTGGCGAGTGGTCGCTGTCGGAACTCAACCGCGCCAGCCTCACCGGCCTGCAAGTGGCAACCCTGGTGGTGGCGTACGCAACCCTGGCGTTCTTCGGCCTGCGCGATTTCTACACCAATCGCCCTGCCGAGAAGACCAAGCCGGCCGACCCGAGCCTGATCAAGGCCGTCCCGGGCGACAACCCCGGCAGCATCCACCAGCCCGGTTTCACCGTGGGCCAGGACGCCGCCGTGCAACCGGCCTACTGGACCGCTGACTGGCCACGCTACGCCATGCGCGCGGCGGTGCTGCTGCTGTTCGTGGCGTCGATTCTCAAACTGTCGGCGCAGAGTTTCTCGCCGTTCCTTTACTTCCAATTCTGAGGGAGCCGACCATGACCCGTTCATTACGCGTCCTCTATATCGGCCTGTTCCTGGTGGTGCTGCTGGCCCTCGGCGCCTGGTCGCTGCGCAGTTTCTTCGGCTTCAGCACCAATGCCGACGCCACCGTGCTCAACGGTCGCTGGACCAAAGCCGTCGAGACCCACTACGACGACGAGTTCCCGATCAAGCGCCTGGGCACCAACCTGTGGGCCGCGCTGGACTACAAGCTGTTCAATGAAGGTCGCCCTGGCGTAGTGCTGGGCCGCGATCACTGGCTGTACAGCGACGAAGAGTTCAACCCTGCCGTCAACGAAGACCAGAACCTGCAAGGCAACTACGCGCTGGTGGAAGGCGTGCGCCAGAAGCTCAAGGCCCAGGGCATCCAGCTGGTGATGGCGATCGTGCCGGCCAAAGTGCGCCTGTACCCGGAGCACCTGGGTGAGGTGAAACCGGCGAGCATCCACGCCAACCTCTACCAGGATTTCCACGCCCGCGTCGCCGCCGACAAGATCATCGCCCCGGACCTGCTTGGCCCGCTGCAACAGGCCAAGCTGGGCGGCAAGCAGGTGTTCCTGCGCACCGACACCCACTGGACCCCGGACGGCGCCGAGATCGCCGCCAAGCAACTGGCAGCGACCATTCGCGAGAAAACCCCGCTGAGCGGCGAGCCACAGCGTTTTGTCACCGAGGCCGAGAACACCGCACCGCACAAAGGCGACCTGCGTCTGTTCCTGCCCCTGGACCCGCTGTTCGAAAACCTGATGCCGCCCAAGGAGCCGCTGGAAAAACGCGTCACGCACCTGGCCGAAACCAAAGGTGACGATGCCCTGTTCAGCGACAGCGAAACCCCGGTGGCTCTGGTCGGCACCAGCTACAGCGCCAACCCCAACTGGAACTTTGTCGGTGCGCTCAAGCAAGCCCTGCACAGCGACGTGGTCAGCTACGCCGAAGACGGCCACGGCCCGATCCTGCCGATGCTCAGCTACCTCAAGAGCGACGACTTCAAGAACAGCCCGCCCCAGGTGCTGATCTGGGAGTTTCCTGAACGTTATCTGCCCGTGAACAACGAAATCGGTGATGCCGACCCGTCCTGGGTTGCGCAACTTAAACAAGCCGGTTCGCGCCAACAGAACATGGCTATCAACACACAAAAATCCGAGACGCCCGACCGGGCGCAAAACTGAAAGAGAGGTAACTCACATGACTTTCACTACAACTCCTCGTCGTCTCGCCAAGACCCTGGCTATCGCCGCTGGCCTGAGCGTCGTATCGATGTCTGCCTTTGCCGGCGGTGACGCCGCCCTCTACGGCCCGACCGCGCCAAAAGGTTCGAGCTTCGTGCGCATCTACAACGCCAGCAACCAGGAAGTCAGCGCCACCGTCGGCGCCACCAACCTGAGCGACGTTGCGCCCCTGGCCAGCAGCGACTTCAGCTTCATGCCGGGCGGTGACTACAGCGCCAAGGTGGGCAGCCAGACCGTGCCGGTCAAGCTCGCCCCGGACCACTACTACACCCTGGTCAACAGCGGCAGCGGCCAGCCCCAGCTGATCGAAGAGCCGCCGTTCAAGAACAAGCAGAAGTCCCTGGTGCGCGTACAGAACCTGAGCGACAAGGCCCTGACCTTGAAGACGGCTGATGGCAAGACCGACGTGGTCCAGTCGGTGGCCGCCAAAGGCCGTGGCGAACGTGAAATCAACCCGGTGAAAGTGAGCCTGGCGTTGTATGACGGTGACAAGAAAGTCGGCGATGTGAAGCCGGTTGCGTTGGAACGTGGTGAAGCGGCGGTGCTGTACGTGACGGGCTCCGGTTCGAGCCTCTCGCCAGTCTGGGTGAAACGCCCGGTGTCGACCCGCTAATGAATTCTGCAGATTGACACCGAACCTGTAGGAGCCCGGCTTGCCGGCGATGGCGTCCTCAAGGTCGCAATCGCCCGCAAGCGGGCTCCTACAAAAGGACGGTGTGCAATCGGCGACCGAGACAAAAACAAGAGTGAAACGACAAACCTTCGTAGCTCTGACCCAAATCGATTCAAGGAGAAACAGCATGATCCCAGTAATCCTTTCCGGTGGTAGCGGCTCACGTCTTTGGCCGCTTTCCCGTAAACAGTTCCCTAAACAATTCCTGGCGCTGACCGGCGAGCACACCTTGTTCCAGCAAACCCTGGAGCGCCTGGTGTTCGAAGGCATGGACACGCCGATCGTGGTCTGCAACAAGGACCACCGTTTCATCGTCAATGAGCAACTGAGCGCCCGCAAGCTGGAAAGCCAGCGCATCCTGATGGAGCCGTTCGGCCGCAACACCGCGCCGGCCGTGGCCCTCACCGCGATGATGCTGGTCAATGAAGGCCGCGACGAGCTGATGCTGGTGCTGCCCGCCGACCACGTGATCGACGACCAGAAAGCCTTGCAACGCGCCCTGGCCCTGGCCACCGTGGCCGCCGAGCGTGGCGAGATGGTGTTGTTCGGCGTGCCGGCCACCCGCCCGGAAACCGGCTACGGCTACATCAAGTCCACCAACGATTCGCTGCTGCCCGAGGGCGTGAGCCGCGTCGAGCAGTTCGTGGAAAAACCCAACGAAAAACGCGCCGTCGAGTTCGTCAAAAGCGGCGGTTATTTCTGGAACAGCGGCATGTTCCTGTTCCGTGCCAGCCGCTTCCTCGAAGAGCTGAAAAAGCACGATCCGGACATCTACGACACCTGCCTGCTGACTCTGGAGCGCAGCGAGCAGACCGCCGACACGGTGTCCTTCGACGAAGCCACCTTCGCCTGCTGCCCGGACAATTCCATCGACTACGCCGTGATGGAAAAAACCCAGCGCGCCTGCGTGGTGCCACTGAGCGCCGGCTGGAGCGACGTGGGTTGCTGGGCGTCGCTGTGGGCCGTCAACGATAAAGACGCCAACGGCAACGTGAGCAAGGGCGATGTGGTGATCCAGGACAGCAAGAACTGCATGATCCACGGCAACGGCAAGCTGGTGTCGGTGATCGGCCTGGAAAACATCGTGGTGGTGGAAACCAAGGACGCGATGATGATTGCCCACAAGGACAAGGTCCAGGGCGTCAAGCAAATGGTCAACACCCTGAACGAACAGGGCCGCAGCGAGACCCAGAACCACTGCGAGGTCTACCGTCCGTGGGGCTCCTACGACTCGGTGGACATGGGCGGTCGCTTCCAGGTCAAGCACATCTCGGTCAAGCCGGGCGCGTGCCTGTCGTTGCAAATGCACCACCACCGCGCCGAACACTGGATCGTGGTCAGCGGCACCGCCGAAGTCACCTGTGACGAGAACGTGTTCCTGCTCACCGAGAACCAGTCCACCTACATCCCGATTGCCTCGGTGCACCGCCTGCGCAACCCGGGCAAGATCCCGCTGGAGATCATCGAAGTGCAATCGGGCAGCTACCTGGGCGAAGACGATATCGAGCGCTTCGAAGATATCTACGGTCGCTCCACACCGGTTGAGCGCGGCGTGTCGGTGAAAACCATCGCGCAGTAATACTGTCGTACAAGAAGCCCCCGTCCAGCCGACTGCGTCCCCTATCCGCAGCCGGTTGGGCGGGGGCTTTTTCTTTGGGTTTTGCAGTGATGCTGAAGGCCCCATCGCAGGCAAGCCAGCTCCCACAACTGTGGGAGCTGGCTTGCCTGCGATGAGGCCCGCCGATTCAACACTTATCTCAAGCTGACCAATCCCACCTAAGCTTACGTTAGGATGCTCGTTCCCTATTCGAGGTGGTCTCCATGTTCTTCGGCGTTCTCCTGATCATCACCTGGCTGATCCTGCTGCTGCGTTACCCCGCCAAGGCCTTGCCGGTGTCCCTCGCGGCTGCCGTGGGCCTGGGTTTCGTGGCGATCTGGGTGGTGTGGCTGGACAACCGCGAAGCCTCGCAACTGGCACGCCTGGAGCTGCGCATCACCTACGCGCCCCAGGAATGCCCCGCCGACCGTCCCCTCAAGTTGGTCCTGAACAACGGCAACGACGTGCCCCTCACCGAACTGCGCTGGCGCGTCGCCGCCTATGCGCCGGGCGATACCGTCAACCTGGCCGACAACGTCTACGCCGCGCCGCGCTATCGCGGCCCCGGTGAGCTGCAAGCCGGCGCTACCTGGGAAGACTGCCTGCCCACCCCGCCACTGCGCCCCGGCTACCGCCCGCAAACCCTGGAATTTCGTGCCGAACACCTGCAAGGTGGCTTCTCGGACTGACAAAGGACTGATCCATGCCCAACGTACTTATCACCGGCTGCTCCAGCGGCATCGGCCGCGCCCTGGCGGATGCCTTCAAGGCGGCCGGCTATCACGTGCTGACCAGCGCTCGCCGCGAAGCCGACGTGATCGCCCTCAACGACGCCGGTTTCCAGGCCGTACTGCTGGACGTGAATGACAGCGCCGCCCTGCACACCCTGGCCACCCAGGTGGGCGAGCTGGACGTGCTGATCAACAACGCCGGCTACGGCGCCATGGGCCCGCTGCTCGATGGCGGCACTGAAGCCATGCAACGCCAGTTTGAAACCAATGTGTTTTCCATCGTCGGCGTGACCCAGGCGCTGTTCCCCGCCCTGCGCCGCAGCAAAGGCCTGGTGGTGAATATCGGCAGCGTTTCCGGCGTGCTGGTCACCCCGTTTGCCGGCGCCTACTGCGCCTCCAAAGCCGCCGTGCATGCCTTGAGCGATGCGCTGCGCATGGAACTGGCGCCCTTTGGCGTGCGGGTCATGGAAGTCCAGCCCGGCGCCATCAACACCAGCTTCGCGAAAAATGCCGGGGCCCAGGCCGAATTGCTGATCAACGAACAATCGCCGTGGTGGCCCATCCGCGACGGCATCCGTGCACGCAGCCAGGCTTCCCAGGACAAACCCACCCCGGCCGCGCAATTCGCCGCGGAGGTGCTCAAGGCCGTTCAGCAACCCCGGCCACCGCGCCTGCTGCGTGCGGGCAATGGCAGCCGAGCGTTGCCGTTGATGGCGGCGCTGTTGCCCAAAGGTTTATTGGAACGCGTGTTGAAGAAACGCTTTGGCTTGGAACAGAGTTTGTAATGATCGACTACAGCGACTTTTTTGAAGAAGTGATCCAGACCCACGTCGAGATCGAACAATGGTTTGCCGGGGTTGCGCCTGAGGGCACGTTGGAAAACCTGCTGGCGCGCTTCTCCCCCGAGTTCAGCATGGTGGCGCCCGCGACGGGGACGCGGGTCAATGCGGCCGGCGTTAAAGCGCTATTCACACGCCTGGGCGGCATGCGTCCAGGGTTGAAGATCACCTTGAGCGAGATGGCCGGGATCGACCGGCATGCACGAGGAGCCACGGTGACTTACCGCGAACATCAAGTGGATGACAGCGGCACCCAGACGGATCGCCGCGCCACGGTGGTGTTTGAAAAACAAGCCAGCGGCGCACTGCTATGGCGCCACCTGCACGAAACCTTCATCAAGGCCTGACACCACCTACTGTAGGAGCCGGCTTGCCGGCGATAGCGGTGGGTCATTGACGAATCTGTTGACTGCCCCTGCGCATTCGCGAGCAAGCCAGCTCCCACAAAAGCCGGGGCCCACCATCAATTTGGTGTTGGGTTGACGATAACGGTGCAGGTGATGCCCGCCGCCAGCAATACGCCTTCCGGCACTTCATCAATGTGAATCCGCACCGGCACGCGCTGGGCCAAACGCACCCAGTTGAAGGTCGGGTTCACATCGGCCACCAGTTCGCGACTCTCGGGGTTGTCACGGTCGTAGATGCCGCGCGAGATGCTTTCTACGTGGCCCTTCAAGGTCTCGCCGCTCATGAGTTGCATGTCGGCTTTGTCACCGACTTTAACGTGAGGCAGCTTGGTTTCTTCGAAGAAGCCATACACCCAGAACGAGTTCATATCGACCACGGCCATCTTGGCCTCGCCGATGCGCGCGTAGTCACCTCGATGCACATTCAGGTTGGTGACATAACCGTCCACCGCCGCCACCACTTGGGTGCGTTTCAGGTTCAGTTCGGCCGCTTCCAGTTGCGCCAGCGCGTGCTGGTAATCGGCGAGTGCCGAGTCGGCGATGTTGCTGGCGTCGTCGCGGTTTTCCCTGGAGATCACCAGGGCGTCGAGATCGGCGCGGCGGTGGGCGTTGACCTTGCGCATCTCCCAGGTGGCTTTGCGTGATGCCACCAGTGACTGCGCCTGCTTGACGGCAATGCGGTAGTGCTCGGGGTCGATCTGCATCAGCAGGTCGCCCTTCTTCACCAACTGGTTATCGCGCACCGGCACGTCGACCACTTCACCGGTGACGTCGGCGGCGACGTTGATAATGTCGGCGCGCACACGGCCGTCGCGGGTCCACGGGGTTTCCATGTAGTGCACCCACAACGTGCGGCCAATCCAGATCGCCAACGCCAGTACCAGCAAGGTGGCGAGCAGGCTGAAAAACTTTTTCATCAGGGCATTCTCAACGGTAGACGGTCAGCGCCAGCGCGCCGAACAGACAAACGAACAGGCTCAGGCGCAGCAACGCCGGGTGCCAGAAAAAACGGTACAGGTCGTACCCGGCCAGGAAGCGGTCCACGCCCCAGGCCAGCCCCGCCGCGATCAGGAACATCAGGGTCATGGTCGGCATATAAATGCCGTGGAACGCGATTTCACGGGGCATGCGCAGCTCCTTTGAGGGCAGCGAGGGGCGATTGCGGGTCGAGCAACGAGGTGCGGATAAAGTGCAGGTAGCTTTTCACCCGGCGCAGGGCCGAGGTGTCGAAGTGCGGCGCGAAGGGTTCGTCGGTGGCCTGCACGCGGCTGATCGCGTGGTCTACGGCGATCAGGCCGCGCTCCAGGTTGCTGGCGCTGGGTTGCAGGAACAACCGCACCAGCGAGCGGCCCATCACGCGGATCGCCTGGCGCCACGGCTGGGATTCGGCATACGCCGGGTGCACCGGCAGAATCGCCTGCTCCTTGCGCAGTTCGATGATCGCGTGGCCAACTTCAAGCACCACGAACATCCAGCGCAGCAGGTCGCGCTGCACCAGCGGCTGGCCGACGGCGAGGCCGTAAGCCTGGTGCAGCAGGTCGCGGGTGCGGCTTTCAAAACTCGACGCCAGGCCCTTGAGCTTGCCGCTGATGGCATACACCACCTGCTCACGCAGGTCCTGCTCCAGCCGGCGCCACAACCAGCGGCTGTTGGGCGGCAAAATGATCGCCCCCGCTGCCGCACACACCAGCATGCCGATGACCATCGCGATGTAGTCGTTGATGAAGGTGTAGGGGTTGTAGACCGTGAGGTTGTCGGGCACCGAGCCGGTGCTGAAGAAGATCAGCAGGCCCACGCCAACACCGGCGTACTGCGGGCGCGAGGCCAGGAACGAACCGAAGATGATCACCGGCGCAAGCATCACGCACAGCAGCGGGAAGCCGTCGATCCAGGGGAACACGAAGAACATTTCGACAAAGCCCACCAGCGCGCCGATCAAAGTGCCGCAGGCCATCTGAAAGGCCATGCGTTTCGGGTTGGGCGTGGCGGCAGACAAGCCCACGGTGGCGGCGGCGATCAGGGTCATGGTCGCGCCGCTGGGCCAGGCCGTGGCCACCCAGTAACTGCCGAGCACCACCAGAATGAATGACGCGCGAATGCCCGACGCGGCGCAGGCCAGCCAGTTGGTCTTGGGGATAAAGGTTTCGTCCCACTGTTCGCGTTCGTGGCTGTGGTCGGCCAGTGATGCATGGGTTTGCGCGTAGTTGTGCAGGTCGTCGACAAAGCGGTAAAGCAGCTCGTAGGCGGTGTGGAAATCAAGCTGCTCGGCTTCGCTGGGGTCGCCTTCCTGGAAGGCCGTGCGCAGGGCACGCACCTTGGCGGGCAAGCCGTCCTTGTAGGCGCTGAGTTGGGCCACCAGCCTTGCGGCGTCGGGGCTGGTGAGGGCGCGGCCAGAGAAACCATCGAGCAGTTCGGCCAGGTCCTGCAGGCCGGGCTTGATCGCGGCGACTACGTGGTCCGCCGCATCGGCACGCAGGCGTTCGAGCAACTGGTGCAAGGCGTTGAAGCGCGTGGTGATGCTCATGAATTCGCTGTTCAAGCGGCTGAGCCGGCCATTGCGCCGACGCATGTGCGGGTCTTCAAACACCGTGACACTGCGCAGCCCTTCCAGGCCCACGGCTTCAGCGATAAAGCGTACGTTGCTGGCCTCGAAGCCCTCGCGCTGGCTACGCCCACGTAAACCGTCAGTGACGAACAGCGCGAACACACCAAATCGCTGGTACAAGGCGTTGCGCATCGCGGCGCTGGAGGTTTGCGGCAAGATCGCGGCGCTGACCAGCGTGGAGCACAGGATCCCCAGGGAAATTTCCAGTACGCGCCACACCGCCGCCATAAAGGCACCGTCCGGATGGGCCAGGGCCGGCAAGCCGACCATCGCCGCCGTGTAGCCGGCCAGCACAAAACCATAGGCGCGGAAGTTGCGGTTGCGCGTGGCGCCAGCGGTGCAGATACCCACCCAGATCGCCAGTGCGCCGAGGAACAGCTCGGTGTTTTGCGCAAACAAGGCGATCAAAAAGACCATCACCGCTGACCCCGCCAGGGTGCCGAGGAAGCGATAGAAGCTCTTGGCGAACACCTGGCCGCTCTGGGGCTGCATCACGATGAACACGGTGATCATCGCGGTACGCGGTTGCGGCAACTCCAGGCGCATGGCCAGCCACAGCGTGAGGAACGCGGCGATCAGCACCTTGAAGATATACACCCAGGTCACGCCGTCGCTGCGTGCCCAGTCGAAAAAGCCACGGCGCCACTCAAGGGAATGCAGCCAGCGCAGCGGTGCAGGCAAGGGAGTCATCGACACCTACTCAGTGATCAAACACGGCCAGCGCCGCCGGGTTTTTGCTCGGGAGCGTCTTGGCGTCCTGCGGCACATCGTTGCCAGCACCCAGGCCACCGCCGAGGGCGGTGACCAGTTCGGCATGGGCGCTCAGCCGCGCGGCCTGCACTTGCTGCTCGATCTGTTGCTGATGGAACAGCAAGGTCTGGGCGTTCAGCACATTGAGGTAATCGGTGAGGCCGCGCTGATAGGCGATCATCGCGATGTCGTAGGTTTTCTGCGCCGAGGCCACCGACTGCGCGGCGAAGGAAGCTTGCTTGTCCATCGATTCGCGGCGGATCAACTGGTCGCTGATGCCCTTGAGCGCATTGACCAGGGTCTGGTTGTACCTGGCGACGGCAATGTCATAACCCGCGCTGGCTTCGCCCAGTTCGGCGCGCAGGCGGCCGCCGTCGAAGATTGGCAAGGTGATCGCCGGGCCCACGTTGTAGTTGAATTTCTTGCCGGCCAGGAATTCCAGCATGCCGCCGCCAGTGGCCATGTAGCCCAGACTGCCGACCAGGTCGACGTTGGGGTAGAAACCGGCATGGGCCACGTCGATGCCACGGGCCTGGGCCGCCACTTGCCAGCGGCTGGCGACCACGTCCGGGCGTTGGCCGAGGAGTTGCGCGGGCAGGCTCGACGGCAATTTCAGCGGGGCGGCCATGGCCAGTGTCGGGCGCTGCAAGTGCGCGCCCTCCCCCGGCCCCTTGCCGGCCAGCGCCGCCAATTGGTTGCGGCTCAAGGCGATTTCTTCGTCGAGGGCGTCCAGTTGGCGATGGGTTTCCGGCAACGGGGTCTCGGCCTGGCTGACGTCGAAGTGGGTGCCGATCCCGGCATTCAGCCGTTTGTTGGCCAGGTCCAGGATCTGCTGTTGCTGGGCCAGGGTGGCGGCGACGATGTCGCGGTTGGCGTAGTGCAACGACAACTGGATATAGGCGCGCACCACGTTGTTCTGCAGCTCGAGCTGGGCCTGGCGCGCTTCGGCGACGCTCATGTGCGCCAGGTCGACGGCGCGCTCGGTGGTGTTACTTTCGCGGCCCCACAGGTCCAGGGCGTAGCTCAGGCCCAGGGACGCATTGTTGTCCCAAGTGTTGGCACCGCTGAGTTCACCCGGGCCGTAGAACTGATCTTTCGGCCAGTTGTGGCGCTTGAGGGTAGTGTCGCTGTTGACCTGCAACGACTCGGCCGACTCGGCAACACCGGCCATGGCGCGCGCCTGGCGTACGCGGGCGGCGGCCATGGCCAGGCTCGGGCTGTTTTGCGTGGCGAGGTCGACCCAGCGGTTCAGTTGCGGGTCGCCGTAGGCTTGCCACCATTGCGCGGTGGGCCAGCGGGCATCGCGGGCGGCGCTCTGGATCGCTTCGTCGGTGGCCAGGGTATTGGCGCTGAGGGCCTGGCCTTGGGGGGCGATTCCTCCGGTTCCGATGCAGCCGCTGATTGCTAACGATAAGGCCAAAACACTGAGAGTCTTTAGCTCTCTGCTAATGCGAAGCGGCACGGCACGCGTATTCCTGAGAGGGTGGAGCGGGAAAGGTGGCGCAATTCTAGGCGGCGGCATGGAGGACGATAAGCTGGCATTCCTGTGAATCTTTGTTACCGTTCAGGCGATAATCCGTTGGTAGGGATCACTGGACGGCGTAACTTTCTGTCACAATTTGTTATCTCCCCTGAGAACACTCCATGGACACTTTGCAAAACATGCGCGCCTTCAGTTGCGTGGCCGAAGCCGGCAGCTTCACCGCCGCCGCCGTGCAACTGGACACCACCACGGCCAACGTCTCGCGCGCGGTCTCCAACCTTGAGGCCCACCTGCAAACCCGCTTGCTCAACCGCACCACCCGCCGAATCGCGCTGACCGAGGCTGGCAAGCGCTATTTGCTGCGCTGCGAGCAGATCCTGGCCTACGTCGAAGAAGCCGAGGCCGAAGCCAGCGACGCCCACGCGCGCCCGGCCGGGCAGTTGAAAGTGCACACCATGACCGGTATCGGCCAGCATTTCGTCATCGACGCCATTGCCCGCTACCGCCGCACTCACCCCGACGTGACCTTCGACCTGACCCTGGCCAACCGCGTGCCGGACCTGCTCGACGAGGGCTACGACGTGTCCATCGTGTTGGCCAGCGAACTGCCGGACTCAGGGTTTGTGTCCCAGCGCCTGGGCATCACCTACAGCATCGCCTGCGCCTCGCCGGACTACGTCAAGGCCAAAGGCTGCGCGCAACGCCCGCAAGACCTGCTCAACCACGCCTGCCTGCGCCTGGTGAGCCCGGTGATCCAGCTGGACAAATGGACCTTCAACGGCCCCGAAGGCCAGGAAAGCGTGGCGATCAACACCTCGCCGTTCCTGGTGAACTCCGCCGATGCGATGAAAACCGCGATCACCAGCGGCATGGGCGTCGGCCTGTTGCCGGTGTACGCGGCCATCGAAGGTTTGCGCAACGGCACGCTGGTGCGGGTGATGCCAACCTACCGCTCGCAGGAACTGAACCTGTACGCCATCTACCCGTCGCGCCAGTACCTGGATGCGAAGATCAAGACCTGGGTGGAATACCTGCGCGGCTCGCTGCCGGAAATCCTCGCGGCGCACCAGGCGGAGTTGGCCGCCTATGAACTGAGCGGCGGCCTCGGCGGCGTGCGCATGGCCACCTGATTTTTATCAGGTAACCGAATTCAAATGTGGGAGCTGGCTTGCCTGCGATAGCATCAACTCGGTCTGACTGACGCACCGAGTTGTCTGCATCGCAGGCAAGCCAGCTCCCACATTTTGAGCAGTGTTCACATTGGTTCAGCGGTGTCCTGACAACTCTGGATAAGAATGTTAGCGTGCTTGGCATTCTCCCGTAGTCGATGAGCCCGCCTGCAATGAAAAAGACTGTTCTCGCCTTCAGCCGTATCACCCCGCCAATGATCGAACGCCTGCAACAGGAATTCGAGGTGATCGTGCCCGACCCCAAGCGCGGGGACATCAACGCTCAATTCAATGAAGCCCTGCCCCACGCCCACGGACTGATCGGCGTCGGCCGCAAGCTGGGCCGCGCGCAACTGGAAGGTGCGAGCAAGCTGGAGGTGGTGTCCAGCGTGTCGGTGGGCTACGACAACTACGACGTGCCCTACTTCAACGAGCGCGGGATCATGCTCACCAACACCCCCGACGTGCTCACTGAAAGCACCGCCGACCTGGCCTTCGCCCTGCTGATGAGCAGCGCGCGCCGGGTGGCCGAGCTGGACGCCTGGACCAAGGCCGGTCAGTGGAAAGCCAGCGTCGGCGCACCGCTGTTTGGCTGCGATGTGCACGGCAAGACCCTGGGCATCGTCGGCATGGGCAATATCGGCGCCGCCGTGGCCCGACGTGGGCGCCTGGGCTTCAACATGCCGATCCTGTACAGCGGCAACAGCCGCAAGACTACGTTGGAACAGGAACTGGGCGCGCAGTACCGCAGCCTGGAGCAACTGCTGGCCGAGTCGGATTTCGTGTGCCTGGTGGTGCCGTTGAGCGAAAAAACCCGCCACCTGATCAGCACCCGCGAGCTGGGCTTGATGAAGTCCAGTGCGATCCTGATCAACATTTCCCGTGGCCCGGTGGTCGATGAACCGGCGCTGATCGAAGCCTTGCAGACCCAGCGCATTCGTGGCGCCGGGCTGGATGTGTACGAGCAGGAGCCGTTGGCGGAGTCGCCGCTGTTCCAACTGAGCAACGCGGTGACCCTGCCGCATATCGGTTCGGCGACGAACGAAACCCGCGAAGCCATGGCCAACCGCGCCCTCGCCAACCTGCGCAGCGCCTTGCTGGGCGAGCGTCCGCAGGATCTGGTGAATCCGCAAGTCTGGAAGGGCTGACCCATACCTCTTTTGGAATGGGGTTTATGTGGGAGCTGGGGTGGGGGGGGGGGGGGGGGGGGGGGGGGGGGGGGGGGGGGGGGGGGGGGGGGGGGGGGGGGGG
>NZ_JBWKPU010000068.1:0-12831 GCF_059418405.1 Pseudomonas sp. GW821-FHT09A09
GAGTTCCGCGACAGCCTGCGTCGCGCCCTCAAAACCCGTCTGCCCGACTACATGGTGCCATCGCACTTCATGTTCCTCGCGCAGATGCCGCTGACTCCCAACGGCAAGCTCGACCGCAAGGGCCTGCCCGAGCCGGACGCCAGCCAATTGCAACAACACTACGTGGCCCCCGAAACCGAGTTGGAGCAACAGATCGCAACGATCTGGGCCGACGTACTGCACCTGCCGCAGGTGGGCCTGAACGACAACTTCTTTGAAGTGGGCGGCCATTCCCTGCTGGCGATCCAGATCACCTCGCGGGTCCAGGCCGAGTTGGGCCTGGAAGTGCCGTTGGTGGAAGTGTTCCAGACCGAGTCGTTGCGCGCCTATGTCCAGGCGGCAGCGACCTTCCGTGCCGGCAGCGCGGAAGATTTTGATGATCTTCGTGACTTTTTGAGCGAACTAGAGGCGATTTGAACCATGCTTTCCAACCCTAACATCGACCTGGTGTCGCGCTTTCTTCGCCTGCCTCTGGAACAACGCCAGCAGTTCTACCAACGCTTGCAAACCCGGGGCATGAGCTTTGCTCAATTGCCCATTGCCTCGATCCGTGAACAGGGCCAGCACGCGCCCTTGTCCTATGCCCAGGAACGCCAGTGGTTTCTCTGGCAACTGGACCCGCACAGCGCCGCCTATCACGTACCCGGGGCACTGCGCCTGAGCGGGCCCCTGGACAAGGCGGCCTTGCAGCGCAGTTTTGACCGGCTGGTGGCTCGCCACGAAAGCCTGCGTACCCGGCTGCACCTGGACGGTGAGCAACGCTCCCAGGAAGTGCTGGACGTTGCGCCTGTCCAGATCATGGAAAGCCCGGTCGAGGAAGCCCAGCTCAAGGCCCGGGTGGAAGCCGAGATCGCTCGCCCTTTCGACCTGCAACAGGGGCCATTGCTGCGGGTCAATCTGTTCAGCCTGGGGCATGACGAGCATGTGTTGGTGCTGGTGCAGCACCACATCGTCTCTGACGGTTGGTCCATGGGCGTGATGGTGCAGGAGCTGATGCAGTTCTACGCCGCGTGCAGTCAAGGCCAGGACTGTGTGTTGGCGCCATTGCCGATCCAATACGCAGACTACGCACTGTGGCAGCGCAGCTGGATGGAAGCCGGCGAAAAAGCGCGACAACTGGATTACTGGCGCGAGTTGCTGGGTGGGGTGCAGCCGGTGCTGGAGTTGCCGCTGGACCACGGCCGGCCGGCCCAGCAGAGTTACCGTGGCGCACGCCGGGACATTGCCCTGGAGCCTGGTCTGGTGGTGCAAATCAAGGCCCTGGCCCAGCGCGAAGGCGTCACGCTGTTCATGTTGCTGCTGGCTTCGTTCCAGGCCTTTCTGTACCGCTACAGTGGCCAGCATGACATTCGGGTCGGGGTGCCGATTGCCAACCGTAACCGCGTAGAGACCGAGTCGCTGATCGGCTTTTTCGTCAATACCCAGGTGCTCAAGGCCAACCTTGACGGCCAGATGACGTTCGCCCAGTTGCTCCAACATACCAAGCGTCGCGCGCTGGAGGCCCAAGCCCACCAGGACTTGCCATTCGAGCAGTTGGTCGAAGCCCTGCAGCCGGAGCGCAGCTTGAGCCACAACCCGCTCTTCCAGGTGATGTTCAACCACCAGGCCCGGGCTGCCACGCGCGCGCCCCAGCTACCGGGCCTGCAAGTGGCCAACCTGGAATGGGACACCCGCAGTGCCCAGTTCGACCTGAGCCTGGACACCCAGGAAACGGGCGACGGGATCTGGGCTTCCCTGACCTACGCCACCGACTTGTTTGATGCCACGACCGCCGAGCGCATGGTCGGCCATTGGCTGAGCCTGCTGCGTGCAGCGGTTGCCAACAGTGGCCTGGCGCTGCAGGACCTGACCGCCGTGAGCGCGCAAGAGCGTGAGCAGATGGTGTTCCAGTGGAACGCCACCGCCCGCGACTACCCGTTGCAGCAGTGCGTGCACCAACTGATTGAAGCGCAGGCCGCCAACACGCCGGACGCCCCGGCATTGGCCTTTGCCGAGCAGCGCTTGAGCTACAGCGAACTGAACCGTCGTGCCAACCGCCTGGCCCATCGCCTGATAGCGGCGGGCGTGGGGCCGGATGTGCTGGTCGGCCTGGCGGTGGAGCGTTCCGTCGAAATGGTGGTGGGCTTGCTCGCCGTGCTCAAGGCTGGTGGCGCCTATGTGCCGCTGGACCCGGAGTATCCGCGTGAGCGCCTGGCCTACATGCTCGACGACAGTGGCGTGAAGCTGCTGCTGACCCAGGCTCATCTGCTTGACCAGTTGCCGATCCCGGCCGGGCTGGAATACCTGGTGCTGGGTGAGTCGACCTTCGAGGGTTTCAGCGAAGCCAATCCGAACGTGGCGTTGGACGGCGAAAACCTCGCCTACGTGATCTACACCTCCGGCTCCACCGGCCAACCGAAAGGCGCGAGCAACCGTCATTCAGCATTGACCAACCGTTTGCAGTGGATGCAGGAAGCGTATGCACTGGATGCCAGCGACAGCGTGCTGCAAAAGACCCCGTTCAGCTTCGACGTGTCGGTGTGGGAGTTCTTCTGGCCGTTGATGACCGGTTCGCGGCTGGTCGTCGCTGCGCCCGGCGATCATCGCGATCCGGCCAAGCTGGTCAGCCTGATCAACACCGAGCAGGTCACCACGCTGCACTTTGTGCCGTCGATGCTGCAGGCATTCCTGCAAGATCCGTCCGTGTCCAGTTGCCAAGGCTTGAAGCGCATCGTGTGCAGCGGCGAGGCCTTGCCGGTGGATGCGCAGACCCAGGTCTTCGCCAAGCTGCCGCAGGCCGCGCTCTACAACCTCTACGGCCCGACCGAAGCGGCCATCGACGTGACCCACTGGACCTGCGTCGATGAAGGTCGCGACGCGGTGCCGATTGGCCGACCGATCGCTAACCTGGGGTGCTACATCCTCGACAGCAACTTCGAGCCAGCCCCCGTTGGTGTGCTTGGCGAGCTGTACCTGGGCGGCGTAGGGCTGGCTCGGGGTTACCACCGCCGCCCGGCCCTGACGGCCGAGCGTTTTATTGCCCACCCGTTTGTAAAAGGCGAGCGCCTGTACCGCACCGGCGACCTGGCGCGCTACCGCGACGACGGCGTGATCGAATACGCCGGGCGCATCGACCATCAGGTCAAGCTGCGTGGCCTGCGTATCGAACTGGGGGAAATCGAGGCACGCCTGCTGGAGCACGCGTGGGTGCGCGAGACGGCGGTACTGGCAGTTGATGGCAAATACCTGGTGGG
Source organism: Pseudomonas sp. GW821-FHT09A09 (assembly GCF_059418405.1). Classification (NCBI taxonomy): domain Bacteria; kingdom Pseudomonadati; phylum Pseudomonadota; class Gammaproteobacteria; order Pseudomonadales; family Pseudomonadaceae; genus Pseudomonas; species Pseudomonas sp. GW821-FHT09A09. Next base: position 3,273 of record NZ_JBWKPU010000068.1, read on the forward strand.
TTACCTGGTGCTGCAACAGGCTGGCGACGACTGGCGCGATGTGTTGAGCGCCCACCTGGCCCAGCATCTGCCGGACTACATGGTGCCGGCCCAGTGGATGGTGTTGGAACAGATGCCGCTGAGCCCCAACGGCAAACTGGACCGCAAGGCCCTGCCCAAACCCGCGGCCGTGCAGGCTTACGAAGCGCCGCAAAGCGCGCTTGAACAACGAATCGCCGCGATCTGGGCAGAGGTGCTGGGCGTCGACCAGGTTGGGTTGAACGACAACTTCTTTGAACGTGGCGGTGACTCGATCATCTCGATCCAGGTGGTCAGCCGCGCCCGTGCTGCCGGTATCCACTTCAGCGCCAAGGCGTTGTTCCAGCACCAGACGGTGCGCAGCCTGGCGCGGGTGGCGCAGTTGCAGGTGGCGCGGGTCATCGACCAGGGCCCGGTGCAGGGTGAAACGCTGTTGCTGCCGTTCCAGCAACTGTTCTTCGACATGGCGTTGGCGCAGCCGCACCATTGGAACCAGTCCTTGCTCTTGACGCCGCGTGAGCGGATTCACGGCGACCGCCTGGACGCTGCCCTGCAAGGCTTGATCGCCCATCACGATGTGTTGCGCTTGAGCTTCAGCCAGCAGGCCAAGGGCTGGAAGGCCGAACATGCCTCGGCGACCACTCAAGTGCTGTGGCAGGCCACGGTGCAGGACGCTGACGAATTGACCGCGCTGTGCGAAAAAGCCCAGCGCAGTCTCGATCTGCAGCAGGGGCCGTTGCTGCGTGCGGTGCTGGCCGAGTTGGCTGATGGTACCCAGCGGCTGCTGCTGGTCATGCACCACCTGGTGGTGGACGGCGTGTCCTGGCGAGTGTTTCTGGAGGACCTGCAGAGCCTGTACCGCCAGCACACGCTGCCGGCCAAGACGTCGTCGTTCAAAGCCTGGGCCGAGCGCTTGCAAACCCATGCCCGCAGCGAAGCAGTCACGTCGGCCAAAGGCTTTTGGCTGCAACAATTGCAGGGTGAGCCCACCGAGCTGCCGTGCCGCGATCCGCAGGGTGCGCGCCCTGGCCATCTGGCCCATACCGTGATCAGCCGACTGGATGCCGAGCGCACCCGTCAACTGCTGCAACAGGCGCCCATGGCCTATCGCACCCAGATCAACGACCTGCTGCTGACCGCCCTGGCCCGGGTCGTTTGCCGGTGGACAGGGCATGCCAGCAGCCTGATCCAGATGGAAGGCCATGGCCGTGAAGACCTGTTTGATGACATCGACCTGACCCGCACCCTGGGCTGGTTCACCAGCCTGTTCCCCGTGCGCCTGACCCCCACCGATACCCTGGCGGGCTCGATCAAGCAGATCAAGGAGCAACTGCGTGCGGTGCCGGACAAAGGCCTGAGTTTCGGTGCACTGCGTTACCTGGGAGATGACGCCACGCGTGAGGCGTTCAGCGCCTTGCCAGAGCCGCGCATCACATTCAACTACCTGGGGCAGTTCGATACCAGCTTCGACCAGCCGGACGCGTTGTTCGCACCCGCCGCCGAGAGCCGCGGTGCAGAGCAGAGCCCGGACGCGCCGCTGGGTAACTGGTTGACGCTCAACGGCCAGGTGTACAACGGCGAGTTGCAACTGGGCTGGACCTTCAGCCCGCTGATGTTCGACCCGGCGGCGATCGAAGCGCTGGGCGCGGCCTATACCGAGGAGCTCAATGCGCTGGTGGCGCACTGCTGCACCCCTGGCAACCGTGGTGTGACCGCGTCCGACTTCCCGCTGTCGCGCCTGACCCAGCCGCAGCTGGAATCCCTGCCGCTGGCCGCCGACGCCATCGAAGACATCTACACCCTGTCGCCCATGCAACAGGGCATGTTGTTCCATACGTTGTACGAGCAGGCGGCAGGCGACTACATCAACCAGATCCGCGTGAGCGTCGACAACCTGGATGTGGCGCGCTTCCAGCAGGCCTGGGACGCCACGGTGCGCGCCCATGATGTGTTGCGCAGCGGGTTCTTCTGGGAAGGGCAGATGGAGGGGCCGCGCCAGGTGGTGTACCGCGAAGCGCGGTTGCCGCTGGAAGTGCTCGATTGGCAAGCCATGCCGGAACGTGAGCTGGCGCTGCAGGAGCTGCAACAGACGCAGCGCCGTCAGGGCTTCGACCTGACCCAGGCACCCTTGGTGCGCATGGTGCTGGTGCGGACCGATGAACAGCGCCACGAACTGATCTACACCCATCATCACATCCTGATGGACGGCTGGAGCAATTCGCGGTTGTTCGGCGAGGTGTTGCAACGTTACGCAGGGGCGGTGGTGCCTGAAGTGGCCGGGCGTTATCGCGACTACATCGGCTGGTTGCAGCAGCGTGATGCCGTGGCGACCGAAACCTTTTGGCGCGAGCAACTGAAGGTTCTGCACACCCCGACCCGCCTGGGCAGCGCCCAGCCGATGGCGTTGCAGGGGCATGGCGAGCATCAACTGGCGCTCGACAGCGCGTTGACGGCGCGCCTTGAGTCGTTCGCCCGCAGTCACAAGGTCACGCTCAACACCCTGATCCAGGCAGCGTGGCTGGTTTTGCTGCAACGCCACAGCGGCCAGGCCGTGGTCGCGTTCGGTGCAACCGTAGCGGGGCGCCCGGCCGAGCTGGCGGGCGTGGAGCAACAGATCGGCTTGTTCATCAACACCTTGCCGGTAATCTGCGCGGTCGATGAGCAGTGCCGGGTGGCCGATTGGTTGCAAGCGGTCCAGGCGCAGAACCTGGCCCTGCGCGAGCATGAACACACCGGCCTGTACGACATTCAACGGTGGGCCGGGCAGGGCGGGGACGCTTTGTTCGACTCTATCCTGGTGTTCGAAAACTACCCGGTGTCCAAGGCGTTGGAGCAGGCTGGCGGCAGCGGCATCCGCTTTGGCACCCCTCATTCCCTGGAGCAGACCAGCTTCCCGCTGACAGTGCTGGTGGAAGTGGCTGAGACGTTATCGGTGCACTTCAGTTTTGCCCGTGCGCATTTCACTGCCGAGGCCGTGCAGGGTTATGCCCGCCACCTGGTCAATCTGTTGCACGCCATGCTTCAAGACGGGCAGCCGCGCCTGGGCGAACTGGCGATGCTGGAGGTGGCCGAGCGTCAGCAACTGATTCATGAGTGGAACGCCACCGCCCGAGACTACCCGTTGCAGCAGTGTGTGCACACACTGATTGAAGCGCAGGCCGCCAACACGCCGGACGCCCCGGCCTTGGTGTTTGGCCAGCAGCGCTTGAGCTACAGCGAGTTGAACCGTCGTGCCAACCGTCTGGCCCATCGCCTGATAGAGGCTGGCGTAGGGCCGGATGTGCTGGTCGGCCTCGCCGTAGAGCGTTCCATCGAGATGGTGGTGGGCTTGCTCGCTGTGCTCAAGGCCGGGGGCGCCTATGTACCGCTGGACCCTGAATACCCGCGTGAACGCCTGGCCTATATGCTCGACGACAGTGGCGTGAAGCTGTTGCTGACCCAGGCTCATCTGCTTGACCAGTTGCCGATCCCGGTCGGGCTGGAATGCCTGGTGCTGGGTGAGTCGACCTTCGAGGGTTTCAGCGAAGCCAATCCGAACGTGACGTTGGACGGCGAAAACCTCGCCTACGTGATCTACACCTCCGGCTCCACCGGCCAGCCGAAAGGCGCGGGCAACCGTCATTCAGCATTGACCAACCGTTTGCAGTGGATGCAGGAAGCGTATGCCCTCGACGTCAGCGATACCGTGCTGCAAAAGACCCCGTTCAGCTTCGACGTGTCGGTGTGGGAGTTCTTCTGGCCGTTGATGACCGGTTCGCGCCTGGTCGTCGCTGCGCCGGGCGATCACCGCGATCCGGCCAAGCTGGTCAGCCTGATCAACACCGAGCAGGTCACCACGCTGCACTTTGTGCCGTCGATGTTGCAGGCGTTCCTGCAAGACCCAATGGTTTCCACCTGCCACACCCTGCACCGCATCGTGTGCAGTGGCGAGGCCTTGCCGGTGGATGCGCAGACCCAGGTCTTCGCCAAGCTGCCGCAAGCTGCGCTCTACAACCTGTACGGCCCGACCGAAGCGGCCATCGACGTGACCCACTGGACCTGCGTCGATGAAGGTCGCGACGCGGTGCCGATTGGCCGACCGATTGCCAATCTGGGGTGCTACATCCTCGACAGCAACTTCGAGCCCGTTCCCGTTGGCGTGCTTGGCGAGCTGTACCTGGGCGGCGTAGGGCTGGCTCGGGGTTACCACCGTCGCCCGGCCCTGACGGCCGAGCGTTTTATTGCCCACCCGTTTGTAAAAGGCGAGCGCCTGTACCGCACCGGCGACCTGGCGCGCTACCGCGACAACGGCGTGATCGAATACGCCGGTCGCATCGACCATCAGGTCAAGCTGCGCGGCTTGCGCATTGAGCTGGGTGAAATCGAGGCACGCCTGCTGGAACACGCGTGGGTGCGCGAGACGGCTGTACTGGCAGTCGATGGCAAATACCTGGTGGGTTACCTGGTGCTGCAACAGGCCGGCGACGATTGGCGCGATGTGTTGAGCGCCCACCTGGCCCAGCATCTGCCGGACTATATGGTGCCGGCCCAGTGGATGGTGTTGGAACAGATGCCGCTGAGCCCCAACGGCAAACTCGACCGCAAGGCCTTGCCGAAGGTGGACGCCACGCTGCAAGCGCGGGTGTACGAAGCACCGCAGACCGAGCAGGAGCAGCAGATCGCCGCCATCTGGGCGCAAGTGCTCGGCGTTGAACGCGTGGGGCGCCAAGACAACTTCTTCGAACTGGGCGGGCATTCCCTGCTGGCCACCCAAGTGGTGGTGCGCCTGCGCGAGCAGTTGCACGCCGAGTTTGACGTCAAGTCGATTTTCACTACGCCAACCCTGGCCGAGTTCAGTGCCTACGTGGCAGGCCAGCAGACAAATAATTCGCCCGTGCAGGATGCATTGGCTAAATCCTTGGAGGCTCTCAAACGTCTATCAGCAGAAGATTTGGATAAATTGATTTCCTGAGGGGCGTGGCGTGCAAGCATTAATCGAGTCGGTGGGTTCACTTTCTGCGCAGCAAAAGAAAGCGTTGGCGGTAATGCTCAAGCAACAAGGCATCAACCTGTTTGAGATTGCCCCGGTTTTCAAGCGTCAGGAAGGTGAGCCGCTGCGGCTCTCCTATGCCCAGGAGCGGCAGTGGTTTTTGTGGCAACTGGAGCCGCAAAGCCCGGCCTATCACTTGCCCCGTGCCTTGCGTTTGAGGGGGCGCCTTGACCGGGCGGCCTTGCAACGCAGTTTTGATGCGTTGATTGCGCGTCATGAAAGCTTGCGCACCCACCTGCATCAGGATGCCGACCAGATCGTGCAGGTGGTCAAACCCCAGTTGCACCTCGAAATCACCGAAGGTCCGGGTGATGCCGCCCGGCTTGAGGCGCTGGTGCAGGCCGAAGTCGCCAAGCCGTTTGACCTGCAGCAAGGCCCGCTGCTGCGGGTCAAGTTGTTGCAGCTGGCGCCAGAGGAACATGTGCTGGTGCTGGTGCTGCACCACATCGTGTCCGATGGCTGGTCGATGCAGGTGCTGGTCGATGAGCTGGTGCAACTGTATGTCGGTTACAGCGGCGGCCAGGACGTTCATTTACCGGACTTGCCGGTTCAATACCCCGACTACGCGTTGTGGCAGCGCAGTTGGATGGAGGCTGGCGAAAAAGAGCGGCAGTTGGGGTACTGGTGCGATCGCCTGGGCGGCGAGCAGCCGGTATTGGAGTTGCCCCTGGATCACCCGCGCCCGGCCGTGCAGAGTTATCGCGGAGCGCGCTTGGATGTGGGCCTGGATCAGGCGTTGGTCACAGGGCTCAAGGCACTGGCCCAGCGCGAAGGGGTCACGCTGTTCATGCTGTTGCTGGCGTCGTTCCAGACGTTGTTGTACCGCTACAGCGGGCAGTCGGATATCCGTATCGGTGTGCCGGTGGCCAACCGCAATCGCGCTGAAACCGAGCGCCTGATCGGCTTTTTCGTCAATACCCAGGTGCTCAAGGCTGATATCGACGGGCAGATGACCTTCAGTCAACTGCTGGCCCAGGTTAAACAACGTGCCCTCGAAGCCCAGAGTCATCAGGACCTGCCGTTCGAACAACTGGTCGAGGCCCTGCAGCCTGAGCGCAGCCTGAGCCATAACCCGTTGTTCCAGGTGATGTTCAATCACCAGGCTGAAGGGCGCAGAGTCCGTGGCGAGCAGCAGTTGCCGGGCCTGGCCGTGGAGGCCCTGGAGTGGGACAGCCAGAGCGCACAGTTCGACTTGAGCCTGGACACCCAGGAATCACCCGAAGGTATTTGGGCTTCACTGACCTATGCGACCGATCTGTTTGAGCGCTCGACGGTGCAGCGCATGGCCGCGCACTGGCAAGCGTTGCTGCGCGCCGTGGTCGGGCGGGCGAGCAGCCCTGTCGCGCAGCTCAGCCTGCTGCTCGACGATGAGCAACGGCACCTGTTGCAGGCGTGGAACCAGGGGGCGGCCGCGTTTGAAGCGGTTGCCGGTGTGCAGGGCTTGTTCGAACTTCAAGCGCAGCAACAGCCCGAGGCTATTGCCCTGTGCCTGGGCGCGCAGTCCGTCACCTATGCCGAGCTGAACCGCCAGGCCAACCGCTTGGCCCATCGCCTGATCAGCCTGGGCGTCGGCCCGGAAGTGCTGGTGGGCGTGGCCGTCGAGCGTTCTGTGCAGATGATCGTCAGCCTGCTGGCGGTGCTCAAGGCCGGTGGCGCCTATGTGCCGCTGGACCCGCAGTACCCGCGTGAACGCCTGCTGCATATGCTGGAAGACAGCGGCGTCAGCCTGGTGTTGACCCAATCCCATGTGGCCATGCCGTTGCCTGAAGGCATGGCGACGCAGGATGTCGCCGATGCAAGCCTGGCTGAACACACCGACAGCAACCCAGGCATCGCCGTCGACGCGCAGAACCTGGCCTATGTGATCTACACCTCCGGCTCCACCGGTAAGCCCAAGGGCGTGGCGATCGACCATGCGGCGCTCACCGAGTTCTCCAGCATCGCCGCCGGTTACTCACGCCTGACTTCGGACGACCGCGTCCTGCAATTTGCCACCCTGAACTTCGACGGTTTCGTCGAGCAGCTGTACCCGGCGCTGACCCACGGTGCCACGGTCATCCTGCGCGGCCCGGAGCTGTGGGACAGCGCGCGGCTGTACGATGAAATCATTGCCCAGGGCATCACCCTGGCCGACTTGCCCACCGCCTACTGGAACCTGTTCCTGCTCGATTGCCTGGCAGCGGGCCCACGTGCTTACGGCGCGCTGCGCCAGGTCCATATCGGCGGCGAAGCCATGCCGTTGGATGGCCCGGCGCAATGGATCAAGGCCGGGTTGGGCCATGTCCGCTTGCTTAACACCTACGGCCCGACCGAAGCCACGGTGGTCTCCAGCGTGCTCGACTGCACCAGCGGCGAAGAAACCATCGGCGCCACGGCCAGCCCGATTGGCCGCTCGTTGCCCGGCCGTGCGCTGTACGTGCTGGATCGCGACCTCAACCTGGCACCACTGGGTGCTGTGGGTGAGCTGTATATCGGCAGCCAGTGCGGCCTGGCCCGTGCCTACCTGAACCGGCCACTGCTGACCGCCGAGCGCTTCGTGCCGGATCCATTCGGCGGCGACCGCCTGTACCGCACCGGCGACCTGGCGCGTTACCGCGCCGATGGCGTGATCGAATACGTCGGCCGGGTGGACCATCAGGTGAAAATCCGTGGTTTCCGTATCGAGTTGGGAGAAATCGAAGCGCTGTTGCTGGCTCAGAAAGGCGTGCGCGAAACCCTGGTCCTGGCGGCCGACAACCAACTGGTCGCCTACCTGGTGGCTGCCGAGCAGGACGCGGAGGCCTTGAAAGCCGTGCTGCGCGAGCAATTGCCGGACTACATGGTGCCGGCGCACCTGATCTTCCTGGAGCGCATGCCGCTCAACCCTAACGGCAAGCTGGACCGCCAGGCGCTGCCAAAACCGGATGCCAGCCTGACGCAACAGGCGTGGGTTGAACCGGTGACCGAGTTGGAGCAACAGGTGGCGGCCGTCTGGGCGCACGTGCTGGGCGCTGAGCGTGTGGGTTTGACCGACCATTTCTTCGAGATGGGCGGGCACTCGCTGCTGGCGATGCAGGTGGTGTCGCGCCTGCGTCAGGTGCTGGCGCGTGAAGTGCCGTTGAAACTGGTCTTTGAACAGCCGCGCCTGGACGGTTTTGCCGGTGCCTTGCAGGTGCTGGACACGGCCGAAGGTGAGCAGGCGCCGGCGCTGCGGGCGGTCGATCGCGATCAATCCCTGCCGCTGTCCTATGCTCAGGAGCGTCAGTGGTTCCTCTGGCAGTTGGACCCGGACAGCAGTGCCTACCATATTCCCAGTGCCTTGCGCCTCAAGGGTGCCCTGGACATCCCGGCGCTGCAGCGCAGTTTCGATGCCCTCGTGGCCCGTCATGAAAGCCTGCGCACGGTGGTGCGGGCGCAGTCGGACGGGGCCCGCCAGGTCATCCAGCCCGAGGCCGCGTTGCCTATCAGGCTGGGCGAAGCCGACGAGGGCAATGTGCAGGCGCTGGTCGAGGCCGAAATTGCACGACCGTTCAACCTGCTGGAAGGGCCGCTGCTGCGCGTGAGCCTGCTGCGCATGGGGCAAGACGACCATGTGCTGGTGCTGGTGCAGCATCACATCGTGTCCGATGGCTGGTCGATGCAAGTGATGGTCGATGAGTTGGTGCAGCTGTATGCCGCGTTCAGCCAGGGGCAAACCCTGCCACTGCCGGACATGCCGATCCAGTACGTCGACTACGCCGTGTGGCAGCGTCAGTGGATGGAGGCGGGAGAGAAGGCCCGCCAACTGGGCTACTGGCGCGAGCTGCTCGGTGGCGAGCAACCGGTGCTGGAGCTGCCGTTCGATCATCAGCGCCCGGCGCAACAAAGCCATCGCGGGGCGCGCCTGGACGTGCCGTTGCCGGCGACGTTGGCAAGCGGTCTCAAGGCCCTGGCCCAAGCCCAGGGCGTGACGATGTTCATGTTGCTGCTGGCGTCGTTCCAGACGTTGCTGCACCGCTACAGCGGCCAGCAGGACATCCGCGTCGGCGTGCCGATTGCCAACCGCAACCGTGCCGAAACCGAGCGCCTGATCGGTTTTTTCGTCAACACCCAAGTGCTCAAGGCCGATATCGACGGGCAAACCACCGTCAGCCAACTGCTGCAACAGGTCAAACAGCGCGCCCTGGAGGCCCAGTCGCATCAGGACCTGCCGTTCGAACAGCTGGTGGAAGCGCTGCAACCGGAGCGCAGCCTGAGCCTCAACCCATTGTTCCAGGTGATGTTCAACTACCAGACCGATGGGGCGGGTGCACAGCAGACGCTGACGCACTTGAACATCGAAGGCCTGGCCTGGGAACGGCGTACCGCGCACTTCGATCTGGACCTGGACACCCACGACAGCCGCGATGGCTTGTGGGCGTCCCTGGGCTACAGCACCGATCTGTTCGACGCCGGCACTATCGAGCGCATGGCACGCCACTGGCAGAACCTGTTGCAGGCGATGGTGGCTGACCAGCAGCAAACCGTCGGCCAATTGAACCTGCTCGACACCGA
>NZ_JBWKPU010000069.1:0-12234 GCF_059418405.1 Pseudomonas sp. GW821-FHT09A09
GCATCACCTCGGTCCGACGCCCCACCGCAGTGATGCCATCGCCGGCAAGCCGGCTCCTACAGTGCAAAACCTCCCACCACCCTGTGCTAATATCGCGCCCCTGTTCATTTTGTATGTGGGTTGCTCCATGAAGTTGTCCATGCCGCGATTCGATCAAGCCCCTGTCTTGGTGGTCGGCGATGTCATGCTCGACCGTTACTGGCATGGCGGTACCTCACGGATTTCCCCTGAGGCACCGGTACCGGTAGTCAAGGTCGAGCAAATCGAAGACCGTCCAGGTGGCGCTGCCAACGTTGCCCTCAATATTGCCGCGCTCGGCGCCCCGGCCTCCCTGGTGGGGGTGACCGGCGACGACGAAGCCGCCGACAGCCTGGCCAACAGCTTGCGCGGGGCCGGCGTGCGTGCGCTGTTCCAGCGCATTGCTCACCAGCCGACCATCGTCAAGCTGCGGGTGATGAGCCGTCACCAGCAATTGCTGCGTATCGATTTTGAAGAGCCCTTCTCCACCGACGCCCTGGCCCTGAGTGGCCAGGTCGACGAACTGCTTGAAGGAATCAAGGTGCTGGTGCTGTCCGACTACGGTAAAGGCGCTTTGAAAAACCACCAGGTGTTGATCCAGGCCGCCAAGGCCAAGGGCATTCCGGTGCTGGCCGACCCCAAAGGCAAGGACTTCTCGATTTATCGGGGCGCCAGCCTGATCACGCCAAACCTCAGTGAATTCGAAGCCATCGTCGGCGGCTGTGCCGATGAGCACGAGCTGGTGAGCAAAGGCGCAGCGTTGATGGCCAAGCTCGACCTCGGCGCGTTGCTGGTGACCCGTGGCGAGCACGGCATGACCTTGCTTCGCCCCAATCATCCGGCGATCCACTTGCCGGCCCGTGCCCGCGAAGTGTTCGACGTGACCGGCGCTGGCGACACCGTGATTTCGACCCTGGCCGCTTCCATCGCAGCCGGTGAAGAATTGCCTCACGCCGTGGCCCTGGCCAATCTGGCGGCGGGCATCGTGGTGGGCAAGCTGGGTACGGCGGCCATCAGTGCACCTGAGTTGCGCCGAGCGATCCAACGCTCCGAAGGTTCGGAGCGTGGCGTGCTGGGTATCGAGCAATTGCTGCTGGCGATTGACGATGCCCGCGCCCACAACGAAAGCATCGTGTTCACCAACGGCTGTTTCGACATCCTGCACGCGGGCCACGTGACTTACCTTGAACAAGCGCGTGCCCAAGGCGATCGACTGATCGTCGCGGTCAATGACGACGCCTCGGTCAGCCGCCTCAAGGGCCCTGGCCGTCCGATCAACAGTGTTGATCGGCGCATGGCCGTGCTGGCCGGCCTGGGTGCCGTGGACTGGGTCATCAGTTTCCCTGAAGGGACGCCTGAAAACCTGCTGGCCCAGGTCAAGCCGGACGTGCTGGTCAAGGGCGGTGACTACTCCGTCGACCAAGTGGTCGGTGCCGATATCGTCAGCGCCTATGGCGGCAAGGTCAAAGTGCTGGGCCTGGTCGAGAACAGCTCGACCACGGCCATTGTCGAGAAGATCCGCAACAATGAGTAAGGCTGATAAGTGGGTCTTGATCACTGGCGGTGCGGGCTTCATCGGCTCGCACCTGGTGGATGCGTTGCTCGCCAAGGGCTATGGCGTGCGGGTGCTGGACGACCTGTCCACGGGCAAACGCAGCAACCTGCCGCTGAACAACCCGCGGGTGCAATTGATTGAAGGCGACGTGGCGGATGCCGAGCGGGTGGCGCAAGCCGCCGTCGGTGTCGCAGCAGTGGTGCATTTGGCTGCTGTGGCGTCGGTGCAGGCGTCTGTGGATGACCCGGTCAGCACGCACCAGAGCAATTTCGTCGGCACCCTGAACGTGTGCGAAGCCATGCGCAAGGCAGGTGTGAAGCGCGTGGTATTCGCTTCCAGCGCAGCGGTGTATGGCAACAACGGCGAGGGAGCTTCGATTGATGAAGAGACCACCAAGGCGCCGTTGACACCCTACGCGTCCGACAAGTTGGCGGGCGAGCACTACTTCGATTTCTACCGTCGCCAGCATGGTCTGGAGCCGGTGATTTTCCGCTTCTTCAACATCTTCGGGCCGCGTCAGGATCCGTCGTCGCCGTACTCCGGTGTGATCAGCATCTTCAGCGAGCGTGTGCAGCAGGGCCTGCCGATTGCCGTGTTCGGCGATGGCGAGCAAACCCGCGATTTCATGTACGTGGAAGACCTGGTCGATGTGCTGGTACAGGCCATCGAAGCGCCCGAAGCACCGCTGGGTGCGATCAACGTCGGTTGGAATCGCACGACGACGCTCAAGGATGTGCTGCAGGCCTTGGAAGAGATCGTCGGCACGTTGCCGGCGGTGACTTACGGGCCGGCGCGTTCCGGGGACATCCGGCATTCGCGGGCGAATAACCAACGGTTGCTGGCGAGCTTCACCCTGCCCGAGCCCACACCGTTGAAGGTTGGCCTCGCCCGCCTCCTCAACCCCTAACCTCTGTAGGAGCCGGCTTGCCGGCGATGAGGCCCTGAAGATCACCTGAAGCTTCAGGCCGCTATCGCCGGCAAGCCGGCTCCTACAGGTAATGAGATCAGCGGCTGGCTTTTTTCTTCGGCACGATCTTGCGCAACACGCGCTGCGCCAGGCGCTTGAGCTTCGACTCTTTCTCCGGCTCTGCCAGGCCTTGCTGCCTGAGCCAATCCTTCCAGCGAATCCGTTCATCACGCACCAACCAACCCTCCTGTTGGGCGAAGCTTTCCGCCAGGTACAGGCCCCGTGTGCTCGCTGGGTAGAGTTGGTCTTTCTTCACGGTGTACAGCTCGGCCAGAGGCTGGCCGTCCTTCAAGGGCATCAGGTACAGGTCCGGGCGCTGGCGGTCCAGGCGGGCGACCAATTGGTCGCCTTCGAGACGCTCGTCCACATGGAACAGGCTCAGGGATTTGGCTTCCTTGGGCACTTCCAGGCGCAGGTCGTAGATCAGCTGCAGCGACGCCGTGGGAAGGTGCACGTAGGCCCGTGGCCGCTCGATCAACTGGGTGGTGGCGCAGCGCACCGGGCGTGCCGCGCCCGACAGGGGGCTCAGGCGAAATGGCAGGGCTTCACGGTAATGCAGTGCAGCGGAGTAGGGCGCTGGCAGCCAAGTGTCATTGAAACGCCCGCCGAGCCAGCCTTCGGGTGTCTCCAGCAGGCATTCCTCGGCGATTTCCTGGATGGCGGTGTGCAGCGGCAGGTTCAGTTCGTGGGCGGGGACGTAGCCGGAGATCAGCTTGAGCACCACGTCGCCACGGTCCTGGCGGCGCTGGCGTACCAGCACCCAGTAATCCTTGTTTTGCCAGTGCAGGGTCAGGCGTACCGACACGCCCAGGTTGGCCAGCTCCAGGGCGAAACGCTCGGGGTCTGCCACTTCTACTGGCTTGCGCCGTTGCAGGGTCTGGGCAAAGTTGAGCGGCATGCCCACGCTCTGGTAGCTCAAGCCTTCGGGGGTGGCTTCGACGTGCAGCGGCAGTGTTTTGAAGTTACTGGGGTTTTTTCTTATGAGCGTTCGCGGCATGTCGGCTCCTTCTTGCGACGGGGTCGGCCGCGTGGGCGGCATCAGAGTTGACGAATGACCTGGGCAGCGGTCGCCACGTTATGGGCCAGGTGCAGCGGGTTGATGGTCCCGACAATAGCACTGGCGACGCCCGTTTGCGCAAACAACAACATGAAACTGGCTCGAATTGGATCCATTCCGGGTTCCAGGCAAACGTGTCCGCTGGCCAAGGCCTTTTTCACCAGGATGCCTTTGCCATGGGCGGCGGCATAATCAATGACGGCTTTTTCGGTTTGTTCGTTCAAATTGTAGGTGACCATCGCGCAATCGCCCCGTTCCAGAGCCTTCACGCCGCCTTCGACAGTTTTGCCGGAAAAGCCGAAACCACGGATCTTTCCTTCCTTTTTCAGCGCCTCGAGGGTCTGGTAAACCTCGCAGTCGTTGAGAATGTGCAGGTCATTGCCGTCGGAATGCACCAGCACCAGGTCGATAAAATCCGTTTCAAGCCGTTTCAAGCTGCGCTCGATCGACATCCGGGTATGCGCCTCGCTGAAATCGTGGCTGGACAGCCCCTCTTCGAATTCTTCGCCGACCTTGCTGACGATCACCCAGTCCTTGCGCTGGTCGCGCAGCAGCGGCCCCAGGCGCTCTTCGCTGCGGCCATAGGCTGGCGCGGTGTCGATCAGGTTGATGCCCAATTCGCGGGCCTGGCGCAGCAACATCCGCGCCTCATCGTCGCCTGGGATCTGGAAGCCGCTGGGGTATTTCACCCCTTGATCACGGCCCAGTTTCACGGTGCCCAGGCCCAGTGGCGATACCAGCAGGTCGGTGCTGCCCAGGGGGCGATGCAGGTCGTGCAAGGTCGGTAGGGTCATGGCAGCAGTTGCTCCCAGGCAGGAACGCCGATGGCGGGTTTTGGCAGCTCGGGCAGGGGCTCGCTCGCGGTTGGGCGGATGCTGTCGCGTTCCAGGCTGTTGATCACTCGATCGGCAAAGTCCGGCGCCAGGGCCAGCTTGGTCGGCCAGCCCACTAGCAGGCGGCCCTGCTCAGCGAGGAAGGCGTTATCGGGACGGGTGAGGCCCGATTGCAGAGGTTCTGCGCGGTCGACGCGCAAGGTGGCCCACTGGGTCTGGCTCATGTCGATCCACGGCAGCAACTGCGCCAGTTCTTTTTGCGCAGTGGCGATTTGTTGTTCTGGCGTGCGCGCCACGCCGTCAGCCTCGGCAATATCGCCGCCCATGTACCACACCCAGTTGCCGTCGGCGGCCGGGTGGGTGGTGACGGTGATGCGCGGCTTGGTGCCGCCACCCAGGCAGTGGGCGTACAGCGGTTTCAGGCCAGGGCCCTTGGCGATGATCATGTGCAGCGGGCGCGTTTGCATGGCCGGTTGGCTCAGGCCCAGGGCCGTCAGCAGCTCTGCCGTGCCGGCGCCGGCACTCAGTACGATGCGTTGCGCGCGGATCTCGCGGCCATCCACCTTCAGGCCTACCAGTGCGTCGCCTTCCAGCAGCGGTTCGATCCGCTGGCCAGCGAGCAAGCCGTCACCGGCCAGGTGCGCCAGGCGTTCGATCAGGCTGGGGACGTCGATGACCAGTTCCGCCAGGCGATAGACCTTGCCCTTGAAACGGCGGTCCTGCAGGGCTGGCGGCAGGTCGTCGCCCTTGACCTGGTCGACGCGGCCACGCACGGCCTTGCTGGCAAAGAAACTGGTGAGGTTGCCCGCGAGAGTGCCGGGTGACCACAGGTAATGCGCTTCGGAGAGCAGGCGCACGCCGCTCAGGTCCAGTTCACCGTTACCGGCCAAGGCTTCGCGCCAGCGGCGCGGCATGTCGGCGATGGCTTCGGACGCGCCGGTGAGGGCGCCGTGCAGGGCGTATTTCGCGCCGCCGTGGATGATCCCCTGGGACTTCATGCTTTGCCCGCCACCCAAGGTAGCGCTTTCCACCAGTACTGTGGAGTACCCCTGCCGGCGCAGGCGCGCATTCAGCCAGAGGCCGGCAACCCCGGCGCCGACAATCAGAACGTCGGTGGAAATAACGGATGGCATGGGCGACCTCAGTGTTCAAGACAAGAGGCGCAGTATACAGGGATCGAAATGGGTCGGTGCCCGGCGGGTATCAGTGCCCGGCGGTTTTCGAGAACAACTGGATCACCACTACGCCCAGCACGATCAGGCCCATGCCCATGATCGCCGGCATATCGAGCTTCTGCCCATAGATGAACAGCGCCGCGACACTGACCATCACGATCCCCATCCCCGCCCAGACCGCATAGGCCACGCCCACCGGTACGGTGCGCACCACCAGCGTCAGCATCCAGAACGCCACGCCATAACCGACGATCACCAGCAGCAAGGGGATGGGCGTGCTCCACCCCTTGATGGCTTTCATGGAAACGGTCGCGATCACTTCCGAGCAGATGGCAATGGCCAGATAAACGTAGGCGGCATTCATGGTGGTAATCCTCGGAGTGGGTTTCTACAGGGTTGGCATTTTAGGGGTTCGACAGATGGGGTAAAGTCATTACCTATCCGAATTGAAGATGGGTTGAGCCATGAGTGTGCAATGGAACCTGGACCAGATGCGCCTGTTTGTCAGCGTCGCCGAACAGCGTTCGTTTTCGGCCGTAGCGCGCGGCCAGCGCAAGGCGCAATCGGCGGTAAGCAACGCGATTGCCCTGCTGGAGGCGGACTTGGGGCTGACCCTGTTTGAACGCAGCAGCGGGCGCCAGCCCATCTTGACCGAAGCTGGCAGCGTGCTACTGGAAGAGGCCCGCGAGGTGTTGCGCCAGTGTGAGCGTCTCAATGGTCGGGCACTCTCTTTGACGCGTGGCGAGGAAGCGTTGCTGCGCCTGGCCCAGGATGAAGCCATGCTGTTCCAGCCGGTGCTCGACAGCCTTGAGGCGTTGGCTGGTCAATACCCTCATCTGGAAGTGCAACTGTCCAGCGCGGCTCAAGGGGACGTGGCGCGCAAATTGGTGGAGCGCAAGGCTGACCTGGGTCTGTTGTTCTATCACGACCAGATCCCCGAGGCCCTTGAGCGGCGGGTGGTGGGCAGTGTGGAAATGGTCACGGTCTGTGGCGTGAATCACCCGCTGGCGAAAGAGACCTACGTGGATTGCAAGCGCCTGGCGCAGTTCCGCCAGTTGCTGATGTCGACGCAAACCAGCGTCTACCCCGGCAGCGAGGCCGCGAGCCCCCTGGTGTGGCGTGCCGACAGCTTCTACGTACTGGCCGAATGGCTGATGAGCGGCCTGGGCTGGGCCTGGCTGCCCCGGCATATCGTGCAGTACCCGACCTACCAGCAGCAGATGGTCGAGCTGGACAGCGAGTGGACGCCGCCAGCCCTGGTGGTGGAGCTGGTGTGGCGCCGCGATGAGCACTTGGGCCCCGCTGCGCGCTTCCTGGCCAAACGTTTTGCTGAGTGCTTGCAGGCGATTGACTGAAAAAGCCGATAAACTCCGCCGCCATGAATAGAACTCTCTACAGCTGTCTGTTTTACCTGGCGCTGCCGTTGGTGGCTTTACGTCTGTGGCTGCGTGCGCGCAAGGCGCCGGCCTACGCCAAGCGCGTCGGCGAGCGGTTTTCCTGCGGCTTGCCGGTGATGCAGCCGGGCGGGATCTGGGTGCACGCGGTGTCGGTGGGCGAGAGCATCGCCGCCGCGCCGATGGTGCGCGAGTTGTTGCAACGTCATCCCACGTTGCCGATCACGGTCACGTGCATGACGCCGACCGGCTCCGAGCGCATTCAGGCGATGTTTGCCAATGAACCGCGCATCCAGCACTGCTACCTGCCCTATGACGTGCCGTGTGCGGCCAAGCGTTTCCTTGATCGTGTGCAGCCGAAACTGGCGATAATCGTGGAAACCGAACTGTGGCCCAACCACATCCACGCCTGTGCCCAGCGCGGGATTCCGGTGGCGCTGGCCAATGCGCGGTTGTCAGCGCGTTCGGCCAAGGGCTATGGCCGTTTCGCCAAGCTGACCGCGCCGATGCTGGCCGAGATGAGTTTGCTGGCGGTGCAGACGCACACCGAGGCCCAGCGCTTCCTCAGCCTTGGCGCGCGCCCGCAAACGGTCGAGGTGACCGGTTCGATCAAGTTCGACCTGACCATCGACCCGCAATTGCCGGTGCGTGCCGCAGCGTTGCGCGAACAGTGGGGCGCCAGCGAGCGTCCGGTGTGGATCGCCGCCAGTACCCACGAAGGTGAAGACGAGGTAGTGCTGGCTGCCCACCGCCAATTGCTCGACAGCTACCCGAATGCGCTGCTGATTCTGGTGCCGCGCCATCAGGAACGTTTCGGCCCGATGTTCGAACTGTGCCAGCAACACGGGTTTGCCACGGCGCGTCGTTCCAGTGGTGAGCCGGTCACCCCGCAGACCTCGGTGTTGCTCGGCGACACCATGGGCGAGTTGCTGTTTCTGTATGCGCTGGCTGACAGCGCCTTTGTCGGCGGCAGCCTGGTGCCAACCGGCGGGCACAACCCGTTGGAACCTGCGGCGCTGGCGTTGCCGGTGATCATGGGGCCGCACGTGTTCAACTTCCTCGAAATCACCGCGATGATGCGCGACGCCGGGGCGCTGCGTGAGGTCGATGATGCGCAAGGTTTGGCTGAGGCGGTGCGCCAGTTGTTCGAGTTGCCGCAGGATGCGCACAAGATGGGACAGGCGGGGCTTGCGGTGATGCAGGCCAACCAGGGCGCGTTAAAGCGCTTGCTGGATGGCCTCGATCGACTCATCACCTACTGAAACAACACCGATAAAACTGTGGGAGCTGGCTTGCCTGCGATTGCATCATCTCGGTACTTCAGCTGCACCGAGGTGTCTGCATCGCAGGCAAGCCAGCTCCCACAGTGGTTTTGGGGTGGGCTTAATTACCCGGGCGGGCCTTGAGCTGCTCGGCCGCGGCTTTGGCCAGGTCGGGCGGCAGGAAGTCCTTGTCAGGGTTGTAGTCAGCCTTGAGGTAACGCGTCAGGTCCTGCAGATCCCCCGGGTTCAAAGTGCCCGCTGCTTGCTTCAGACGCAGGTTGTCGAGGATGTAGTCGTAGCGGCTGTTGTTGTAGTTGCGCACCGACGAATACAGCTGACGCTGTGAGTCCAGTACGTCGACGATGTTGCGCGTACCCACCTGGTAACCGATCTCCGTGGCTTCCACCGCGCTCTGGTTCGAGATGATCGACTGGCGGCGTGCCTGCACCTGTTCCACGTCGGTATTTACCGCGCGGTGCAGGTTACGCGTGTTTTCCACCACCTGGCGGCGCAGGCCTTCACGTTGCTGTTCGGTCTGGTCCAGGCGCGAATAGGATTCGCGCACTTGCGAACTGGTCAGGCCGCCGCTGTAGATCGGGATGTTCAAGCGCAGGCCGATAGTGCGCTGGGACACATCGCCCCCGTAGGGCACCGGCAACTGGTTCGGGTTGCTGAAGCCCAGCGCGTCGTTGTCGCCTTTTTCATACTGCGCCACGGCGTCGAGGGTCGGAGCATGACCGGCCTTGCGCTGCTTGAGGGTCTCTTCGGCGGCAGTGACGGCGTAGTTGCTGGCGAGCAGGTTCAGGTTCTGGCGGCCAGCCGTTTCAACCCAGGCCTTGGCGTCATTCGGCGCCGGTGGCAGCACCGGGAGCGTGTGGACAATGCCCTGGATCGAGTTGTACTGACGATTGGTCAGGGTGATCAGCGCCTCGAAGGCGTCATCCACCTGGCGCTGGGCAACGATGCGGTTGGCGCGCGCTGTGTCGTAGCTGGCTTGGGATTGCAGCACGTCGGTTTTGTCCGACAGGCCGACATCAAAGCGTTCGTTGGACTGATCGAGCTGGCGCTTGAAGGCGTTTTCTTCGGCCTTGGTCGAAGCCAGATTGTCCTGGGCGCGCAGCACGGCGAAGTAGTTTTCAGCGCTTTGCAGGATCAGGTTTTGCTCGGTGGCCGAAAGTTGCAGCGAGGCCTGCTCGTTGACGGCTTCGGCAGCTTGCAACTGGAACCAGCGATCGGCACGAAACAGCGGCTGGCTGAGGGTGGCCCGCCAGGAATGCGCATCACGGTTGACGGTGGCGGCGGGCTGGTCGATCTGGGTGCGCACGTTGTTGCTGTCGGCGCCGGCCGACAGGTTCGGCAGCAACCCGGCGCGGGCCTGGGGCACCACTTCTTTCTGCGCGCCGTATTGGGCGCGGGCAGCGGCCAGGTCGGCGTTGTTGTTCACCGCCTCCTGGTAGACGCTGACCAGGTCGGTTTTGGCGGACAAGGGCGCTTCTGCTGCCCAGACCATTCCGTTGGTCGCACAAGACACGGCGAGAGCCAGTGAGAGTTTGCGCAGCATGAGGCGATCCCTAGAGTGAATATTACGGCGATAATTTAGCGCCCAAGGCTAAGGCTGGCCATTCCTGGCGTCAAGCCTTGAGGCGGCTCCCGAGTGTAGTGGCCAGATCACGGCACAACAATCCTGCAATCACGCCATTCATCACGCTGAATGCACCGCCATTGGCAATTTGCCCACGGCATGGTCTAGACTGGCCGCGTTCTTGTCGGGGTGCCTTGTTGGAAGGCTGAGATCGGTAAATACCGGATCCCGTTGAACCTGATCAGGTTAGCGCCTGCGTAGGGAACAAGATTTCTCGTCACCCGGCGAGTCCTCTTGTGCTTCGTCCGGGATGCTGTTCATTTATTGAGCAGCCCTCGTGCACCAAGCACAGCACTGGTTTCAGTGCGTCCATCCGTCCCAGGTTCGCTCCGACAAAAATCCACCGCCTGGATAGTTGGAGAGCCCGTGATGACTACAAAATTAAAAAATACCGTGCACCTGAGTGAATCGGCCCAAGTCGACTCCGGCTCCGTGCAGCCGTTTACCCGCTCGCAAAAAATCTACGTACAAGGCACCCGCCCGGACATTCGCGTGCCGATGCGCGAAATCAGCCTGGACGTGACCCCCACCGATTTCGGCGGTGAAATCAACGCCCCTGTCACCGTGTACGACACCTCCGGCCCCTACACCGACCCCAACGTGATCATCGACGTGCGCAAAGGCCTGGCCGACGTGCGCTCGCCGTGGATCGAAGTGCGCAACGACACCGAGCGCCTGCCAGGCCTCACCTCGCACTTCGGCCAGCAGCGTCTCAGCGATGCCGAGCTGACCGCCCTGCGCTTCGCCCACGTGAAGAATCCACGCCGCGCCAAGGCCGGTGCCAACGTCACGCAGATGCACTACGCGCGCAAAGGCATCATCACCGCCGAGATGGAATACGTCGCCATCCGCGAAAACATGAAGCTGGAAGAGGCCCGTGCCACCGGCCTGCTCGACCAGCAGCATGCCGGCCACAGCTTTGGCGCCAGCGTGCCGAAGATCATCACCCCCGAATTTGTACGCGAAGAAATCGCCCGCGGCCGCGCGATCATCCCGGCCAACATCAACCACACCGAACTGGAACCGATGATCATCGGCCGTAACTTCCTGGTGAAGATCAACGGCAACATCGGCAACAGCGCCCTGGGTTCGTCCATCGAAGAAGAAGTGGCGAAACTGACCTGGGGCATTCGCTGGGGCTCGGACACCGTGATGGACTTGTCCACCGGCAAGCACATTCACGAAACCCGCGAGTGGATCATCCGCAACTCGCCGGTACCGATCGGTACGGTGCCGATCTACCAGGCACTGGAAAAAGTCGGCGGCGCCGCCGAAGACCTGACCTGGGAGCTGTTCCGCGACACCCTGATCGAACAGGCCGAGCAGGGCGTCGACTACTTCACCATTCACGCCGGCGTGCTGCTGCGCTATGTGCCGCTGACCGCCAAGCGCGTGACCGGCATCGTGTCCCGTGGCGGTTCGATCATGGCCAAATGGTGCCTGGCCCACCACAAAGAGAACTTCACCTACACGCATTTCGACGAAATCTGCGAAATCATGAAGGCCTACGACGTCAGCTTCTCCCTTGGCGATGGCCTGCGCCCGGGCTCGATTGCCGACGCCAACGACGCCGCGCAATTCGGCGAGTTGGAAACCCTCGGCGAATTGACCAAGACCGCCTGGAAGCACGACGTGCAAACCATGATCGAAGGCCCCGGCCACGTGCCGATGCAGTTGATCAAGGAGAACATGGACAAGCAACTGGAGTGCTGTGACGAGGCGCCGTTCTACACCCTCGGCCCGCTGACCACCGACATTGCGCCGGGCTACGACCACATCACCTCGGGTATTGGCGCCGCGATGATCGGCTGGTTCGGTTGCGCCATGCTTTGCTACGTCACGCCCAAGGAACACCTGGGCTTGCCGAACAAGGATGACGTGAAGACCGGGATCATCACCTACAAGATCGCTGCACACGCGGCAGACCTGGCCAAGGGGCACCCGGGCGCGCAGATTCGCGACAACGCCTTGAGCAAGGCGCGCTTTGAATTCCGTTGGGAAGACCAGTTCAACCTCGGCCTGGACCCGGACACCGCACGCTCCTACCACGACGAAACTTTGCCGAAGGACTCCGCCAAGGTCGCGCATTTCTGCTCGATGTGCGGGCCGAAGTTCTGCTCGATGAAAATCACCCAGGAAGTGCGTGAGTACGCCGCCAACCAGCGCATCGAAGCGGTGGACGTGGATGTGGCCAAGGGCTTGGCGGAGCAGGCGGAGCGGTTCAAGCAGGAAGGCAGCCAGCTTTACAAGAAGGTCTGATGGCCTCACCACAATCCCTGTAGGAGCCCGGCTTGCCGGCGATGGCGCCCGTGAGATCGCCATCGCCGGCAA
>NZ_JBWKPU010000070.1:0-11011 GCF_059418405.1 Pseudomonas sp. GW821-FHT09A09
GGGCCCTTGAGGACGCCATCGCCGGCAAGCCGGGCTCCTACAGAGTGCAGCGTTAGTGAAATCGCTATCGCCGGCAAGGATCGGGTCAGATGACGTGGGCGCGTTGCAGCTCGGTCAAAGACAACGCCTTGAGCTGGGCCAGCAACGGATCACGCCGGTCACGCGGGTGCGGTAAATCCACCGCGAGTTCCTGACGAATACTGCTCGGCCGGTTGTCCATCACCAATACCCGATCACTTAAATACAGCGCCTCATCCACATCATGGGTCACCAGCAACAACGCGATGGCATGGTGCGCCGCCAGTTGCAGCAGCAAGTCCTGCAGTTTCATGCGGGTGAAGGCATCCACCGCACTGAACGGCTCATCCAGCAGCAACACCTGCGGGCGCGAATACAAGCCGCGCGCGATGGCCACGCGCTGCGCCATGCCGCCGGACAACGCCTTGGGCAGGGCCTGGGCGAAGCCCTTGAGGCCGACTTCTTCGATCAATTGCGTGACCCAGGCTTTGTCATAACGGTCGTCATCGCTGAAACCGATGTTCTGTTCCACCGTGAGCCAAGGCATCAGCCGGGGTTCCTGGAACACGAAAGCGACCTCGCCCTCAGGGCTGCGTAGCTCACCTTGATAGTCCTGCTCCAACCCGGCCACGATCCGCAGCAGTGTGCTTTTGCCGCACCCACTGGGACCCAGCAGGCTGACGGCCTCACGCGGTTGCAAGGCCAGGCGCACCTCCTTGAGCACGGTGGTGGTGGCGAAGCTTTTGCGTTGAACATGGATCTGCAACAACGGTTGGCTGCTCATTGCTCCGCTCCTTGGCCATTGAAGGTGTCGCGCCACGCCAGGCAGCGTTTTTCCAGCGCCGCCAACAGGCCGTCGGTGATCTTGCCGAGTACCGCCAACACGATGATGGCTGCCAGTACGATGTCTGGCCGTGAGGTTTCCCGTCCGTCACTGAGCAAATACCCCAGGCCCTTGGTGGCGGCGATCAACTCGGCGGCCACCAGGAACATCCACGCCAGGCTCAAGCCACTGCGCAACCCGGTAAACAGACCGGGCAGGGCGGCGGGCAACAGGATTCGCCGTACCAGCCGGCGCCTGCTGAAACCGTACATCTGCCCGACCTCCACCAGCTTGCGGTCGATGTCGCGGATCGCCGCCACGCCGTTGAGGTACACCGGGAAAAACGCGCCAATCGCGATCAGTACGATCTTGGAGGTTTCATCGATGCCCAGCCACAGCAGCAACAACGGTACCCAGGCCAGGCTCGGGATCGAGCGCAGCCCGGCGAAGGTCGGTTCCAGGTAGGCTTCGGCCTCGCGGCTCAGGCCGACCCAGGCGGCAAACACAAGGGCCAGCCCGGCGCCGATGGCAAAGCCCAGCAGCACCCGCAACAGGCTGGCGCTGATGTGTTTCCACAAGGCGCCTTCGGCGAGGTCGGTGAGGGTTGCCGCAATCTCGCTGGGCGCGGGCATCTGGTACGACGGCAGCCAACCCACACGCACCACCACCTCCAGCACCAGCAGGATCAGCACCGGCAACACCAGCCCCTTGAGGCGGCGCGGCCACGCGCTGCGGTTAATCACTACCGGCGCGGCAAGGGGCAGTGCTTGGGTTTTGCCTGTCATGGTGCGCTCCTCAGTGGCCGAACGAGGTGTCGATCAACTGGTCGATCACCTGGTCCACATTCACGCCTTTGCGCACCAACTCTTCGGACACCAAAATCGGTGCAGCCGCCTTGGACGCCACCACATCCTTGCTGCTCAGGAAGGGTGTACTCAAGTCGGTGCGCGACAACTGCAACTTGGCCACTTCCAGCGGCAGGCCGGACTCGTCGGCGAGTAACTTGGCGAATTCATCCGGGTGCTTGACCGCCCAGTCGCGAGCTTTTTCATAGGCACCGAGTACCTTGGTGATGGTCTGCGGGTGCTCCTTGGCGTACTTCTCGGTGACGCTGACCACGCCGTAGCTGTTGAAGTCCTTGTTGCGGTACAGCAGGCGCGAACCGGCCTGGATTTCGCTGGCGGCCATGTGCGGGTCGAGACCGGCCCAGGCGTCCACGTCACCTTTCTCCAGCGCGGTGCGGCCGTCCGGGTGTTGCAGGTGCACCAGTTCCACGTCGTCTTTTTTCAGCCCGGCTTTTTGCAGGCTGCGCAGGGTGAACAAGTAGGGGTCGGTGCCCTTGGTGGCGGCGATTTTCTTGCCCTTGAGGTCGGTGACGCTCTTGAATGGCGAGTCCTTGCGCACCACCAGCGCGGTCCATTCGGCGCGGCTGTAGACGTACACCGATTTGATCGGGCTGCCATTGGCGCGGCTCAACACCGCCGACAGGCTGGCCGACGAGGCGAAGTCCACGCCACCGCTGTTCAGGTACTCCAGCGAGCGGTTGCTGCCCTGGCTCAGTACCCAGCCGACTTTGCTCTGCGGCAGTGCCTGCTCCAGCCAGCCGAAATGCTTGAGCACCAGGCTCACCGGTGAGTAGTAGGCGTAATCCAGGTTGACTTGCGCGGGGTCGGTTTCCGCGGCAAATGCTTGGGGTTGAAGGCACAAGGCGAGGGCGCACGCGCCGAGTAAACGTGTGGTGAAGAGGGTCATGGAACAGCTCCGGGCTACATAAGCGAACAAGGCGTTGAGAGAAGGCTTTTTCTTATATTCAGAAAACTGAATCGGCATGTTCCATCATGCTTTATAGGAATATGCAGTCTCTGTGCCAGCTCGCCCGGAGGCGCATTTGCGGGGTTTTACGTTCAGCGTACTGTGATGGAAGAGGGCAGAGTGTTGATCGACTGTTGGCAGGCAAACAGTTCTCATATATCGTTATGGAATAAATAAAGAGTTATATATTCCTTTTAATGTCTTCTGCGTTGGCGCATTTTGAGGGCCTGCGCATTCGTGCGGATTGACCCAACAGCCAAAAGGAAAGCCGACATGACCATCAAAGCGATCAACGTGCGCAACCAGTTCAAGGGCGTGATCAAGGAAATCCTGCTGGGGGAAGTGGTGTCTGAGATCGACGTGCAGACCGCGTCCGGTATCGTGACCTCGGTGATCACCACCCGCTCGGTGCGTGATCTGGAATTGAAGGTGGGCAGTGAGGTGATTGCCTTTGTGAAGTCGACTGAAGTCTCCATCGCCAAGTTGTAAACCTCAATATCCAAACCCAATGTGGGAGCTGGCTTGCCTGCGATAGCGATGTACCTGCCGACAAAAATGTCGACAGTGACTCCGTCATCGCAGGCAAGCCAGCTCCCACATTAGGGTGTATCAGTCTGTCAGGTGGTCAGATGATTTTCGCGCCGCTGCCTCCCGGTGGATGGGGTTGCGGTTTCTCCGGCGGGGCGTCCGACGGCAGTTGCTTGGGCGGCGTGTTCGGGTCTTCGTAGTGCTTGTGCAAGTCGCCATCCAGCCGATTGCTCGACGAGCCACCTTTTTGTGGCGTTTCGTCGAAGTGCTCCCATTCCGATTGCTGGAAGCGAAAGATACTGTCGTCGGTCGGTGTATCGCGGCCGCCGTAGTGGTGGATTTCGTAGTGGGCGTACTCGACCTTGTCAGCCCAGTTGTCCTGCAACAGACCGTCGCCGGCCAGGTCGCGGTACCAGTCGTTTTCCTTCTCGGTGGCCTTCTGCTTTTTGTTGTGGTCGACAAAGTAGCCGATGATCCCGCCCACCACCGCCAGTACCACACCCACCAGGAACAACGGCCCGGTCAGCGCCGCCGCCGTGCCTGCGCCAAACAGTGCGGCGGCGCCCAGTACCCCAGCCGAGGCGCCGAATGCACCGCCCGCCACTTGCAGGCCGCCCGCCGCTTGGGCCAATGGGTCTTTGCTGTCGACACCGCTCTTGATCGCCAAGGCGCCCAGCACGATATCGGCAAACCCCCCGGCGATGTCCGTCGCCGGGCCGAGCACCTTGATCACCGAGCCGGCAATCTTGGCTGACTTGGACGCGCCCAACTTGGCTGCGCCCGCGGCGGCCAGGCCGTCGTCCAGGTGAGTGGCCAGGCCTTCGGTGGCCTCGGTGACGGCTTTGTCGCCCTCGCCGAACAGCTTGGAAATGCCGTCGTACTGGCTATCAGGCACGGCGTCGAGAGCGGTAGCGATCTTGTTCTTGACCTCGGTGGGCAACTCGCTGGTGCGGAACTCGAAGTTCGGCTCCTGCAGGCCGGTCTTGCCCCAGATTTCCGGCAGGGTCTTGTCCAACCCGAGGAAGTCCACCAGGCCGCCTTTGCCCAGGGTTTCGCCGATCTTGTCGCCCAGGCGCACGAAGTGGCTGGAGCCACCGGCGAAGCTGAGGAAGTCCTTGGCGATGGTCATGCGCTGGGCCGGGGTTTCACCCAGCTTGCCGCCTTTGCCCACCAGTTGGTAAATCGCCGAGAACATGGTCACGCCCGCGCCGAGGGAGCCGAGGATGCCCTTGCTGTTGAGGGTGTGGAACACCTCGCCGAGCATGCCGCGATCAGCCACCGGGATATAGGGCTTGCTCAGCGCGGTCTTGAGGTCGGCTTCGCTGATCACGCCGTTGTTCTTGTAGACCTCGCCGAGTTCTTCCAGGGCCTTGGTGACGGCGGAGGATTTTTCCTTGCCTTCCAGGCCTTCGTTGAGGAATTTCTCCAGGGTTTCCTGGGAGCGGCGCGGCAGGTCGAGCAGGGTGCCCTTGAGCACGCCCTTGAGCAGGCCGAACAAGTCCTTGGTCGCCAGTTCCTTGTTCTCGTCGGAGATTTTGCTCGGGTCCGAGAGGATCGCGTTGAGGTCGGTGGTCAATCCGTCGGCCTGGATGTTCTGCGCGGCCTTGCTTGCAGCTTCCGGGTCGAACAGCGACAACGAGGTGAGGGTGTCGCTGAGGTCCTTTTGTGCCTCGGAGGTCTTGCCCTGGTCTTGCAGGTCCTTGAGGTACAACACGTAGTCCGGGTTGGCGGTGAGGTCCAGCAGCTTCTGCTTGATCTCGTCCTTGTTCGGCAGTTTGTTGATGGCGTCGTCCATCTTCGACTTGTAGTCGGCCTGCACGGTCGGGTCTTTGAACAGCTCGCCAATCTGTTGCTGCACGGCCTTGCCGTCGATGATGTCGTGCATGTCGGCCGAGGTCAGCTCGGTCTGCTTGTCATCGAACTCGCGCCAGGTGGTGTTGAACGGGCGTCGCGCTTCTTCGTAGCCGGTGATGCCATGGCCGTTCTGGTAGGCGGCCTGGGCTTCCAGGGCGCGGACCAGCTTGGCTCGAGGATCGTCCTTGGGAATCGAGCCGTCCTTGACGCCGGCGCGGTAGGTGTCGATCAACTGGGTGGTGGCCAGTTCGCTGACGCTGAGGGTCGGCGACTTGTCGTCCTTTTCATCGGCGTGCACGCCGGTGTCCATGTTCAGCACATCGAGGTCGCCGGCCTTGGGCAGGTTGTGCTTGCTGCGGGTGTCGTCCACCGCGCCGGCGCTGAAGGCGTCCCACTTGGCCTTGACGTCGTCGTAGAGCTGCGGGCTCAGCTCCTTGGACACGATGACCTTGCCTTCGCTGGTTTCATAGCGGATCAAGCCGTCACCCAGTTCATCCGGGGAGCCGAAGGTGATGTCGGTGTTTTTCAGGAAATCATTCGGCCCGGCCAGCTTGTAGCCGGCGTCTTCGCTGGTGTGGATCTTGTCCCAGGTGTCATGGGCGGTCGCGACGTTCTTGAACAGCTCGGGGCTGACGTCGGACGACACCACCACCTTGGTGCCGTCGTGCAGTTCGTAGGTGAGGATGCTGTCTTTCTGGTCGTTGTTCCAGCTGAAGGTCTTGTAGTCGTTCAGCCCTGGAATCGGGGTGTTGGCATCGGCGAGCACCGCGCCGTTGTTGAGTTCGCCTTCGACCACGGCTTTTTTGTCCGGGTGGGTGTAGACCTCGTGCAGGCCGGCCAGGTAGTCGAACAGCTTGGGGTTGTCGTCGCGGGCCACGACCATTTTTTGGCCGTTGCTTTCAAAGCGGATCAGGCCCGGGCCCACTTCATCTTCAGGGCCGACGGTGGTGCCGGCGTAGGGCGGCCACACTTCGTTGTCGCTGGCACGCTTGTAGCCGGCGTCTTCACTGCTGGAGAGGCCCATGAAGCTTTCGTAGTCGTTCTTGGCTTTCTGGAACGCTTCGGGGTTGTCGCGCTGGCTGACGACGAACTTGCTGCCGTCCTGGGTCTCGTAGCGGATCACGCCCGGGCCGGTTTCATCCGGTGGGCCTAGGGATTTGTAGTCGGCGAGTTTTTCCGGGGCCGTGGCGTCGCCGCCAAGGCTTTGATAGCCGGCATTCTGGCTGGCGACCACGCCGGAGAGCGCCTTGAAGTCTTCGCTGACCTGCTTGAACAGGTCCGGGCTGTCGTGCTCGCTGACGATGACTTTCTTGCCATCCTGGGTTTCATAGCGGATCAGCCCGGGGCCGACCTCGTCGGGTGGGCCGATGGCCTTGTAGTCGGCGAGGGCCGGCGGCGGTGTGGCGTCCTTGGCAGCCAGTTCATAGCCTTGCTGCTTGCTGGCATCCAGCCCTGACGGCGTCTTGTCCTGGGCCTCGACCTTCTTGTTGGCGCTGTTCTTGAGCAGCACATGGAACGCTGCGCCGGACTTGGGCGGCGTGCGGGGAAGGGCTTTGGGGTCGGACGTACGATCGAGGGGCTGTGTCGTCATGCCATGGAACTCCTACTGTTACCGGTGGGACGTAGCGGTAAAAACAGTAACAGCAGGGGTTGGGCACTCGTTGCGAAAAGTTGTGAATTAGGCCCGGCGGTGGCGCAGCGCCTGCTCCATGCGTTGCAGGCCTTCCTCCAGCATCGACTGCGGGCAGCCGAAGTTCAGGCGCACGAACTGCTGGCTGTCATCACCGAACTCGATGCCGGCGCTCAAGCCGACCTTGCCTTGTTCGAGGAAGAACTGCTGCGGATCGTCCAGGCCCAGGGCGCTGCAATCGAGCCAGGCGAGGTAGGTGCCTTGTGGTGCGTGCATCACCACGCCCGGCAAACGGGTTTGCACGGCGTTCAACAGGTAGTCACGGTTGGCTTGCAGGTACTGCACCAGCGCGTCCAGCCACTCGCCGCACTGGCTGTAGGCGGCGCGGGTGGCTTCCAGGCCCAGGGGGCTGACGCTGTCGACCATGCCGCAGCGTGCGTTGTTGAAGCGCTCGCGAATTTCAGCGTTCTGCACCACGGCGAAACAGGTCTTCAGGCCGGCCACGTTGTAGGCCTTGCTCGCCGACATCAGGGTGATGGTGCGCTGGGCGATCTCCGGGCTGAGGCTGGCGGTGGGGATGTGGCGACGGCCGTCGAAGCACAGCTCGGCGTGGATTTCATCACTGATGATCAGTGCGCAGTTTTCCAGGCACGCGTCGGCCACGGCTTGCAGCTCTTCGCGGGGGAAAACCTTGCCCATGGGGTTGTGCGGGTTGCTCAGCAGCAGCGCGCCGGCGCCCTTGAGGGCTTCGCGCATTGCAGGCAGCGGGGTGTGGTATTCGCCGTCGATCAGCTCGAACGGCACTTCGATACGCGGCAGGTTCCAGTGGCCGGGCGCCAGGCGGATCGGGCGGTAGTTGGGGGTTTGCAGCACCACCGGCTGGCCCGGTTGCACAAAGGCATGCAGGGCCATGTTGAAACCTGGCTCTACGCCGGGCAGGAACAACAGCTCTTCGGGCAACACGCGCCAGGCGTACTTGGCCCACAGGTCCGCGACGATGGCATCGCGTACGTCCGGGCCAGCCACGCTGTAGCCCAGCACTTGCTGGTCGAGGCGCGCGTGCAATGCCTGCAGGATGGCGGGTGGCGCGGCGATGTCCATGTCGGCGATCCACATCGGCAAAACGTCTTGCGGGTAACGGTTCCACTTGGTGCTGCCGGTGCCGAGGCGAGGGTGGATCGTGTCGAAATCAAAGCTCATGGAGAGGCTCGTGTCAGGGAGGCGGGCAAAGAATGGCGCCGATTCTAGCGCCATTAATTTTATAGGCCAGTGCTGATTGCCTCCGACAGTTGCCGATGGGCCTGCTCGACGGCCCGTTTGACCGCGTCTTCACCCCGCACCATGGCGCCCAGGTAGACGAACTCCACGCTGCGGATCCCCACCGTGGCGAGGATGGCGGCCATGTAGGGGGTGAGAAAGTCCGGCTCATGGCCCTTGCGCGAATTGCCGGAACTGACCAGCACGAAGGTGCGCCGGTCGTCCAGCAGGCCGACTTTTTCAAACTGTTCATTGACCGTGAAACTGCGCTGGATGCGCACCACATGGTCAATCCAGGCCTTGAGCGCGGCCGGCACGGTGAAATTGTGCACCGGGGTGCAAATGATCAGCAGGTCGCAGGCCTCCAGTTCAACGATCAACTGTTCCGACAAGGCCGTGGCGTTTCCACTCAGCCCGCCCGCGCTGGTCAAGGCATTGGCGTACTCGCGGGTCAGCGGTGGCAGCGCCTGGCCGCCGTAGTCGCGCTCGATGACCTCAGCACCCGGCACCAGGTCCTTTAAGAAGGCGCGGGCCAGCTTGAAGGTGTGCGCGGCCTTGCCGTGGGGGCTGAAACTGAGGAGCAGGGCGCGGGTCATTGGCTCAGGTCCTGGGAAAAATGCATGCCCTTGGGCAACAAGCCCTGGCGGAAGTAGAAACGCTGGGCCAGGGCCATGTGCATGCCGGTGTCCAGGACCAGGTAGCGATAACCCAGGGCGCGGGTTTCCTCACGCACGCGGTCGAGCAGCTGTTCCCCCAGGCGACGGCGTTGCAGCGCGGCGTCTACCACCAGGTCATCCACATAGATGAAGCGGCCATACAGGGTGTTCTCGGTGTGCCGGTAGCCGATCAGGCCGATGACCTTGCCGTTCTCGCAGGCGGCCAGCAGGTGGTAGCCGTTCTGCCGCTGGCGCTGGACTTGCCGGGCAAACGCTGGCGCATCCGTGAGGTGCGGGCGCAGCTGCTGCATCACGGCAAAGCTGGCGAGGCAGTCGGCTTCGGTTTCCATGGGGGTGAATTCGACGTGCTCATTCATGGTCGAGGTTCTCCAGGTGCGCCTTGATCGCCGCCGGCACTTTGCGAAAGCTGATGGCGACGCGGTTCAGGGCATTCATCAGGGCAATCGCCAGGGTCAGGTCGGCGATTTCCTTCTCGCTGAACACCGCCGTGGCCTCGGCGTAATCGGCATCGGGAATCTGGGTCTGCGCCACGTGGGTGACCGTCTCGGCCCAGGCCAAGGCGGCTTGCTCACGTGGGGTGTACAGCGGCAAACCCTCGCGCCAGGCCGCCAGCAGCATGATTTTTTCCAGGCTCACGCCCAGCTTGAGCAGGTCGCGGGAGTGGGAGTCCAGGCAGTAGGCGCAGCCGTTGAGCTGCGAGACGCGCAGGTACACCAGGTCGATCAGTTCTTTTTCCAGGCCGCAGCCGTGGACATAGCTGTGTACTGAACCCAGGGCTTTGTAGCCGGCAGGGGCGGCCAGGGCGTAATCGAGGCGGTGTTTCATGGTGCGATCCTTGTGTTCGTCAGGGGGTGCGCCATTTTCGGCGGCCGCTGCCGCGCTCGACAGGGGCATGATTGGACAAGTGGGTTGGGACATGATCAGACTTCGCCTTGTCTTCCCGCCGAGCCCGATTGCGATGTCGTCACTGCCCAAGTACCAGGAAATCTACCGGCGTTTTCGCCTGGCCATCGACCAGGGCCAACTGCGCCCCGGCGAGCGCGTGCCGTCGGTGCGCGCATTGGCCCAGGAACTCAAGGTGGCGCGGGGCACGGTGGAAACGGCGTACCAGTTGCTGGTCAGTGAAGGTTTTTTTGAAGCCCGTGGGCAGGCGGGCACGGTGGTTGCCGAATCGCTGGCGCAGTTGGCGTTAAAACCCGTGCCGGTGCCGGCCCCTGTCACCTGCGGCCCGCGCCCCCTGCAAATGGGCCTGCCGGCACTGGATGCCTTCCCGCGCAAACTCTGGGCGCGGCTGGTCACCCAGCAAGTGCGCCGCACCGACGCCGACAGCCTGGCCATGGGCGATGTGTGTGGCGTGCAGGCCCTGCGCGTGGCGATCGCCAGCTACCTGGCGCTGTACCGGGGCGTGGAGTGCGCGCCTTCCCAGGTGTTTGTGTGTGCGGGGTATTCGGGGGGCTTGGCGTTATTGTGCGATGCGTTGGAGATGGCGGGGCAGCGTTGCTGGTTCGAAGACCCGGGGTATCTGCATGCGCGGCAGTTGCTGCAGCACAAGGGCGTAGAGCTGGTGCCGGTGCCCGTGGATCAAGACGGGCTGGATGTTGAGCAGGGTATGCAGCGTGAGCTTCAGGCGCGGCTGGCGATTGTCACCCCGGCGCATCAGAGTCCCCTGGGCGTGGCGCTGAGCCCGGCACGGCGTCAGGCCTTGCTTGGCTGGGCGCGGGAGCAGGGCAGTTGGGTGGTGGAGGACGACTACGACAGTGAGTTCCGCTACCGCGGCCAGCCGCTGGCGGCGCTCAAGAGTCAGGATGCCGATGATCGGGTGATCTATGCGGGCAGCTTCAGCAAGATGCTGTTTCCGGGGTTGCGCCTTGGCTACCTGGTGGTGCCGGTGGCGTTGGTCGAGCCCTTTGAGCGCAGCGCCCGGGTGTTGCAGCAGCGCAGTGCGCAATTGCTGCAGCTGACGGCGGCGGACTTTTTGGAGCAGGGGCATTTCACGCGGCATTTGAAGAAGATGCGTCAGTTGTATGCGCAGCGGCGGGGGTGGTTGGTGGCGGCGTTGCAGGCGCATTGCGCGGAATTTCTGCGGGTGGATGAGCAGGCCGGCGGGATTAACTTGCTGGCGCGGTTGTTGGTGGACGTGCCCGATGCGGTGGTGGCCCGGGCAGCGGGTGAGATGGGGTTGGGGGTGCAGGCGTTGTCGGGGTGGACGCTGGAGGCTGGGGGTGGGCAGGGGGTGTTGATGGGGTTTACCAATTTGTGTACGGCTGGGGAGGCAGACTCGGTTGTTTTGGTTTTGAAGGGGGTCATATCCGGAATTTAGGTGATGGCTACTTATGGTTCCGCCCTTACGGCGGGTCACTTTGGAAAAGCCCCAAAGTAACCAAAGGGCTCTTGCCCCAACACTCGGCACCT
>NZ_JBWKPU010000071.1:0-10555 GCF_059418405.1 Pseudomonas sp. GW821-FHT09A09
GCGATGGAGCCCTTGAGGACGCCATCGCCGGCAAGCCGGCTCCTACAGTTGATCTTCAGTGTCGGTTAGGTCAGCTCTCGCGCCAGGAAAGGGGCGGTGCGGCTGGTCTTGCTCTTGGCGACTGTTTGCGGTGTGCCGCACGCCACCACTTTGCCGCCCAAATCCCCGGCCCCCGGCCCGATGTCGATCAACCAATCACTTTGGGCCACCACGCGCATTTCATGCTCCACCACGACCACCGTGTGCCCCGCGTCCACCAGGTGATTCAACTGGCTGAGCAAGCGGTCCACATCCCGTGGGTGCAAGCCGGTGGTCGGTTCGTCCAGCACATACAAGGTGGCGCCCCGCGCATTGCGTTGCAGCTCGGTCGCCAGCTTGATGCGCTGCGCCTCGCCGCCCGACAGCTCGGTGGCCGGTTGCCCCAGGCGCAGGTAACCCAGCCCGATGTCCCGCAGCACCTGCAATGAACGCAACACCCCCGGCTGTTCGGCAAACACCTCCACCGCCTGCTCCACCGTGAGGCCCAACACCTGGGCGATGCTCAGGCCCTGCCATTTGATCGCCAACGTTTCGGGGTTGTAGCGCGCCCCATGGCAGGTAGGGCACGGCGCATACACGCTGGGCATGAACAGCAATTCCACGCTGACAAACCCTTCACCCTCGCAGTGGGGGCAACGCCCCTTGGCGACGTTGAACGAGAACTGCCCCGCGTCGTAATGCTGCTTTTTGGCCGCCGGTGTCGCGGCGAACAATTTGCGCACGTTGTCGAACAGCCCGGTGTAGGTCGCCAGGTTGGAGCGCGGCGTGCGGCCGATGGGCTTCTGGTCCACCTGCACCAGGCGGCGGATGTCCTCCAGGCCGCTGCTGATATGCCCACCGCTGGCCTGTGGGGCGTCGTCTTCCAGGCTCGGTTCTTCGTCGCTTTCCACCACGCGGCCGAGGCCGGCGCCCACCAGTTCCAGCAGCGCCTGGCTGACCAGGCTGGACTTGCCCGAACCGGAGATACCGGTGACCGCCGTGAAGCAGCCCAACGGGAAGTCGACGTTCAAGCCCTTGAGGTTATTGCGGGTCACGCCTTCGAGCTTCAACCAGCCACGCGGCTCACGTCGCGACTGTGTCGACGGCTGGCGCTCGGCAAACAGGTAGTCACGGGTTTGCGACGCCTCGATGTGTGCCAGCCCCGCAGGCGGGCCGCTGTACAGCACCTGCCCGCCATGCTCGCCGGCAGCCGGGCCCACGTCGATCAGCCAGTCGGCGCGGCGCATGGTTTCCAGGTCATGCTCCACCACGAACAACGAATTGCCGGCCGCCTTCAACCGATCCAGCGCAGTGAACAACGCCTCGCCATCCGCTGGATGCAGGCCCGCCGAAGGTTCGTCCAGCACGTAGATCACGCCAAACAATTGCGAACCCAGCTGCGTGGCCAGGCGCAAGCGCTGCAACTCGCCGGACGACAAGGTCGGCGTGCTGCGCTCCAGGGACAAATAGCCCAGCCCCAGCTCGGTCAAGGTGCTGACCCGCTCCAACAGATCCTGGGCGATACGCTGGGCTGCCAGGCGTTTCTCCACCGACAGCTTCATGCGGTCCTGCCCCGCCGCCACCGGCCGCAGCAACTCGGCCAACTGCGTCAACGACAATTGCGACAACTCACCAATATCCACCCCGGCAAACTTCACCGACAGCGCCGCCTGGGTCAGGCGTTTGCCCTGGCATAACGGGCAGGCACTGCCCTGCATGAACTGCGACACACGCTTTTTCATCAGCGCGCTCTGGGTGTGGGTGAAGGTGTGCAGGATGTAGCGCCGCGCACCGCTGAAGGTGCCCTGGTAACTCGGCTCCAGCTTGCGTTTCAACGCGTCGCGGGTCTGCGCCGGGGTGAAGCCTGCGTACACCGGCACCGTAGGGGTTTCTTCGGTGAACAGGATCCAGTCGCGCTGCTTTTTCGGCAGGTCGCGCCACGGGATGTCGACGTCATAGCCCAGGGTCACCAGGATGTCGCGCAGGTTCTGGCCCTGCCATGCCAACGGCCAGGACGCCACGGCGCGCTGGCGAATGGTCAGCGAGGGGTCGGGCACCATCAGCGCTTCGGTCACTTCGTACACGCGGCCCAGGCCGTGGCATTGCGGGCAGGCGCCCTGGGGCAGGTTCGGCGAAAAGTCCTCGGCATACAGCATCGCCTGCCCCGGCGGGTAGCTGCCAGCACGGGAATACAGCATGCGGATCAGGCTCGACAAGGTGGTGACGCTGCCCACCGACGAGCGCGCACTCGGCGTACCGCGCTGTTGCTGCAGGGCCACCGCAGGCGGCAGGCCTTCGATGGAGTCGACGTCCGGCACGCCGACCTGGTCGATCAGCCGCCGCGCATAGGGTGCTACCGACTCGAAGTAGCGCCGTTGTGCCTCGGCATACACGGTGGAAAACGCCAGGGACGACTTGCCCGACCCCGACACCCCGGTAAACACCACCAGGGCATCCCGGGGAATGTCCACATCGACGTTGCGCAAGTTGTGTTCACGGGCGCCGCGTACCCGGACAAAGCCGGTGGGGTGGGCGGCAATCGGCGGGAGGGTACGCTGTGACGTCATGGGCAACCTTGTCTTGCGGTGAGCACGCTGCGCACCCGTTGCGTCAGGGCTTCGGGGCTGTAGGGCTTGCTCAGCAGGTGAATGTCGGGGCTCAGCAGGTGATTGCTGGAGAGAATGTCACGGGTGTGGCCCGAGGTGAACAGCACGGCCACCGGTGGCTGCTGCGTCCGGGCCCAATCGGCCAGGTCAGTGCTTTTGACGCGGCCAGGCATGACCACGTCGGTGAAAATCAGGTCCGGGCGCACACCGCCTTGCAATGCCTGCATGGCGCGGTCGCCGTCTTCGGCGGTGAGCACGGTGTAGCCCGACTGCTCCAGCAACTCGACCACCGTCAGGCGCACGCCTTCATTATCTTCCACCACCAGGACGGTCTCCTGGCCGCCGCTGTGGAGCGCCAGTTCACTGTGCATGTCGAGGCTTTCCGGCTCCAGGCTGTGGGGGAAATACATCTGCACCACCGAGCCCTTGCCCTCCTCGCTCCACATCTCCACATGCCCGCCGCTCTGGCGCACAAAGCCAAACACCATGCTCAGGCCCAGGCCGGTGCCCTGGCCCTCGCGCTTGGTGGTGAAGAAGGGTTCGAAGGCACGCTTGAGCACCGTCTGCGACATGCCCACACCGGTGTCGGTGACCGCCAGGCGCACGTACTCGCCGGGCTTGATGCTTTTGCCCACGCAATCGGCGGGGTTGAGGATGATGTTTTCGCCAGTGATGCGAATCACGCCCTCGCCTTTCATGGCGTCCCGGGCGTTGATCGCCAGGTTGAGCAGCGCATTTTCCAACTGGTTGCGGTCGACATTGATGCACCAGGAATCCTGGGGCAATTGCACATCGATATGGATGGTTTCCCCCAGCGCCCGCTGCAACAGCTCGCCCAGGCCGGCGTAAATGCGTTGCGGGTTGTACACCGCCGGCGACAACGGTTGGCGACGGGCAAAGGCCAGCAACTGCGACGACAACTTGGCCCCGCGCTCCACCGCCGCAATCGCCGCGCTGACGCGGCGTTGCACCTGGGCGTTGTCCGGTTCGTGCCGGGCCAGCAGGTGCAGGTTGCCGGCGATCACCTGCAACAGGTTATTGAAGTCATGGGCCACGCCACCGGTGAGGCCGCCAATGGCTTCGAGCTTCTGCGACTGGCGCAACTGGTCTTCGGCCGCCGAACGGGCCTGCACTTCGGCGGCCACGCGTTGCTCCAGGTTATGGGTGAGTTCCTGGCGCAAGCGCTCGGAATGCACGTGCTCGGTGGTCTCCACCACAATCGCCAGCACCCCGGCTGGCTGCTGGTCGTTACCAGCGACCGGGCTGTAGTAGAGGTCCAGCCACACCTCTTCCGGCTTGCCGTTGCGCAGCAGCACCAAGTCCTTGTTGTTGAACGACAAGGTGCCGCCGGCCAGGCAGGTGTCGACCACATGCCGATTGAAGTCGGCCACTTCCGGCCAGCCCAGTTCCACCGGCGTGCCCAGCAAATAGGGGTGGCGGCCGCCGGCGAACGTCGAGTAGCTGTCGTTGTAGATCATGTACCCCGCTCGCCCCCACAACATCACCATCGGCACGGGTGACGCCAGCATCATCTGTACGGTGCAGGCCAGGCTGGTGGACCAGCTGTCGATCGGGCCAAGGTCGGTGGCCGACCAATCGAACGCGCGGATCCGCTGGGCCATTTCACCGGCCCAGCCTTCACAGCCGTGGGGGTTGGATAAAAATTGCATCGGTTGGCTCTGTGCGAAAAGAAAACATCGGCAAGGTTTTGAGCACACCAGCGGTAGATCGTTTCAACGCGTATACGTTAGGGGGTAATTACAGCAGAAACCACTGGCCTCAGTGAAAATCCCGACTGCGCACATGAATGCCTTCCAGCAGGGGCGACAAGTCGGTGAGGCGCCCGGCGATCAGGTGCCGCACTTCACCCACCGCCTCCCAGCGCCCGTCCACCTTCAGCAGCCGCGAGCCCACCAACGCCTGTCGTTGACGCTCGGCCAGGTCGCGCCAGACCACCACGTTGAGGTTGCCGAACTCGTCTTCCAGGGTGACAAACGTCACGCCGCTGGCGGTGCCCGGGCGCTGACGGCCGGTCACCAGCCCCGCCACGCTCACATTGCGCCCATGCTCCACCGCGAGCAACTCGTGGGAGCTGCGGCAGCGCCGCTTGCGCAACTCGGCGCGCAGCAAGGCCAGCGGGTGTGGGCCCAGGGTGGTGCCGACGGTGGCGTAGTCGGCCTGCAAGTCCTCGCCCACCGTGGGCGCCGGCAGCTCGACCACCGCCTCATCGGGGCTGGGCACCCCGGCAAACAGCCCCAACTGCTTTTGCACCCCGGCCACTTCCCAGCGCGCCTTGTGGCGGTTGCCAGCCAAGGCACGCAAGGCGCCCGAATCGGCCAGCAGTGCCTGGGTGCGCGCATCCAGCCCGGCACGGGCGTCCAGGTCGGCAATATCGCTGAAGGCTCGCTGCTGGCGGGCCGCTTCGATACGGCGTCCATCTTCTTCACGAAACCCCGCGATCATGCGCAGCCCCATGCGAATCGCCGGCTGCTCGCCCTCGATGGGTTCCAGGCTGCAATCCCAGTCGCTGGCCTGCACGTCCACCGGGCGGATCTGCAAACGATGGCGCCGCGCGTCCTGCAGGATCTGGTCCGGGCTGTAGAAGCCCATGGGCCAGCTGTTGATCAGCGCACAGGCGAACGCGGCGGGTTCATGACATTTGAGCCAGCAACTGGCGTAGGTCAGCAAGGCAAAGCTGGCCGCGTGGGACTCGGGAAAACCATAGCTGCCAAAACCCTTGATCTGCTCGAAGATCTGCGCAGCAAATGCCTCGCTGTAACCGTTTTTCAGCATGCCGGTGCGCAGGCGTTCCTGATGCGGCTCCAGGCCGCCGTGGCGTTTCCAGGCGGCCATGGAGCGGCGCAACTGGTCGGCTTCACCGGGGCCATAATCGGCCGCGACCATGGCGATCTGCATCACCTGCTCCTGGAACAGCGGAATGCCCAGGGTGCGTTTAAGCACAGCCTCCAGTTGAGGCGATGGGTAGGTCTCCGGCTCTTCCTTATTCCGCCGGCGCAGGTACGGGTGCACCATGCCGCCCTGGATCGGCCCCGGCCGCACGATCGCCACTTCGATCACCAGGTCATAGAAGGTCTGCGGCTTGAGCCGGGGCAACATCGACATCTGCGCCCGCGACTCAATCTGGAACACGCCGATGGTGTCGGCCTTGCTGATCATGGCGTAGGTGGCAGGGTCTTCCCTGGGGATCGTCGCCAGGGCCAGGTCACGGTTGCGGTGGCGGCGCAGCAGGTCGAAGCAACGGCGGATCGCGCTGAGCATGCCCAGGGCGAGGATATCCACCTTGAGCAGGCCGACGGCGTCGAGGTCATCCTTGTCCCACTGGATGATGGTGCGCTCGGCCATGGCGGCGTTTTCCACCGGCACCAGGGTGTCCAGGGGGTACTCGGAAATCACGAAGCCGCCCGGGTGCTGGGACAGGTGCCGGGGAAAGCCGATCAGTTGCTGGGTGAGCGTGAGCACGCGGCGCAGGATCGGGCTCTCGGGATCGAAGCCGCCTTCACGCAGGCGCGCCAGCGGCGGCGCATCGTCGCTCCAGCGCCCGCAGCAGTCGGCCAAGGCGTTGATCTGGTCGGGCGGCAGGCCCAGGGCCTTGGCCACATCCCGCACCGCGCCGGCCGCGTGGTAGCAACTGACCACGGCGGTCAGCGCTGCGCGGGTGCGGCCGTAGCGCTGGAAGACGTACTGCAGCACCTCTTCACGACGGTCATGTTCGAAGTCGACATCGATATCCGGGGGTTCGTTGCGCTCCCGAGACAGGAAGCGCTCGAACAACATGCTCGTCAGGCCGGGGTGGATCTCGGTGATGCCCAGGGCAAAACACACCGCCGAGTTGGCCGCCGAGCCCCGGCCCTGGCACAGGATCGAGCGGCTGCGGGCAAAGCGCACGATGTCGTGCACGGTGAGGAAGTAACTCTCGTAACCCAGCTCGCTGATCAGCTCCAGTTCGTCGTTGATCTGCTTCAGGGTCTTGGCCTCGACACCTTTGGGCCAGCGTGCGGCGATGCCCTCTTCGGTCACGGCGCGCAGCCAGGACTTGGCGTCATGGCCGGCAGGCACCAGTTCACGCGGGTAGTGGTAGCGCAACTGGCTCAGGTCGAAGCTGCAACGGCGGGCGATGGCCTGGGTTTCGTCGAGCAGGCTTTGCGGGTACAGCGCGGCCAGGGCGTCGAGGCTGCGCAAATGCCGCTCGCCGTTGGGGTGCAGGCGCGTGCCCGCTTCGGCCACCGGCACGTGATGACGGATGGCGGTCATGGTGTCTTGCAGGGCCCGGCGACCGCGGGCATGCATGTGCACATCGCCGCAGGCCACCGCGGGAATGTGCAGGCTGGCCGCCAATTGCAGGCGTTGCTCAAGGTGCCTCGCATCGTCCTGGCCACAGTGCAGGTGCACCGCCAGCCACAGGCGGTCGGCGAAGGTGCGGCGCAGCCACTGGATCGACGTCTGGGTGTCGCTGTCTTCGGCCACCCACAGCGCCAGCAGGCCGGGCAACGGCTGTTCGAAGTCCTCAAGCAGCAGGCGGTAGCTGCCCTTTTCGGCGCGGCGTCGGGCCAGGGTGATCAAGCGGCACAGGTGCTGGTAGCCGGTCAGGTCTTGCACCAGCAGCACCAGTTTCGGGCCGTTCTCGATGCGCACTTCACTGCCGATGATCAGCGGTAGCTCCACCGCTTTCGCCGCCTGCCAGGCCCGGACGATGCCCGACAGCGTGCACTCATCGGTGATCGCCAGCGCGCTGTAGCCCTGGCGCTTGGCGCGCTCGAACAGCTCCAGCGCACTGGAGGCGCCGCGTTGGAAGCTGAAGTTGGACAGGCAATGCAGTTCGGCGTAATTCATGGGCGGTGTGCCTGGATGAATGCGGCGTGCTCGAGTTTTTCGCCGGCAAGCCGGCTCTTGTAGGAGCTGGCTTGCCGGCGATGGTCGCCAACGATAACGCGGGGTGCCTGGATGAATGCGGCGTGCTCGGGGTTTTCGCCGGCAAGCCGGCTCCTACAGGGTAGGGTTTCAACGGTGATTGCGATGATGTGGGGGGGGGTCATGCAAACCAGCCTTGCAGCCACAGCCCGTCGTTTTGGCCTACGGTGCGGAAGGCCCAGCCTTGCTGGCCGGCGCGAGTCTGGATCAGGTAATAGTCGCGGCGGATGTCGGCGCCATCCCACCAGCCGGATTCAATGCGCTCCGGGCCCATGAGGATCTGCACCCCGTACTCGGCCAACAACGTGGGTTCGCTCAACAACCAGCCGGGGCGCTGCACCTTGTTCAGGCCTTGGCAGGCGCGGGAGTCGGTCGCTGCTTGCCAGGCGCACTCGGGGCGGTGGTCGGCGTGAAAGCGCAGGCCCTGCACCGCCTCATCCCCCAGGCGTGCGCGCAGGCGTTCGCGCAATTGCTCCCAGGGCAAGGTCTGTTGCGGGCGGTCGTCGAACAGGTCCTGGCGTTGCGGGACGAAGACCGGCAGGTCCTGGGCCACCAGGCGAAAGCCGCGCACCGGCGAGGTGACGTGCACCTGCTCCAGGCGGCCCCGGGCCAGTTCGAACAGCATCGCCGGTTCGCGCTCGGCGCTGAGCAGGCCCACCTTGATCACGCTGTCGGGCGCCTGGGCATGTTCCAGGTGCAAATCAAAACGCTGCACGCCACTGTCGCGGCCACACAGAAAGGCCGACAGATCACAGGTCAAACGGCGCAACGGAAACAACAGGGCCTGGTGGGATTGCACGTCGAAATTCAGCTCGATGCGCACATCGAAACGGTCCGGCGGCTGGTAGAACGCCAGCGCCAACGGCCGCTGCCCGGCCAGGGCGTCGAGGTGCTTGAGCAAACTCGCGTCGAAACGCCGCGCCAAGGTGTGCCGGGGCAACGCCTGCACTTGGGCCAGGGTGCGCAGGCCCATGCGTGACAACGCGGTGGCGGCCTGTGGGTCAAGGCCGGCACGGTCGATGGGCAGCGGCGCCAGGGCTTGCATCAAGGCGTCGTCCTGAACTGCCAGGCCATCGTAGAGATTCGCCAACACCCGGGCCGCCGCGGGGTTGGGCGCGACCACGATGCGATGGCGAAACCCCAGCTCGTTCAATTCCTTGCGCAACCGCGCCTCAAACGCCGGCCAGGGCCCGAACAGCCCCAGGCTCGATTCGATCTCGAACAGCAGCGCCCGAGGGTAATACACGCTGACCTGGGAGCTGAACCGATAGGCCCAGGCCGCCAAAAACTGCTGCCAGCGCTCGATTTCGGCGGGGTCGTATTCGGCGCAGGCAAAGGTCTTGGCCAGGGCATGGGCGGCCGTCAGGGATTGACCGGGGCGCAGGCCCAGGGCGCGGGCAGCGTCATTGACAGTTTGCAGCACGCGCCGCTGCGGCGTACCGGCCAGCAAGGCCAAGGGCTGGTCCGGCTCGGGGTGCACACGCTGCACCCCGTCCAGCGCCAATTGCGGGAAGACAATACACACCCAGCGCATGGCAACCTCAGTGCCCCGCCAGTGCAATCGGCGCCGGGTGGGCCAGGCCGCCCCGGCACTTGAGCACCCGTACCTGCGCGGGCCTGGCCTCCACCGCCAGGCGCAACGCAGCAGGCGATGCATTGATCGCCTCGCTCAAGGCACGCCAGGCAAATGCCAGGGTCTGCCCGGTTTCCGCCGCCACCTGCAAACGCCGTAACGCCCGGTCATCGGCCTTGCGCGGCCAGCACAACACCGCGCCGCAACTGCCGGAACGCAGGCACTGTTCCACGGCCCACAGGGCATCGCGTTCCTCGGCCTGAATCACCGAGAGTTGGCGCAGGTCCACCCCGGCGTTCTGCCAGGCATGGGGGTACGGCGTATAGGGCGGCGTCACCAGTACGATGCGCTCGCCTGCCGCTGATAAACGCGCCAGGGTCGGCAACACCAGTTGCAACTCGCCCACGCCCTCCTTCGCCATGAGGATTTCGCTCAACGCCGACTCCGGCCAGCCGCCCGTGGGCAGCACCGCATCCAGCGCCGCCAGCCCCGTGGGGTGCACGCTGGCGGGAGGCGCGGCGGGCCGGCCCTTCCAGACTCGCCCGCCATTGAACAGCGAGTCCAGGGCAACCACGGCGCCCATCAGCCTTGCCTCACCAGGCCGCAGAACACCCCTTCGATGGCCAGGTCCTGGTCAGGCCCGACCACGATGGGTTGGTACGCGGGGTTGCGGGGCAGCAGGCGCACCTGTTCGCCGTGGCGTTCGAAACGCTTGATGGTGACTTCGCCATCCAGGCGTGCGACCACGATCTGCCCGTTCAAGGCTTCGGCGCTGCGGCGGACACCGACGAGGTCACCGTCGAGGATGCCGTCTTCGATCATCGAATCGCCCTGGACGCGCAGCAGGTAGTCGGGGGTTTTCGCGAAGGTGGCGGGGTCCAGTTGCAGGCGGTTGTGTACCTCGGCGTCGGCGCCGATGGGCAGGCCGGCGGCGACGCGGCCGAGGACGGGGATGTCCAGCCATTCGGGGCGTGTGGGTTGGTTGAGCAGGCGGATGCCACGGGCCTGGTTGGGGTTGACCTCAATGAAGCCGGCTTCGGTCAGGGCCACCACGTGTTTGCGTGCGACGCTGCGGGAGGCGAAGCCGAACGCCTCGGCGATCTCGGCGAGGCTGGGGGGTTGGCCTTGTTGCGCGATGCGGTCGCGGATGAAGGTCAGGATGGCGGTGCGGCGGGGGGTTAGGGTTGTCATGGAGTACATTTGTACTCCTGTGGGAATTTTCTGACAATAGCCATCAGTCGGGGTGGGGTTTTTGGGGATCGTGGGGATTGAGTACATATCCGTTGTTTGGGTAACGGCTGCTTATGGTTCCGCCCTTACGGCGGCTCACTTTCGAAGAGCGCGAAAGTAAGCAAAGCGCTCTTGCCCCAACACTCGGCACCTCGCTTAGGCTCGGTGTGCCCGTAATCCGACAGTGATTTGGGGGGCC
>NZ_JBWKPU010000072.1:0-10446 GCF_059418405.1 Pseudomonas sp. GW821-FHT09A09
TTTGCTTACTTTGGGCT
Organism: Pseudomonas sp. GW821-FHT09A09; assembly: GCF_059418405.1. Classification (NCBI taxonomy): domain Bacteria; kingdom Pseudomonadati; phylum Pseudomonadota; class Gammaproteobacteria; order Pseudomonadales; family Pseudomonadaceae; genus Pseudomonas; species Pseudomonas sp. GW821-FHT09A09. The sequence continues at coordinate 18 of NZ_JBWKPU010000072.1, forward strand.
GGGCCGGCATTCCGGCTTTTCCAAAGTGAGCCGCCGTAAGGGCGGAACCATAAGCCGCCACTACCGAAAAAACGGATATGTACTCCGACCAAAAAGCTCCAGCGCCCTACACATAGCCATCGCCGGCAAGCCGGCTCCTACCAGCCAGATCCTGATGAGGCAATGCTATCGCCTTCGGGAGCAAGCCCCCTCCCACAGGTTCGGTACACCCTCCAACGTTGTAGGCAAGCCAAAGGCCGCTCAAACAATCCATGGGAACTTTGCCAGGAAATAACCGCCTGAATCCGGTAGGCTCACCCTTTTTACTCAAGGAGTTACTCCCCATGGCCAAAGCCACCGCCCGTCACATCCTCGTTTCCACTGAAGACAAGTGCAACGAACTCAAGGCCCAAATCGAAGGCGGCGCCGATTTCGCAGAGATCGCCAAAGCCAACTCCAGCTGCCCTTCCAGCCGCGACGGCGGCAACCTGGGTTCGTTCGGTCCAGGCCAGATGGTCAAGGAATTCGACACCGTCGTGTTCAGCGCCCCGGTCAACACCGTGCAAGGCCCGGTGAAAACCCAGTTCGGTTACCACCTGCTGGAAGTCACCAGCCGCCAGGACTGATCCTGTCTGCATTGATGCTATAAACAACGGCCCGCCCTCTGGTGGGCCGTTGTGCATGTGATGACTGGCGACGCTCACGCCGTTAGCGTACAAATCCTTATTCCTGTTCACCCGGCGCTCAAGGCTGATAATGCGATTGGCTTTTTCCATCCCCCTGCTCAGCTCTGCCCTGGCCCTGCTGTTGGCCAGTTCGGCCGTGATCGCGGCCCCGCAGACTTACCTCACGGTATACGGCGAACCGGCCAAGTACCCCGCCGGTTTCACCCATTTCGACTATGCCAACCCCAACGCCCCCAAGGGCGGCAGCCTCAAGCGCTCCGCCATCGAGATCGGGCGTTTCGACCACGTGCTGCCGTATATCGACAAAGGCATCGGCGTGTCCCAGGTCGACGGCTGGCTGTATGCGCCCCTGGCCCAACGCTCCCTGGATGAGCCCTACACGGTGTACGGCCTGGTGGCCGAAAAAATGGAACGCGCCGACGACGGCCTGTCGCTGCGCTTCTACCTGAACCCCAAGGCACGCTTTGCCGACGGCACGCCCATCACCGCCGAAGACGTGCGCTACAGTTTCGACCTGTTGATGACCCAGGGCAGCCTGCGTTTCCGCACGCTGTTCGCCGACGTCAAGCACGTCGAGGTCGAAGGCGAGCGCCAGGTCCGCTTCGATTTTTCCAGCAACGAGAACCGCACCCTGCCCCTGGATATCGCCACCCTGCCGGTGTTCCCCGAGCACTGGTGGAAAACCCGCGACTTCGCCAACGGCGGCGGCTATGAAGCCCCCCTCGGCAGTGGCCCCTACACGATCAGCAAGATCGATTCCGGCAGCACCATCACCTTCACCCGCGACCCCAACTGGTGGGGCAAGGACCTGCCCGTCAGCCGTGGCCTGTACAACTTCGACCACCTGAGCCTGGAGTACTTCGGCGACACTGAAGTGGCGCGCCAGGTGATCCGTGGCGGCGCCTACGACTTCAACCGCGAGTTCTCCGCCACCGGCTATTCCATCGGCTACAACGGCCCGGCCCTCGATGATGGCCGCCTGCAACGCGACCACCTGGCCAAAGAGATGCCGCAGCCGGCCCAGGGTTATGTGTTCAACGTGCAAAAACCGATGTTCAAGGACCGCCGCGTGCGCCAGGCCCTGGCGATGCTGTGGGACTTCGAGTGGGCCAACCGGCAGATGATGCGCAATATGTACATCCGCCAGCAGAGTTTCTTCTCCAACAGCCCGCTGGCTGCCAGCCAACTGCCGACCAAAGAAGAGTTGGCCATCCTCGAACCGCTGCGCGGGAAGATCCCCGACGAGGTGTTCACCCAGGTGTTCAAGGCGCCCGTCACTGACGGCAGCGGCATGATTCGCGATAAACAATTGCAAGCCCTGGCGCTGCTGGAGCAGGCCGGCTGGAAACCCAAGGGCGACAGATTGGTGAACGCCGACGGCGAGCCGCTGGAGTTCACCTTCCTCAATGCCCAGGCCGGCATGGAACGCCTGTTGCTGCCGTACAAACGCAACCTGGCACAGATCGGCATCACCCTGAATATCCGCCGCATCGACTCGTCGCAATACGTGAACCGGATCATGGCGCGTGACTACGACATGATCGTCATCGGTTTCCCGGTCACCACTTCGCCGGGCATGGAGCTGTACAACTACTTCGGCTCGGCGGCCGCTTATGACCCGGGCGCCAACAACTACATGGTGCTCAAGGATCCGGCCGTCGACAGCTTGATCCAGGGCCTGGTCAAGGCCAACACCCAGGCGCAGATGCTCACCTACGCCCATGCGCTGGACCGGGTGCTGCAATGGAATTACCTGTGGATTCCCAACTACTACCCACCCGGCACCTCCGCTGCCTGGTGGAACCGCTTCGGTCGCCCGGCCGTTGAAGCCAAGAACGACGAAGCCCTGGAAACCTGGTGGGAAATCAGCCCAGTGCCGCTGACCAATGAACAGATGCAAGCCGAGCTGAAAAAACGCGGAGGGCCCCGCTGATGTTTGCCTATATCGTGCGGCGTTTGCTGCTGATCATCCCGACGCTGGTGATCATCCTGCTGGTGAATTTCGTGATCGTGCAGGCCGCTCCCGGCGGCCCGGTGGAACAGGCCATCGCCCACCTGCAAGGGATCGGCGGCGGTGGCGTCGGCGGCTCCGGCGGGGACGGTGCCGGCACGGGGTCCCGCGCCAGCCGTGGCCTGGACCCGAAACTGATCCAGGACATCAAAAAACAATACGGCTTCGACAAGCCGGCACCGGAACGCCTGTGGCTGATGCTCAAAAGCTACGCAAAGCTGGATTTCGGCAACAGCTTCTTTCGCGGCAAGACGGTGATCGACCTGATCCTGGAAAAAATGCCCGTCACCATCTCCCTGGGCCTGTGGGCCACCTTAATCACCTACCTGGTGTCGATCCCGTTGGGTATCCGCAAGGCGGTACGCCATGGCAGCAGCTTTGACGTGTGGAGCAGCACCGCCATCGTGATCGGCTACGCGATGCCGGCGTTTCTGTTTGCGATGTTCCTGATCGTGGTGTTTGCCGGTGGCACGTCGTTGAACTGGTTCCCCGTGCGCGGGCTGGTCTCGGAAAACTTCGAAGAACTGAGCACCGTGGGCAAGGTCGCCGACTACTTCTGGCACCTGGTATTGCCGGTGACGTCGCTGGTCATCGGCGGGTTTGCGACCTTGACCATCCTCACCAAAAACTCGTTCCTCAATGAAATCACGCGCCAGTACGTGGTGACCGCCCGCGCCAAAGGCTTGAGTGAGCGCCGTGTGCTTTATGGCCATGTGTTTCGCAACGCCATGCTGCTGGTGATTTCCGGCATTCCCCAGGCGTTTATCGCGGTGTTCTTCGCCGGCTCCTTGCTGATCGAGGTGATCTTTTCCCTTGATGGTCTGGGGCGCATGAGCTACGAGGCCGCCCTCTCCCGGGATTATCCGGTGGTGTTCGGCTCGCTGTTTATCTTCACGTTGTTCGGCCTCTTGATCAAACTCATCGGTGACCTCTGCTACACCCTGGTGGACCCGCGTATCGACTTCGCCGCGAGGAACGCCTGATGCTCAATTTGTCTCCTGTGGCGCGTCGGCGTTTCGAACGGTTCAAGAAAAACCGCCGCGGCTGGTGGTCGCTGTGGATGTTCATCGGCCTGTTTATCCTGACCCTGGGCGGCGAGCTGATCGCCAATGACAAACCCCTGGTGCTGAGTTTCAAGAACGAGCTGTATTTCCCGGTGTTCAAGCGCTACACCGAGCAGCAGTTCGGCGGGCAGCTGCCATTCCAGGCCGACTACCGCAGTGACTACGTGAAAAAGCTGATCGAACACGACGGCGGCTGGATGTTGTTCCCGCCGATCCCCTTCAGTGAAGACACGCCCAACTACGAACTGACCCGCCCTGCCCCCAGCCCGCCGTCGGCGGTGAACTGGCTGGGCACCGATGACCAGTCGCGGGATGTGCTGGCGCGGGTGATCTTCGGTGCGCGGGTGTCGATCCTGTTTGCCCTGGCACTCACCGCCATCAGCGCCGCCATCGGTGTCGCGGCCGGCGCGCTGCAAGGCTATTACGGCGGCTGGGTGGACTTGCTCGGCCAGCGCGTACTGGAAGTGTGGTCTGGGCTGCCGGTGCTGTACCTGTTGATCATCCTGTCGGGGTTCGTGGAACCCAACTTCTGGTGGCTGCTGGGGATCATGGCGCTGTTTTCCTGGCTGGCCCTGGTGGACGTGGTGCGCGCCGAGTTCCTGCGCGGGCGCAACCTGGAATACGTCAAGGCGGCACGGGCCCTGGGCCTGGGCGATGGCAAGATCATCCGCCGGCACATCCTGCCCAATGCCATGACCGCCACCTTGAGTTACCTGCCGTTCATCTTGACCGGGGCGATTTCCACCCTGAGCGCCCTGGATTTCCTTGGCTTTGGCATGCCCGCCGGCAGCGCGTCCCTGGGCGAACTGATCGCCCAGGGCAAACAGAACCTGCAAGCGCCCTGGCTGGGCCTGACGGCGTTCTTCACACTGGCGCTGATCCTGTCGCTGCTGGTCTTTATCGGCGAGGCATTACGTGATGCCTTCGACCCACGCTCATGAGTGACCGCCTATGAACCTGATCGAAATACGCGACCTCAGCGTCGCCTTCAGCGGCCAGACCGTGGTGCGGGACCTGTGCCTGGACGTGCGCCCCGGCGAGTGCCTGGCGCTGGTGGGCGAGTCCGGCTCGGGCAAGTCGGTGACGGCCCACTCGATCCTGCAATTGCTGCCGGAAGCCGGCACTGCAACCACCGGCTCCATCAAGTACCGCGGCCAGGAGTTGATCGGCGCATCGGCCGCCACCTTGCAGAAGCTGCGGGGCAACCGCATTGCGATGATCTTCCAGGAGCCGATGACGTCCCTGAACCCCTTGCACAGCATCGAAAAGCAGATCGGCGAAACCCTGCTGCTGCACAAGGGCCTGGGGGGCAAGGCCGCCCAGGCGCGCATCCTCGAACTGCTGGAACTGGTGGGCATTCAAAAACCCCAGGAACGCCTCAAGGCTTACCCGCATCAACTCTCCGGTGGCCAGCGCCAACGGGTGATGATCGCCATGGCCCTGGCATGCGAGCCGGAGTTGCTGATCGCCGACGAGCCCACCACCGCGCTGGACGTGACGGTGCAGCGTAAGATCCTGCTGTTGCTCAAGTCGTTGCAGCAACGCCTGGGCATGTCGCTGCTGCTGATCAGCCACGACCTCAACCTGGTGCGCAGCATTGCCCAGCGGGTGTGCGTGATGCGCGCCGGCGAGATCGTCGAGCAAGCCGACTGCCAGGCCCTGTTCGATGCGCCGCAACACCCTTACAGCCGCCTGCTGCTGGACGCTGAACCGGCAGGCGAACCGTTGTGCAGCGACGTCCACGAGACGGTGTTGCAGGTGGACGACCTGACCGTGCAGTTCCCGTTGAGCAGCGGTTTGTTCCAGCGCAAGACCTACCTGCGCGCGGTGGATGGCATCAGCCTCAGCGTGCAGCGTGGCAAGACCCTGGGGATTGTCGGCGAGTCCGGCTCGGGCAAGTCCACCCTCGGCCAGGCGATCCTGCGCCTGCTGGATTCCACCGGCAGCATCCGTTTCCAGGGCGAGGCCCTCGACCCGCTGAACCACCAGCAGATGCGCCCGTGGCGCAAGCAGATGCAGGTGGTGTTCCAAGACCCTTACGGCAGCCTCAGCCCACGCATGTCAGTGCAGCAGATCATCAGTGAGGGCCTGGAAGTGCATGCGCCGTGCAGCCTGGCCGACCGCGACGCCCAGGTGATCCAGGTGCTCAAGGATGTGGGCCTCGACCCTGAGAGCCGCCATCGCTACCCCCATGAGTTTTCCGGTGGCCAACGCCAACGCATCGCCATCGCCCGCGCCCTGGTGCTCAAACCAGCGCTGATGCTGCTGGACGAACCCACCTCGGCCCTCGACCGCACGGTGCAGAAACAAGTGGTGGCGTTGTTGCGGGAGCTGCAGGAAAAGTACGGCCTGACCTACCTGTTTATCAGCCATGACCTGGCGGTGGTGCGCGCGATGGCCCATGACATGATCGTGGTCAAGGACGGCAAGGTGGTGGAGCGTGGCGCGAGCCATACGGTGTTCGAAGCCCCGCAGCATCCGTACACCAAAGAGCTGCTGGCTGCCGCGCACATTCCCTTGTAAACGCTTGCCCCTGTGGGAGCTGGCTTGCCTGCGATAGCGGTCTATCAGTACCGAATATACCGACTGACACACCGCCATCGCCGGCAAGCCGGGCGCCTACAGGACCGTATTCCAATTTTGATTTTGTGTTGACGGCATAACTATGAACATCACCGAAAGCCTCAAGGACTACCAGCAGGTTCGCGGCCTGGCCATCCAGTCGCTGTTCGAGATCATCGAGCAGTCCAGCGAAGGCACGGTGATTGTCGATCGCGACGCCAATATCGTCTGGATGAACGAGCGCTACGCCAAGCGTTTCGGCCTCAAGAGCGCTGACGAGGCGATTGGCCAACCTTGCGAGCAGGTGATCTCCAACAGCCTGTTGCGCCAGGTGGTGCGCAGCGACCAGCCGATCCTGCTGGATATCCAGGACACGCCCAAAGGCCCGCTGGTGGTGATGCGTCTGCCAATCCACGACGATGCCGGTGCGGTGATCGGAGCGATCGGCTTTGCGTTGTTCGACGAGCTGCGCAACCTGTCGCCGTTGATCGAGCGCTACCTGAGCATGCAACAGGAACTGGCCTCGACCCGCTCGCTGCTGCGCTCACGGCAGAGCAAGTACAACTTTGCGCACTTTATTGGCACCAGCGCGGCCAGCCTTGAAGTCAAGCGTCGCGCACGGCGCAGTGCGAGTGCCGAATCGCCGGTGTTGCTGCTGGGGGAAACCGGCACCGGCAAGGAGTTGCTGGCTCAGGCGATACACGGCGCCTCACCGCGTGCGCACAAGGCTTTTGTCAGCATCAACAGCGCGGCTATCCCGGGCGATCTGCTCGAGGCCGAGTTCTTTGGCACCGCGCCCGGCGCGTTTACCGGCGCCGACCGCAAGGGCCGTCCCGGCAAGTTCCAGATCGCCCAGGGCGGTACGCTGTTTCTTGATGAGATCGGCGACATGCCCCTGCCGCTGCAAAGCAAACTCCTGCGGGTGTTGCAGGAAAAGGAGTTCGAGCCCGTGGGCTCCAACGAGATGCTGCACAGCGACGTGCGGGTGATTGCCGCCACGTCCATGGACCTGGAAGCGGCGATCAAGCGTGGCGAGTTCCGTGCCGACTTGTATTACCGGCTGAATGTACTACCCATCCACGTACCGCCCTTGCGTGAACGGCTGGAAGATATTCCGGCGCTGAGCGAGGCGATCCTGGAGGAGCTGCGCAGCCAGCATGAACTGGACCGCGAGGCCTTGGCGCTGCTGGCACAACACGCGTGGCCGGGGAACATCCGCGAGCTGCGCAATGTGCTGGAGCGTGCGGCGCTGCTCAGTGATGACCTGGTGTTGAATGCCGAGGAAATTCGCGCTGCCATCGGCACCTTCACGCCGGTGGCGCGTACGACGGTGGCGCCGGTAGAGGGCGAAAGCTTCAACGCGGCGCGGGAGCGGTTTGATCGGCAGGTCATTGCAGCGGCGTTGCAGGCCTGCGAGGGAAATGTGGTTGATGCAGCCAAGCGCTTGGGGCTTGGACGGTCGACGCTGTACAAGAAGATGGTGGCGCTGGGAATCGCCCAATCTCATTAAAGAGACATAAATCTCAATTTAAAGACAATCCAATGTGGGAGCTGGCTTGCCTGCGATAGCGGCCTGTCTGTTGGCCAATGGTCAGCTGAACCACCGCTATCGCAGGCAAGCCAGCTCCCACCCCAAAACTTCATTTGTCTCCAATTTGAGATTCTATCCAGAATCGCCATCCAAAAAATACAAAATATCTTTATATTTCAATAACTTATTATTATTGGCACGCATCTCGCTATAGCCCTCCCCACAGCAACACCCCCACAAAAATAACAATCCGATTTGGAGACACACCATGAGTGTGATCATTGCCCTGGCAGCCCTCGCGCTGTTGATGCTGGCAGCCTACCGTGGCTATAGCGTTATCCTGTTTGCCCCCATCGCCGCCCTCGGCGCTGTCCTGCTCACCGACCCGTCTGCCGTGGCGCCCGCCTTTACCGGGGTGTTCATGGAGAAGATGGTCGGTTTTATCAAACTGTATTTCCCGGTGTTCCTGCTCGGCGCGGTGTTCGGCAAGCTGATCGAGCTGTCGGGCTTTTCCCGTTCCATTGTGGCCGCAGCGATCCGCCTGCTGGGCACGCGCCAGGCCATGCTGGTGATCGTGCTGGTGTGCGCCCTGCTCACCTACGGCGGCGTGTCGCTGTTTGTGGTGGTGTTTGCGGTGTACCCGTTTGCGGCCGAGATGTTCCGCCAGAGCAACATCCCCAAGCGCCTGATCCCGGCGACCATCGCCCTCGGTGCGTTCTCGTTCACCATGGACGCCCTGCCCGGCACGCCGCAGATCCAGAACATCATCCCCAGCACCTTCTTCAACACCACCGCCTGGGCCGCGCCTTGGCTGGGCCTGATCGGCACGATCTTTGTGTTCTGCGCCGGCATGCTCTACCTCGCGCGCCAACGCAACAAGGCGCAGCGCGCCGGTGAAGGGTATGGCACCGAGCTGCGCAACGAACCGGAAACCGCCGACAACCTGGCGCTGCCCAACCCGTGGGTGGCGCTGTCGCCGCTAATTTTGGTGGGTGTGATGAACCTGCTGTTCACCCACTGGATCCCGCAGTGGTACGGCAAGACCCACAGCCTCGCGCTGCCCGGCATGAGCGCGCCGGTGACCACTGAAATTGCCAAGCTCACCGCAATCTGGGCGGTGCAGGCCGCGTTGCTGGTGGGCATCTTGATGGTGCTGGTGTTCGGCTGGTCGGCCATCAAGAGCAAGCTCGCCGAAGGCAGCAAAAGCGCGGTCAGCGGTGCGCTGCTCGCGGCGATGAACACCGCCTCGGAATACGGCTTTGGTGCGGTGATCGCCTCGCTGCCGGGCTTCCTGGTGCTGGCGGACTGGCTCAAGGGCATCCCCAACCCGCTGGTCAACGAGGCGATTACCGTGACCCTTCTGGCCGGTATCACCGGTTCTGCATCCGGTGGCATGAGCATCGCCCTGGCGGCCATGTCCGAAAGCTTTATTTCGGCGGCCCATGCGGCCAATATCCCCCTTGAAGTGCTGCACCGCGTCGCGGCCATGGCCAGCGGCGGCATGGACACCCTGCCCCACAACGGCGCGGTGATCACGCTGCTGGCAGTCACCGGCCTGACGCACCGCGAAGCCTACAAGGACATTTTCGGCATCACGATCATCAAGACCCTCGCGGTGTTCGTGGTGATCGGTACTTTCTACGCCACCGGCATTGTGTGAGGTTTGTATGACGACGTTGAATGGCAAGACCGCCCTGGTCACTGGCTCCACCAGCGGCATCGGCCTGGGGATTGCCCTGAGCCTGGCCAAGGCCGGCGCCAATCTGATCCTTAACGGCTTCGGCGACGCCAGCGCGGTGATTGCCCAGGTGCAAGCCTTTGGCGGCAAGGTCGGGCACCACCCGGCCGACGTCAGCGACCCGGCGCAGATCGCCGACATGATCGCCTACGCCGAGCGTGAGTTCGGCGGCGTGGACATCCTGGTCAACAACGCCGGCATCCAGCATGTGGCGGCGGTGGAAGACTTCCCGGCCGAACGCTGGGATTCGATCATCGCGATCAACCTGTCGTCGGTGTTCCACAGCACGCGTTTGAGCCTGCCGGGCATGAAGGCCAAGGGCTGGGGGCGCATCGTCAATATCGCCTCGGTGCATGGCCAGGTCGGTTCGGTGGGCAAGGCGGCGTACGTGGCGGCCAAGCATGGCGTCATTGGGCTAACTAAAGTGGTGGGCCTGGAGACGGCCACCAGCAACGTCACCTGCAACGCCATCTGCCCGGGCTGGGTGCTGACGCCGCTGGTGCAGAAGCAGATTGATGACCGCGCGGCCAACGGCGTCGACCCGCAGCAGGCGCAGCATGATTTGCTGGCGGAGAAGCAGCCGTCGCTGGAGTTCGTGACGCCGCCACAGTTGGGTGAACTGGTGCTGTTCCTGTGCAGTGAGGCTGGCAGCCAGGTGCGGGGTGCGGCGTGGAACATTGATGGCGGTTGGTTGGCCCAATAGATCAAACACAGGAGATCGAATGTGGGAGCTGGCTTGCCTGCGATGGCGGTATATCAGAAACAAATTAGCCAACTGACACACCGCTATCGAGCGCGCCCGCTTCCTGGCCCTGCTGGCCTACACCGACAGCCACGGCCGCTGAGACCGGGCAGTCG
>NZ_JBWKPU010000073.1:0-9076 GCF_059418405.1 Pseudomonas sp. GW821-FHT09A09
CACATATGGAATGCATTCCCCTGTGGGAGCCGGGCTTGCCCGCGATGGCGGCCTGAAGTACACCCGATAAACACCTGAAGGAACCCCCGCGCATGAGCGACTCCGGCCGCGCCGATGCCCTGCTAGCCGAACTGCCACGGGACGGCCGTGGCCGGCTCAAAGTCTTCCTGGGCGCCGCGCCCGGTGTGGGCAAAACCTACGCCATGCTCCAGGCCGCCCACACTCAGCTGCGCCAAGGCGTGCGCCTGATCGCCGGCGTGGTCGAAACCCACGGCCGCGCCGAGACCGAAGCCTTGCTCAGCGGCCTGCCGCAACAACCGTTGCTGCGCAGCGAATACCGCGGCGTGATGCTCGAAGAAATGGACCTCGACGGCCTGCTCGCCGCCAAGCCCAAGCTGGTGCTGGTAGACGAACTGGCCCACAGCAACGCCCCCGGCAGCCGTCATGAAAAGCGCTGGCAAGACATCCAGGAGCTGCTCGCCGCTGGCATCAACGTGTTCACCACGGTCAACGTCCAGCACCTGGAAAGCCTCAACGATCAAGTACGCGGCATCACTGGCGTGCAGGTGCGTGAGACCCTGCCGGACTGGGTGCTGCAAGAGGCCGATGAACTGCTGCTGATCGACCTACCGTCCCGCGAGTTATTGGAGCGCCTACGCGACGGCAAGGTCTACGTGCCCGAGCAGGCCCGCGCGGCCATCGATGCCTTCTTCACCCAGACCAACCTGATGGCCCTGCGTGAACTGGCAATGCAAACCGCCGCCGCCCATGTCGACGATGACTTGGCCCAGGGCTATCGCCAACTCGGGCAGGCGGCGCCGGCGGTGCGCGGGCGTTTGCTGGTGGGCGTGGATGGCGATGCGCAAGCTGAGCGCCTGGTGCGCCACGCCAGCCGTGTGGCCCAGCGCCGGCATCTGCCGTGGAGCCTGGTGCATATCGACAATGGCCGGGCTCGGGATGAGCAATCGCGCCTGCGCCTGCAGAACGCCCAGCAGTTGGCCGAGCGGCTTGGCGGTGAAGTGGTGTTATTGCGGGCGGGGGAGGTGGCCAAGACGCTGATCCAGCACGCCGCCGAACGCCGCGCCAGCCTGGTGTTGGTCGGGCAGTCGCGGATGCGCTGGCGTCGACGCCTGTTTGGCGGCGGTTTGGCCGCTCGCTTGTTGCGTAACGCACGCGGCTTGGAAATCAACGTGCTGGACAGCGACGACATCCCCGCGCCGCCACGCTTGCCGGATGTGCGCGGGCTGGTGTGGTTCGACTACGGCCTGGCAGTAGTGGCGACCATCGTGGCTGCGGCGTTGGCCTGGGCGGTGGCCAGTGTGTTGCCGTTGCCGAATATCTCATTGGTGTTTCTGGCTGCCGTATTGCTGGTGGCCGTGCGCAGCAGCCTGGGCCCGTCCCTGGTGTGTGCCGCGCTGTCATTCCTGGCCTACGACTTTTTGTTTATCCCGCCGAATTTCTCCTTCGCCATCCAGCGCGAAGAGGACGTGCTGACCCTGTTGTTCTTCCTGTTGATGGCCGCCCTGACCGGCAACCTCGCCGCACGTCAGCGCCGGCAATTGCAGGCACTGCGCGATACCCAGGAAGAAACCAGCGAACTGCTCGACCTGTCGCGCAAACTGACGGCGGCCACCGACCGCCAGGCCGTTATCAGCGCGGCGGCTCATCACCTTGAGGGGTGGAGCGACCTGGACCTGTGCCTGGTCAACCGTGACGGCCAGGGCGGCTGGAAGGTCGAGACCGGCGCCGCGCTGAACCTCACCGAAGCCGAGCGCGCCGCTGCCGACTGGGCGTGGCAGCACGATCAACCGGCCGGCATGGGCACCGGCACCTTGCCGTTCGGGCGTTGGTGGTGGTGGCCGTTGTCGGGCGAGGAGGGGCCGCTGGGCCTGCTCGGCGTCAGCCCCAAACCGGGGCTGGAACTGAGCGGCCAGCGTCGCCGTTTGCTGACTGCATTGAGCCAACCGCTGGCCCAGGCGTTGGCCCGGGCGCAGTTGGCACAGGAGCTGGAGTCTGCGCGCCTGCACGGCGAAACCGAGCAACTGCGCAGCGCCTTGCTCGCCTCGGTGTCCCATGATTTGCGCACGCCGCTGACGGCCATGCGTGGCAGCATCGACAGCCTGCTGGCCCTTGGCGAAGCCATACCCCTGGAGGATCGTCGCGAACTGCTGGAAGGCACCCGCGATGAAGCCGAGCGTCTCGATCGCTATATCCAGAACCTGTTGGACATGACGCGCCTGGGCCACGGCGCCCTGAAGTTGGCGCGTGACTGGGTCTCGCCGGGTGACATCGTCGGTAGCGCCCTCGGCCGGTTGCGTGCGGTGCTGGCGCCGTTGCAGGTGAAGACCGATGTGCCCGTGGCGTTGCCGTTGTTGTATGTCCACGCGGCGTTGATCGAGCAGGCCTTGGTCAATGTGTTGGAAAACGCGGCACGCTTTTCACCCGCCCAGGGCCGCCTGGAGGTGAGCGCCGGGGTCGCCGATGATCAGCTGTTTTTCGCGGTAGCCGATGAGGGGCCGGGTATTCCTGAAGACGAGCGCGCGAAGATTTTCGACATGTTCTACACCGCCGCCCGGGGCGACCGCGGCGGGCAGGGCACGGGCCTCGGGTTGGCGATCTGCCAGGGCATGGTCGGTGCCCACGGCGGGCATATCAGCGTGGCCGATGGCATTGAAGGGCGTGGCACCTGCATCACCCTGTTCCTGCCATTGCCGACCCAGCCTGGCTTGGAACGCGAGGCTTGAGCTACCCTCTTTTCTCCACGGATTTTGATTGGACACCATGAGCCAGACCGCGACGATATTAGTCATTGATGACGAACCGCAGATCCGCAAATTCCTGCGCATCAGCCTGGCCTCCCAGGGCTACAAGGTGATCGAGGCCGGCACCGGCAACGAAGGCCTGGCGCAAGCGGCGTTGAGCAAACCGGATTTGCTGGTGCTCGACCTGGGTCTGCCCGACATGGACGGCCAGCAGGTGCTGCGCGAGTTTCGCGAGTGGTCGACGGTGCCGGTGTTGGTGTTGTCGGTGCGGGCCAGTGAAGTGCAGAAAGTCGAGGCGCTGGACAGCGGTGCCAATGACTACGTGACCAAGCCGTTCGGCATCCAGGAGTTTCTCGCCCGTGTGCGCGCTTTATTGCGCCAGGCACCGGCCGGGGAGGCCCAGGAAGCGGCGTTGAATTTTGGCCCGCTGACGGTGGACCTGGCCTATCGCCGGGTGCTGCTGGACGGCGTCGAAGTCGCCCTGACTCGTAAGGAGTACGCGGTGCTGGCGCAACTGGCGCGGCACCCGGGGCGCGTGATCACCCAGCAGCAATTGCTCAAGGACATCTGGGGCCCGACCCATACCGAGGACAGCCACTACTTGCGGATCGTGGTGGGGCATTTGCGCCAGAAACTGGCGGATGATCCGACGCAGCCGCGTTTTATCGTGACTGAGGCGGGGGTGGGGTATCGTCTGTTAAACGCATAGGTTTGTGGTGTCTGGCCCACCGCTATCGCAGGCAAGCCAGCTCCCACAGAGGTTCGCATTTCGCCACGCGGCACGCGATCAACTGTGGGAGCGGGCTTGCCCGCGAAGAGGCCTTCAGCCACACCAACACGCTCAGCGCTGCTCACTCTCATACCGATCCAACGTATCACTGGCAATTTCCCGTCCCAACGCAATCAACTCCGGCGCCTTGTAGAACTCGAAAAACCGACACACCCGCTTTGGCACGTTGATCAACACATCAGGCGGGTAGCCAGCAATCTTGTACTGCGCCAAAGACGTCTGCATCACCTCGAAACTCTGGTTGATCAGGTCCAGCAGTGACGCCGGCCCCACGTTGTCGATGATGAACGAACCGGTTGCTGACTTGGGCGCGCCGGCTTTTTCCGGCGCGGCGGCGGGTTGCTGGGATTCGGGCTCGGCCGATTCCAGCCACGGGTTGATCTCTGCCGCTTCAGCCTGCAAGGCTTCCTGTTCCAGCTTCATCAGCTGCTCGGCCTGCTTGCGTCGAAAGGGCAGGTGCGAGCCCAGTGATTTGGCCAGGCTGTTGAAGCGGCTTTTGAACGCTGGCGGGCGCTGGATCACCGGCAGGTGATAGTGCTTCTGGTTGGTGGCGTTGAGGTTGACCGCGATGATCAAATCGCAATGGCTCGACACCACCGGCACGATCGGCAGCGGGTTGAGCAGGCCGCCGTCCACCAGCATTCGGTTGCCTTGCATCACCGGCGTAAACAGGCTGGGGATGGCGGCCGAGGCGCGCATGGCCTGGTGCAGGCAGCCTTCCTGGAACCAGATTTCCTGCTGGTTAGTGAGATCGGTGGCGACGGCGGTGTAGGGGATGCGCAGCTCTTCGATATTGATTTCACCGACGATCTTGCGGATTTGCCCAAAGACCTTCTCGCCACGAATCGCCCCCAGGCGAAAACTCACGTCCACCAGGCGCAGCACATCCAGGTAATCGAGGCTTTCAATCCAGTTTCTATAATCCTCCAGCTTGCCGGCCGCGTAGATCCCGCCGACTACGGCGCCCATGGAGCATCCGGCGATACAGGCGATGTCGTAGCCGCGCCGTTCAATCTCTTCGATCACCCCAATGTGGGCGTAGCCCCGGGCCCCTCCGGAGCCCAGTACCAAGGCAACACGTTTTTTCATGGTCCATGTCCTCCCCAAGGCAGGTGCCCACAATGCACCCATTGAGGGGGCGTCTTCAATCTTCGCCTGGGGCGGTAATATTTTTGCTGGCGGGACGCGGTGCTCGGGTATGCTCTGGCGATAGGCGCTTTTGATTTGGGGCTGACAGACAAGGCACTTTTTCTTGTAGGCAACGTCTACAACGTACGACTGTTTTTCTTTATTTGAGGTGTCATCGATGAAAGCCTGGATGTGTGTGCCTGTGATCGTGTTGGCCCTGGCCGGTTGTGCCGGGAAAACCGCGTACCGCGACAGCTGCGGCACGCAACTGGACGCCGCGTGGCATGAGCTGGACCTGGCCAAGGCCGAAGGCTTCGCCGGCACCGTGAGCTACTCTAAGGCCTTGTCCTTGCTGACCGGTGCCAAGACCCAACAGCAATTCGAAGCGTTTGAAGGCTGCTCCAACAAGGCCGAGAAAGCGCGGTTCTATATTCGTGAGTCGCGCGCCGGGCGTTGACCTGTAGCCGTGATCAGGGATTTTCATCGTCAGGGGAGGAAGGGATGTCAGCGCTGGTTGATCAGTTAGTCGCTCAGGTCATTGGCCTGGAAGTAGGGTTACTGAGCTGCCAGGCTCGCCTCGCCGCCGTCACTGACGATGAAGCCTTGCATGACCTGCGCACCACCGTGCGGCGCCTGCGCAGCCTGTTACGGCCCTTGCGCGGGTTGCCGGGTGTAGAGCAGCTTGAGTTGGCTGCCAGCGCGGTCGGCCAATTGACCACGCCATTGCGGGACCGCGAGGTCCTGGCGGCGTACCTGCATCATCATGGTCATCACGCGGCGGCAGACCGACGTTTGCGCTTGCAACCCGATGCGTATCGACACGTGGCGCAAAGCCCGGAGTTGGCGCACCTGCTGCTCATCCTGGATGCCTTCCCGCGTTTTATCCGCGCCTCTGAACACCAAAAGCTGCTCAAGGGCCTGCGCCCCCGCATCGAGAAACGCCTGGCCAAGCAATGGCAGAAGCTTGATGAAGCACTCAAGGATCCCGGCCATGATCGCCACCGCTTGCGGTTGCTGATCAAGCGCGTGCGCTACGCTGCCGAGGCTTATCCCGAGTTGGACAAACTCCCTGCCAACGCCATGTCTCGATTGAAAAAAGCCCAGGGTGCCCTCGGTGATTGGCATGACTGTTGGCAATGGTTGGCCCAGGCTGAGCATCAGCCAGACCTGCAGCCCTGTGTTGCGACGTGGCATCGCACCATGGCCAAGGCAGAAGGGCAGGCAGACAGGGTGCTGGAAAAACTCAGCGCCGATTGCTTCTGAAACGGTCCGGTTTTTGGCCGGAATAGGCGCTGTATCGCAAGGGCGCGATGGTTAACATCCCCCCATCTGTTTAGCTGATGTGAGGTCGCCATGCGCTTTAGTGATTTGCTCGACGCCGCCCGTCGCAACCCGCTGGATGTCACCATCCCCGCCGAATGGGCTCAGGGGCGCGCAACCTTTGGTGGCCTGGTCGCCGCACTGCAATACGAAGCCCTGCGTGCCCAGGTACCGGATGGCCGGCCTTTGCGCTCATTGGCCGTCACCTTTGTCGGCCCGGTGACGGCGGATGTTCCCGCCCGCTATCAGGTTGAAGTGCTGCGTGAAGGCAAGGCCGTCAGCCAACTGCTCGGTCGCGTGGTGCAGAACGGTGAAGTGGCGACCCTGGTGCAAGCCAGCTTTGGCGCATCCCGCGAATCAGAGATTGATGTGGCCAGTGAAGCGCCGCCGACGTTCAAGCATTGGGATGAATGCCAGGAACTGCCGTACATCAAGGGCGTGACGCCTGAATTCATGAAACACGTGGCGATGCGTTGGAGCGTCGGCGGGTTGCCGTTTACCGGCAATAAGTCTCGCGACATGGGCGGCTGGGTACGCTTGCGCGGCGACGTGAAGGAAGAACCGTTGACCGAGTCGCATATCCTGGCCCTGGTCGACGCCTGGCCCCCGGCCTTGCTTCCTCACCTGAAAAAGCCCGCGCCCGGCAGCACCCTGACCTGGACCATCGAGTTCATCCAGCCCCTGCAAGAGCTGACGACCCTCGACTGGTGCCAGTACTACGTCAACATCGAGCACGCCCGCGACGGCTACGGCCACGCCGCCGCCGCGCTGTGGAGCCCGACCGGCGAATTGATCGCCATCAGCCGCCAGACCGTGGTGGTCTTCGCCTGACTTTCAGTGCCGATGGCGCTGCCGCCAGGCGCGCCACCAGCCGCCGCTTAATACAAAGCGTGGGAAAGTCACAAACTGCTCGACCACCAGGCGCTGCACCGCATCTTTACGATCACTGAACGGCTCACTGGCCTCGGCTTCCAGGCTGTGACCATGACGCTGCAACGCCAGGCCGGCCAGGATGCCGACCACGCCAACAGCGAAACTCGCCAGGCTCAGGCTGAACACGCCCGATACAATTAACAAGAACCCGATGATGAACAGCGGCACGGCAATCAGGTGCAACGCCAGGTTGGTCGGGTGTTGATGGTTTTGTGGGTAGTTACGCCATTGCCAGGCGGGGAGATTGGGGTGACGTTTGCCCATGATGGTGAATCCTCTGTCCGTTGAAACATCTTGGACAGAGTTTAGGCGGGGTGGGACGGGTGGGCGAATTGGGGATGGCTATGGGGGTTATAGAGAGGCATTTTTCATGCCCAAGTGACGCAGTCATGCTCGTCCATATGGATTAGAAGCGTGAGGTGGGTATCGGTTAGCCAGAATGGGTAGCCGGTTGTTTCACCCAAGAGAGATGTAACATCGTGTGCACCACCGACTTGCCAACCTCTGTATTTTGAGTCGCATACCAACAGAATTAGATTGTTTTCGCTAAAGAGCGCTTTTTAAAAGTCCTCATCATTGCCTCTGATGTAAACATTTGGGTTGATCAATGAAATGTCCTTAGAGTTGAATTCGATTAAAGAGTGTTTGTTGGCGGCTTTAAAGTGAAGTTGGCCGTCTTTTTTTGTTATTTCTACTGCGAAAGTATCTCTGTTTGGTATGTTGAGTATTTTTAGATCGCTAATTTCATAGCAGTCAATGCCGAGCCTGCAGACGTTGTAGCCCTTGTCTTTCCATTTTTCCGGTAGGACATCCGGAAACTCAGGTATGTCAAATCCAATTCCCAGTCTCGGTCGGTCATTGTCTATTTGTAAAGAGAAGACAGAGATATCACCTATCTCGACAGGCCGGCTGAAGATTTTTTCAAAAAAAACATTCTTATTTATTTCGTTCCAGTATTTCATTGTTGTTTCCTAAAGTAATAGTGTGTTTTTGCACCGGTAACCTTTCCGTTTCGAGGATACTCAATAGGTCTTAAGTTAAAATGTGTTGTTTGGTCTCCTACTCCATCAGGTCTATTGAATTTATGCCCGGCAGAGTGATCTTGGATGAGAACTTGTGTGCCGTTTTCTCTTGTAAATTGATAAACCCTTGTCTCAATGGGTTGACCAGCAGCATCCAATATTTTTTTATCACTTTTATCGGTCATGTTTTCTATTTTGTACTGTGTCGTTTGCCCTGAAATTGGATGAGTCATTACATCTGGACTTTGATTCATCGGTATACCGGCGTCCCTTTTAGCTTGTCTGAAAGCTCCCTTACGCGATACGCCAGGGACGCTCGGTTCAGTAGACTTTGAGCAAGCAGGATTTTTCCCTATTGAGCCAGGGCAATTCGCGTTAAGGCCTAATGGATCCACCCATCCCGTAGGATTGGGCACGTACTGGTACGTGTTGATCCCACCCGCCAGCTTCACCGGGTCCGGTGTCAGGTAGCGACCCAGATCCGGATTGTAGTAGCGATGCCGGTTGTAGTGCAGCCCGCTTTCCTGATCGAAGTACTGGCCCTGAAAACGCAGCGGGTTGTCGACTTTTCCGACGTCCAGGCGACTGATTTCGCCGTACGCGCGGTAGTGGGCAGACCAGACGATTTCGCCGTTGGGGGCGGTGAGTTCTTGTGGGGTGCCGAGGTGGTCGAGTTGGTAGTGGAAGGGCTTGGTTTGTTTGGGGCCAAAACCTTCCAGTAAAGCCAAGGGCCTGAAGCTACCGGGTTCGTAGAGGTAGCTGCGATGACGGTCTTTGTGGTGCTCGGCAATCAGCTTGTCGCCTTGCCAGAAAAACTCCGTGGTTATGTCATCAACGGTTTTGCTGATCCGCCGTCCAAATGGATCGTATCGGTAGCTGGCGGTCTGCCCATTGGGTTGAGTGATGCCAACCAGCCGATGCTGGCAGTCATAACGGTACTCGGTGACCAGTGCGTGCCCACGCCCACTCCGCTCACGGATCAAGTTTCCAAAAGCGTCATAGTCGTAATGCCGGTCCCCTTGGATCATCAGCCGATTGCCCGCCACGATGTCCGGGCCGGGGCGGTTTTGCATGAGCAGGTTGCCGGCCGGGTCGTGGGCGAAGCGTTCTTGCAGGTCCTG
>NZ_JBWKPU010000074.1:0-8930 GCF_059418405.1 Pseudomonas sp. GW821-FHT09A09
CCCCCCCCCCCCCCCCCCCCCCCCCCCCCCCCCCCCCCCCCCCCCCCCCCCCCCCCCCCCCCCCTGTGCTCCTACAAGGTTGTGTCAGGCCAGGGATTTGCGGGGGGTCAGGGTGACCCAGTAACGGGTGCGTGCGTGCACCTCCAGGCCGAGGGTTGAGGCCAACAGGGTGAGGATGCGATCAGTGTCATCCAGGCGAAAACTGCCGGTGACTCGTAGCGCTTCCAGGCTTGGGTCCCAGCGCAACACGCCCGGACGATAACGCTCCAGCTCGCGCAGAAAGTCACCCAGCGTTTGGTTCTGCGCCGTCAGCACACCGTCACGCCAGCCCAGTTGCGACACGTCAAACGGTGTCCACGCGCCCAGTCCGCTGACCTTCAGCGACGCTTGCTGGCCCGCCTGCAACGTTGCCATTTGCCCAGTCAAGTCGCGCACCTGCACGGAGCCCTTGAGCACCGACACCCGGCAACCCGCAGCCAGTTGCCGCACGCAAATGTCGGCCTCCCTCACCTCCAACTCGCCGTAGCGCGTGCGCAGCGTCATCACGGCCGCGCCGGGTACAGTCAGCGCCAGTTCACCGTCCACGAGGGTGATACGGCGCTGCGCGAGGTTCACATCCACCGCCGTCGCGGTATTGAGCTGCAAGCTGCCGCCGTCCGCCAATGACAGGCGCTTGCGCTCGCCGGTGGCGGTGTGCAGGTCGGCACGCCAGGTCTCGATGGGCAATTGGCGGCTGATCAGCCAGGCCGTCGGCACCAGTGCCGCCAGGCCCAGCGCACGCTTGAGCACCGCGCGACGCCCAGGTTGCGGGCGGTCGAGGCTGGCCATCGCCAGCGCCGGGGGCAAGTCGTTGAAACGCTGGCGCAATGACTGGGCTTTCTGCCAGGTCTGTTCGTGTTGAGGGTGGCTGTCGCGCCACTGCTGCAAGTTGGCGTGATCGCCTTCGGTGGCTGCGCCGGATTCCAGCAGCGCCAGCCATTGCGCAGCGGCGCGGGCGACGTCGCGGTTCACAGGTCCACCAGCAAGCAATGCTCGTAGGCCTGGGCCATGTAGCGTTTTACCGTGCGTTCGGACACCTCCAGCCGCTCGGCAATCTCGCGATAGCCCAAGCCTTCCAGCTGGCTCCACAGAAATGCACGGCGCACCAGCGTCGGCAAGCCGTCGAGCAACTCATCCAGGGCCTGCAGGGTTTCCAGCAACAGCCAGCGTTGTTCCGGCGACGGCACGCACGCTTCAGGCAGGTTCGCCAAAGCGTTCAGGTAAGCCTGCTCGAGACTGCGCCGTTGATGAAAATTCACCAGCAGGCGCTTGCCGACCGTCACGAGATACGCCCGGGGCTCCTGCATCTGCGCGACCGGTTGAGCACTGGCCAGCACCCGCAGGAACGTATCCTGGCTCAGGTCCGCTGCATCCCAGGCGTTACCCAGGCGGCGGCGCAACCAGCTTTCCAGCCAGCTGCGATGGTCGCGGTACAGGCTCGACAGCGTGTGTTCCGGGGCGTGGGTCGAGGCAACAGCATCATTCATGGCAACAGACCTGCGCGGCGCGAGTGAGTCTCAAATGAGATTCATTCTATTTAATAACGCGTCGGCACACCATGCCCTTTTCAACATTGCGTTTATGCAGACACCTCTGCATCAAACACCTGCCCGCGTCCCACCACACGCCCAGGCGCCAGCACGGCACCGGGCGCCAACACCGCATTGGCACCGATGCGGCATTGATCACCGAGCAACGCGCCAAACTTGTCGCAACCCGTACGCTGCAAATGCCCGTCGACACGCACCAGCACTTCCTTGTCTGCGCGCTCATTGCGGTAGTTGGCAACAATGCTCCCGGCTTCCAGGTTGATGCCATGGCCCAGCACCGAATCGCCGACGAAGTTGAAATGCGCCAGCTTGCTGCCACGGAAGACAAAGGAGGTTTTCAGTTCGGCGCCAGGGCCGATGATGCACTGCGCGTCCAGCCAGCAGGCGCCGCGCAGCAACGAACCACTGGCGATAAAGCACTCGGCGCCGATGATCAACGGACCCTTGAGCAAGGCACCCGGCTCCACGATGGCCGTGCGGTGAACCGCCACGTCGCCGTCGATGTGGTAGTCGTCAGCGGGCAGCTCGGCGAGCAGTTGGCGCACGATCGTCGGTGCCTGGGTGACCAGCGCCCAGGGCGCAAGGTCTGCCCACGGCGCCAGCGCAGAGGTGGAAAAATCGGCGATAAAGTCGCTCAGTCGGATCAACGTCGAACCCTCCAGTGGTGAGAGAAGTTCGAAAACCTAG
This sequence comes from Pseudomonas sp. GW821-FHT09A09, assembly GCF_059418405.1. Classification (NCBI taxonomy): domain Bacteria; kingdom Pseudomonadati; phylum Pseudomonadota; class Gammaproteobacteria; order Pseudomonadales; family Pseudomonadaceae; genus Pseudomonas; species Pseudomonas sp. GW821-FHT09A09. The sequence goes on from NZ_JBWKPU010000074.1 coordinate 2,277, forward strand.
CATTACTGGCCGTCGAGTAATACCGGTTTGCCCAGCTCGCCGATTTTTTCCAGGCGTGCGCGCACGATGTTGCGACTGATATTGAGCAGCCGCCCCGTCTGCAATTGGTTGCCGTGGCAGTAGCGATAAGCCGCGCGAAAGATCGTCTCTTCGATGTGCTCGTACAGGTCCGGGATGTTCTGTTCGAACAACGCATTCAATGCGCTTTCCAGATCCACTGGGCCGCTCAACGCAGGCACTGCATGACTGGCTTCCTCCTGGCGAATGCCGGAAGAGCGCATGTCCACCAGGTGCAAATCCGCTGGCTGCACCCACTGGTTACGGCACACCAACAGCGCGTGGTGGATCGCGTTTTCCAGCTCGCGGATATTGCCCGGCCAACTGTGTTCGAGCATCTTGCGCTCGGCCTCGCTACTCAGGCTTGCGCGGTTGTAACCCAGGCGCTGGCAGTGTTCCTCCAGGAAGAATTCAGCCAGGGGCAGGATGTCGCCCGGGCGTTCGCGCAAGGGTGGCAGGCGGATGGTTGCGACGTGCAAACGGTAGAACAGGTCTTCACGAAAATGCCCGGCCACCACCGCATCGGCCAGGTTGACGTTGGTGGCGGCCACCAGCCGCACATTGATCGGGATCGGTGTGCGCGAGCCCAGGCGCACCACTTCGCGCTCCTGCAACACGCGCAGTAACTTGACCTGCATGTTCAGCGGCAAGTCGCCGATTTCATCGAGAAACAAGGTGCCGCCATTCGCCGCTTCGAACCAACCGGCCTTGTGGGTGGTGGCGCCGGTGAAGGCGCCCTTTTCATGGCCGAACAGTTCACTTTCCACCAGGGTTTCGGCGAAGGCACCGCAGTTGACCGCCACAAACGGTTCGCGTCCACGACGGCTCAGGGTGTGGATGTGCCGCGCGACCAATTCCTTGCCAGTGCCGGTCTCGCCGATGATCAAGGTGTTGGCTTCGCTGGGGGCCAGGCGCTCGATGCGCGCCAGCAATTCCTGGGAGCGCGGGTCCTTGAAGACCAGCACGGTGGCACGCACCGACTTGGTCAATTCACGGGCATTGGGATGGGTGATCAGCGACATGGTGCATTCCTGGCAGTAAAAGCGCGTGCTCAATAGTGCATGAACTTTTCTAGACCATTTAATTATAAATTAATATTTATATATTCCCTGATCGAATATACCAACAACCCGACACCCCGCTGCTGCTGGAGCAGCAATCGGCCAGCACTTGCGTGTTTGCTCATCAGCAGCACGGGTGCAGCGCCCCCCTGGACGAATCGCTGAAACCCTTGCCCCACGAGGGCTAGAGCGATTGTGACAGCGCCTGGCATGCAATCTGCTCTCTCCCTCCCAACACGATTCCACCTGTAGGAGCCGGCTTGCCGGCGATGGCGTCTGTTCAGACGTCGCAAGGCTCAAGAGCCTCATCGCCGGCAAGCCGGCTCCTACGGGGGATCGCTCATTCAGGTAGGGAGAACGCCCATGAAAAACGTTTGGCGCAAGAGCATCGCGGTGCTGTTCGGGGTGCTGGCATTCAGCGCAGTCCACGCGGAACCGACCTCGGTAAAAATCGCCATCGTCGCCTACACCCAAGGCGGCAAACCGGTGTTCGGCGGCATTGCCGGGCGGGTGATCGAGGACGGTTGGCTGGAGGCGCAACTGCGCGAACGCGGGGTGAAGCTGGAATGGATCGCCCTGCCCCACGCCGGCGCCGGCCCGCAGATCAACGAAGGCTTCAGCAACAACAGCCTGGACTTCGCCGTACGCGGTGACCTGCCTTCGGTGATCGCCGGTGCCGGCGGCGTGCCGGGCAAGTTGATCGTGCCCGGTGGCAGCGGCAACAACATCTACCTGGTGGTGCCCGAAGGCTCCAGCGCCAAGACCATCGAAGACCTCAAGGGCAAGCGCCTGGCCCTGCACCGTGGCCGGCCGTGGGAGTTCGCGTTCAGCAACTTCCTGGCGAGCAAAGGCCTGACCCTCGACGACTTCAAGATCGCCAACCTCAACCCGCAGGTTGGCGCCGCTGCCGTGTCGGCGGGCAAGGTCGATGCCGCCGTGCTGCTCAGCGAGGCCTATGCCCTGGAAGACAAGGGCGTCGGCAAGATCATCTGGTCGACCAAGCAAGGCAGCAACGACTGGCGCCTGGTCTCCGACCTGTGGGGCACCGAGGCCTTCGTGAAGCAGTACCCGGACATTACCCAGTTGCTCGCCACCGCCTGGGTGAAGGCGGCGTGGTGGATTTCCCAGCCGCAGAACCAGGACGCCTATTACCAATTGTCTTCCCGTGCCGGCACCGCCGAAAGCGTGCTGCGCCGCGACGATCAAAACGACCCGGTGGCCTGGAAGGAACGCTGGGCACCGAAAAGCGATGCGCAGCTCAAGGCCCACTACCAGGCGCTCACCGCCTATGCCCTGGCCAACCATCTGATTCGCGACACCTACGACATCGGCCCGTCATTGGCCACCGGTTTTACCAACCAGGCGCTGATCGACCTGAAACTCACCGACTACTGGCCGGCCCTGCGTGGCCAGGTCAGCACTAATCCGTAATAGGGAAATGACTGAATGAAACTGCCGCACTTCTTCGCCTTCGGCCTCAGTGTTCTGAGCCTGTCCATGAGCGCACTCGCTGCTGACGTGTATGCGCCCAAGCCCGACCCGCTGCAGGGCGACGGCCGTGTCTCGGCGTTCTACACCTGGGAAAAAGCCATCCCGGCCACCCCCGGCAAATTGCTGCGCAGCGAGCCGCTGGACAAGACCATCAGCCTGGCCAACGCCGCCAGTGCCCAGCGCATTCTGTACACCTCCACCAACGGCATCGATAACAAGACCCCAGTGGTGGTCTCCGGCGCGCTGTTCCTGCCCAAGGGCACGCCGCCCAAAGGTGGCTGGCCGGTGGTCAGTTGGGGCCACGGCACCGTGGGCGTTGCGGACGTGTGCGCACCGTCGTGGCAAGGCCGTTCGTACCGCGATGTGGAATACCTCAACCGCTGGCTGGCCGAAGGCTTTGCGATTGTCGCCACCGACTACCAAGGCCTCGGAGTTCCCGGCGGCCACCCGCTGCTGAACAGCCGCATGGCCGCCTACGGCATTCTCGACGCTGCCAAGGCGGTGGTCGCCGGCGTACCGGGCCTGGCAGACAAAGTGCTGATCGTCGGCCAGTCCCAGGGTGGCGCCGGTGCCTTTGCCGCTGCCGCTTACGCGGCCACCTATGCGCCCGACCTGGGCGTGAAAGGCAGCGTCGGCACCGGCGTGATCTACACCCTCGACTACGCCAAGAACCCCAGCGAAGAAGTGCGCAACAAGGTCGACCCGACCCTGGCCTACGGCTTCTACACCTTGCTCGCCGCCCAGCAATACGACCCGAGCATCAACCCGGCCGACTTCTACACCGACAAGGCCCTGCCGATCTTCGAACAGGCCCGTACCAGTTGCCTGTTTGCCCTGGAAGGCGACGTGGAAGGCCTCGGCCTGAGCATTGCCAACACCAAGAAAGACTACAAAGGCAAACAGCTCGCGCCGTGGCTCGCGCAGGTGTCGTACCCGACCCTGAAAACCTCCAAGCCGATCTTCATCGGCACCGGCGCCGAAGACACCACCCCCGCAGCCGCCACCCAAACCAAGCTGATGCAAGACGCCTGCAACGCCGGCTCCGTGGTCGAGGGTCACCTGTACAAAGGCCTGGGCCACAGCGCCACGGTCAATGCCTCGCTCAAGGACTCGATCCCGTTCGCCCACAAGGTCATCAACGACCAGCCGATCACCCCGATCTGCGCCCCGACCGCCCAGTAAGCAGGAGGCTTCATGAGCATCGAATTCTTCACCCGCCTGCCCTTGCACGGCGAAACCCAGTTTTTGCCCGGCGACCCGCGCAACCGGGGCGACTGGCACCGTGGCGGCGCCAACAGCACCGGTGCCGTCTCGGGGTTCAGCGTGGGCGACCCCTTCACCTACATCGACTACCTGGGCCAGATTGCCAAGGCGGCGGAGATCAATAAATTTGGCGGCGCGCTGATGGTCAACGCACCCACCGGCGAAGAGCCCTGGACGGTCTGCTCGCTGCTCGCCCGCGAGACACGCACCCTGCAATTTGTCACCGCGTTCCAGCCCTACCACTACACCCCGTGGGTGGCGGTGCAGCAGGCCGCCACTTACCAGCGCGCCACCGGCAACCGCCTGGTGTGGAACATCATCAACGGCGGTTCGGACGCGATCCAGCGCCAGGTCGGCGACTACAGCGACCACGATGAACGCTACGAGCGCGCCACCGAATTCATGGACGTGGTCAAGGGCTATTGGCACAACGAAACCTTCCACTACGACGGCACGTTCTACAAAGCCGACGGCGGAGGCCTGCGCGGGCCGCTGAAAAAGGCGCAACTGCCGCTGATCTGCACGGCGGGCTCTTCGGTAGCGGCACGGGAGTTTGCGGCCAAGCACGCCGACTTCTACCTGATGCGCGCCGAGCACCCGGACGAAATCGCCGCGCTGATCGCCGACCTGCGCCAGCGCGCATTGAAATGGGGGCGCACCGACATTCGCTTCGGCCTGTCGATCGATGTGATCACCCGCGAGACCGAAGAGCTGGCGCGCACCGAAGCCAAGCGCTTCTTCGACGAAGGCATCGCCCGTGGCGCGGTCAAGGCCGTGGCCGCCCACGCCGGGCTGCGCACCGCGCGCAAACTCAGCTACGAACATGGCTTTGCCGAAAAGAGCGAAACCCAGGGTTTTGATGACTTCTTCATCCACCCCAACGTGTGGACCGGCTTTGGCTATATCGGCATACCACCGGGCTGCGCGTTGGTGGGCAGCTATGAAAACGTGGTGGCGCGGATCCGCGAGTACAACGGCATCGGCATCGACCTGTTTTTCCTCGCCGGCTACCCGCACCTCGAAGAAGCCTATCGCCTCGGCGAGCACATCCTGCCGCACTTTCGCAGCGAGCGCGCCGAGCTGAGCCGCAGCGCCGAGCCCCTACGCGAGCTGCACTCGGCCAACGGCGGAGCCTGATGCCATGACCTTACTGCTGAGCCGCCGAGACTTTCTCGGCTACAGCGCAACCGTCGGCGGCCTGCTGCTGGCCGGTTGCGGCCCAAGTGACGCGCCCACCGCCATCGCCGGCAGCGACCAGCCGCGCTATGGCGGGCGCCTGCGCCTGGGCATTCTCGACGGCAACCAGAGCGGCAATCTGGATGCGCACAAGCCAGTGGGCAGCGGTATCGTTCGCGGCTTTGCGCTGTACAGCAAGCTGTGGGAATGGGACGAGCAGATGCAACCGCGCCTGGCCCTGGCCGAATTCGCCGAGCCGAATGCCGACGCCAGTGCCTGGACCTTGCGTTTGCGCCCGGGCCTGGAGTTCCACAACGGCAAGACCATCGACGCCGACGACCTGATCTTCTCGATTCGCCGCCTCACCGATCCGCAACTGGCGTCGCCGTATGCCGCGCTGCTGCACTGGGTCGACCGCGACAACCTGGTCAAGCTCGACAACCGCACCGTGCGCCTGGGCTTTCGCGAAGGGCGCAGCTACATGCCGCTGGCGGAAACCTGGGTCAACTTTGGCGGCATCGTGCCGGTGGATTACCACCCGGTGACCAACCCGGTGGGCGCCGGCCCCTACAAGCTCAAGAGTTTCACCCCGGGGCAGCGCTCGCTGTTCACGCGCTTTGAAAACTACTACAAGGACGGTAAGCCCTACGCCGATGAGCTGGAGATCATCGACTTCAAGGACCAAGTCGCCCGCCTCGCCGCCTTGCGCGCCGGGCAAATCGACATGGCCAATGTGATGCCCACCGAGCAACTGCCGATCCTGCAAAAGGACCCGCGCCTTCAGGTGATCAAGTCGGTGACCGGCAATTGGCTGTCCTTCGACATGAACCTCGACAAGCCGCCGTTCAACGACCCACGGGTGCGAGAGGCGTTTCGCCTGCTGGCCGACCGCGAAGAGCTGGTACGCCGCGCCCTCAACGGCCAGGGCCGCGTGGCCAACGACTTGTATGCGCCCAGCGACCCGACGTTCAACCACAGCCTCGGCCCGCGCCCCCATGACCCGCAACGCGCCGCGCAATTGCTCAAGGAGGCCGGCCAGGAAAACCTCGAAGTCGAGTTGGTCACCACACCGGGGCCGGGCTTGAGTTCGGCGCTGGTATTGGCTGAGCAGGCCAAGCGCATCGGCGTGACCCTCAAGGTCAAGCAAGTGGACCTCGCCACCTTCCAGGGCCCGCTGAAGAACGACTGGACCCTGAGTACCGGCGGCAGCATTGGCGCGCCGTTTTTGGCCAGCGCGATTCATACCGACGCGCCGTTTGCGGTGTCGAACAAGACCCACTTCAACGACCCGCAGTTCAGCGAGCTGTTCCTCGCCGCCATGGCCCAACCCGACCTGGAGAAACGCAAGGCCCTGGTGCATCAGGTGCAGCAGATCCAGTACGAGCGCGGCGGCATGCTGATCTGGGGCTACGCCGACCTGCTCGACAGCGTGTCCACACGCGTCGGCGGTGCCAGTGCCGAGGAGTCGCTGTTCAGCACCTGGCGCTTCGAAAAGCTCTGGCTCAAAGACACCGCCTGACCTCCCACGCCCTGTAGGAGCCCGGGGGGGGGGGGGGGGGGGGGGGGGGGGGGGGGGGGGGGGGGGGGGGGGGGGGGGGGGGGGGGG
>NZ_JBWKPU010000075.1:0-6518 GCF_059418405.1 Pseudomonas sp. GW821-FHT09A09
CCCCCCCCCCCCCCCCCCCCCCCCCCCCCCCCCCCCCCCCCCCCCCCCCCCCCCCCCCCCCCCCCGCTCCTACAGGTGCGGCGGGATTAGCTTACGAGGGTGGCGTCCAGGCTGATTTTTGCATTCAGCACCTTGGAGACCGGGCAACCTTCCTTGGCCTTTTTGCTCAGTTCATCGAACTGCGCCTGGCTCGCGCCGGGGATCTTGGCCTTCAGGATCAGGTGCACAGCGGTAATAGCAAAGCCGCCGTCCACCTGGTCCAGGGTCACTTCGGCCTGGGTGTCGATGCTATCAGCCTTGAGGCCGGCATCCCCCAGAATCATGGAAAAGGCCATGGAGAAGCAGCCGGCATGGGCTGCGCCGATCAATTCCTCAGGGTTGGTACCCTTGCCACCCTCGAAACGCGCCTTGAAGCCGTAGGGCGCTTCGCGCAATACGCCGGTTTCCGTAGAAATGGAACCCAGGCCCGTCTTCAGGTCACCTTCCCAATGCGCGGATGCTTTTTTCACGATACTCATAGCGGTCTCCTCGAACGGTGGTTTTGCGTCAGTAAGGGTTCTGAGGATAGACGCCCCGGCAAAGTTCATCTTGTCGGAGAAACCTAGCATTGCAGTAGGAATTTTCCCGGCGAGCTATTGAATCTCGGGTATATGCCCACATCTCCTTAACCATGCACATGAAGCGGCAGGTTTTGGTTCGTCTATAAGCCTGCGCACCTAATGGAGAAGCAGGCTTATGAAATCGCTGTCCGACGTGAAGTTCTCGACCCTCGACCTCGTGCCCGTGCGCGCCAACGGCAGCCCGGCGCAGTCGTTGCGCAATTCCCTGGACCTGGCCCAGCACGTGGAAAAGTTCGGCTACAACCGTTTCTGGGTGGCTGAGCACCACAACATGGACGGCATTGCCAGCTCGGCCACTTCGGTGTTGCTGGGTTACCTGGCGGGCGGTACCTCGACTATCCGCGTCGGCTCCGGTGGCGTGATGCTGCCCAACCACGCGCCGCTGGTGATTGCCGAGCAGTTCGGCACCCTTGAAAGCCTCTACCCCGGCCGTATCGACCTTGGCCTGGGCCGCGCCCCCGGCTCCGACCAGATGACCGCCCGCGCCCTGCGCCGGGAGCGTTCCGGCAGTGCCGACGATTTCCCCGAAGATGTCGCCGAACTGATGGCCTATCTGGGCCCACGCACGCCCGACCAGCGGGTGATCGCGGTTCCCGGCACCGGGACCAACGTCCCGGTGTGGCTGCTGGGTTCCAGCCTGTTCAGCGCGCAACTGGCAGGTGAACGCGGCTTGCCCTACGCCTTCGCCTCCCATTTCGCACCGCGCTTGATGCACGAGGCGATCCGCGTCTACCGCAACCACTTCAAGCCTTCAGCCGTGCTGGACAAGCCCTACGTGATGCTTGGCATTCCGCTGGTAGCCGCCGACACCGATGAGCAGGCCGATTACCTGGCGACTTCCGTGTATCAGCGCATTCTCGCCCTGATGCGCGGGCAGAGCCTGGTGCAGCGCCCACCGGTGAAAACCATGGACGGCCTGTGGCTACCCCACGAAAAAGACGCGGTGGGCAGCTTCCTGGGCCTGGCGATGGTGGGTAGCCCGGCGAAGATCCGCGCCAAGCTGGAAGTGCTGATCGAACAAACCGGCGCCGATGAGCTGATCTTTACCTGTGACCTGTACGAGCATGCCGACCGGATTCATTCCTACGAGCTGCTGGCGCAATTGATGAAGGGTTAAACCCTTCAGGCGAAAAAAAACCGACGCACTCGCGTCGGTTTTTTATGTCTGCAACACGGGGTTAACCGCGCTTGTAAGCAATTTCCTTGGTACCGGCTTCGCAGCTACCGACTACTTTGTAACCTTCGGCTGCAGCGCCTTTATCCACCACTTCCAGCGAGTAATGCTTGGCGCCCTTGGCGTCGATTTTCGCAGCAATTTCGCTTTTCAGCTCTTCACATGGCTTGCCCGCCGCCAGGGCTGTGCCCGCAATGCTCAACAAACCTACCGCTAACAGGAACTTCTTCATCCGTCACTTTCCTTGCGCTGATCGAAAAGAGCGTGCCGGCGCGCGTCGCGTCGGCACCCTAAGGTTGTAGCGCAGGTTATGGCAATCGGCCAGTCGGCAAAGTTCAACCGATGCCATCAACTACTGGCAATTCGGAACCCCACCTTGAGCGTGACCTGGAAGTGCGCGGCCTTGCCGTCCTTGATGTGACCACGGGTTTCAGTCACCTCGAACCACTCCAAGTGCTTGATGCTCTTGTTGGCCTCGGCCAGGGCATTGTTGATCGCGTCTTCGATGCTGGAGGTGGACGAGCCCACCAGTTCGACTTTCTTGTAGGTGTGATGATCACTCATGGCAGTTCTCCTAAGGGTCGTTAAGCAAGCGTAGCAGTCAATGTTCGTACTGCTTCTGGCGACCGTTCCTGCGTGAAAGTTCAGATTTACTGCACTTTCTGAAACCGCCGCAGTCGGTATCTACACCTGCCACTCAATCACTTCAGGAGAGTCCACATGGCCAACACTTCTTTACGCAAAGCGTCGCTGGAAAGCATGGAAGCCGAGATTTCGAGCCTGCTCAAATCGCTGGAAAGCCTCAAGGACGATGCATCCGACGAGTCGCGCAAAACCTTGAAGGCCCTGAAAAGCAATGCCGAGAATGCCCTCAAGCATTCCCGCCACCTGATCAGCGATGCCTACGAAGAAAGCAAAGTCAAAATCCGCGAAACCGGTGTCGCCACCCGGGACTACGCACAAGAGCACCCATGGACCACAGCCGGCGTCGCCGTCGGTGCGCTGGGCCTGCTCGCCGCTTACTTGCTGTGCAAACGCGGCGATTAAACCGGTTCGCGCAGTAGCTCAGCCTTGAGCCACTGCGCCAGCTGCCCGGCGCGCCCATCTGCGGCACGCTTGGGTAGCCACAACGCCAGGTGCGCCGGGGTTTCACTGAAGCCCCAAGGCGCCACCAGGCGGCCTGCCCGCAGGTCTTCTGCTACCAAGGGTTGCGGCGCAATCGCCACACCCAAGCCCGCCACCGCAGCCTCCAGCAAATAATACAAATGCTCAAAGCCCTGGCCGTGTTTCAACGCGTCGGGTTCGATGCCGTGCTGCGTTGCCCAACTGGGCCAGGCTTGCGGGCGTGAGGTGGTGTGCAGAAGCTTTTCACCACATAACGCTTGAGCGGGAGCATGCTTGAGTCGCTCGTAGCCGGCAAAACGCGGGCTCATCACTGGGCCGATACGTTCGCTCGCCAACTCGTACACCTGCATATCCGCTGGCCATGGCGGCTCGGCAAATACCAGTAGGGCATCGAGGCCTGGCCGTCTGGGGTCCAGATCACCGTCACCCGCCGACAGGTGCAGGCGCAGGTCCGGCAAATCCGCATTCAAGCGGCCCAGGCGCGGAATCAACCAGCGCGCCAGCAAGCTGCCGGAACAACCGAGTACGAAGGGTGCGTCGGCGCTGGCCTGGGTCAGTTCCGCACACACGTCTCTGAGCCGTTCAAACGCATCGGTCGTCGCATCACGTAGCCGCACGCCCGCATCTGTGAGTTTAAGGCCGCGACCGTCCTTGACGAACAAGCTGACGCCCAGCTGTTCTTCCAGCACTTTCAACTGCCGGCTGACAGCGCCGTGGGTCACGTGTAACTGTTCAGCGGCCTGGCTGACACTGTTCAGGCGTGCAGTGGCTTCAAACGCACGCAAGGCATTGAGGGGCGGGAGGTCTCGGCTCATCTGTGAGTTTTCCTGACAGGTTGCGGCGATCTTATCGGTTTTCAGCGTAGAACGTCAGGGGTAGAGTGGCCCTCATTGCTTCCCACACCCATTCTTTCCTGGAGCGTCCCATGACTCAGTCCCAGACCGATCTACGCAACGGCCCAGACGCCAACGGCCTGTTTGGCGCGTTCGGCGGCCGCTACGTCGCTGAAACCCTGATGCCGTTGATCCTCGACCTGGCCCGCGAATACGAAGCGGCCAAGGAAGATCCTGCATTCAAGGAAGAACTGGCCTACTTCCAGCGCGACTACGTGGGCCGTCCAAGCCCGCTGTATTTCGCTGAACGCCTGACGGAGTTCTGCGGCGGCGCCAAGATCTACCTCAAGCGCGAAGAGCTGAACCACACCGGCGCGCACAAGATCAACAACTGCATCGGCCAGATCCTGCTGGCGCGACGCATGGGCAAGAAACGCATCATCGCCGAGACCGGCGCCGGCATGCACGGCGTGGCCACTGCCACCGTGGCTGCGCGCTTCGGCCTGCAGTGCGTGATCTACATGGGCACCACCGACATCGAGCGCCAACAGGCCAACGTGTTCCGCATGAAGCTGCTGGGCGCCGAAGTGATCCCGGTGGTGGCCGGCACCGGCACCCTCAAAGACGCGATGAACGAAGCCCTGCGTGACTGGGTGACCAACGTCGACAGCACCTTCTACCTGATCGGCACCGTGGCCGGCCCACACCCTTACCCGGCGATGGTCCGCGACTTCCAGGCCGTGATCGGCAAGGAAACCCGCGACCAACTGCAAGCCCAGGAAGGCCGCCTGCCGGACAGCCTGGTGGCGTGCATCGGCGGCGGTTCCAACGCCATGGGCCTGTTCCACCCGTTCCTGGATGACACCAGCGTCGAAATCATCGGCGTTGAAGCAGCCGGCCATGGCATCGAGACCGGCAAGCACGCCGCCAGCCTCAACGGCGGTGTACCGGGCGTGTTGCACGGCAACCGCACCTTTCTGTTGCAGGACGACGATGGCCAGATCATCGACGCCCACTCGATCTCTGCCGGCCTGGATTACCCCGGCATCGGCCCGGAACACGCCTGGTTGCATGACATCGGTCGCGTCCAGTACACCTCGGTGACCGACGACGAAGCCCTCGACGCGTTCCACAAATGCTGCCGCCTGGAAGGGATTATTCCTGCACTGGAAAGCGCCCACGCCCTGGCCGAAGTGTTCAAACGCGCACCGACCTTGCCGAAAGATCACCTGATGGTGGTCAACCTGTCCGGCCGTGGCGACAAAGACATGCAGACCGTCATGCACCACATGGAAACCTCCCAGCAGGAGAAACACTGATGAGCCGCCTGCAAACCCGCTTCGCACAGCTTAAAGAACAGAACCGCGCCGCCCTGGTGACCTTCGTCACCGCTGGCGACCCGGGTTATGACACCTCGCTGGCGATCCTCAAAGGCCTGCCGGCCGCCGGTGCCGACGTGATCGAGCTGGGCATGCCCTTCACCGACCCGATGGCCGACGGCCCGGCGATCCAGCTGGCCAACATCCGCGCGCTGAACGCCAAGCAGAACCTGGTGAAAACCCTGCAGATGGTGCGTGAGTTCCGCAAGGACAATAACGACACGCCCCTGGTGCTGATGGGCTACTTCAACCCGATCCACAAGTACGGCGTGCCGCAGTTCATCGCCGACGCCAAAGAGGCCGGCGTTGACGGTCTGATCGTGGTCGATATGCCCCCTGAGCATAACGGCGAGCTGTGCGACCCGGCCCAGGCCGCAGGCATCGACTTTATCCGCCTGACCACGCCGACCACCGATGACGTGCGCCTGCCCACCGTGCTCAACGGCAGCTCCGGCTTTGTGTACTACGTGTCGGTGGCCGGTGTGACCGGTGCCGGCGCCGCGACCCTGGAACACGTCGAAGAGGCCGTGACCCGCCTGCGTCGGCATACCGACCTGCCGATCAGCATCGGTTTCGGTATTCGCACGCCGGAGCAAGCGGCGGCCATCGCGCGGCTGGCGGACGGTGTCGTGGTGGGTTCGGCATTGATCGACCACATCGCCACTGCGAAAAATGATCAGCAAGCGATTGATGGCGTATTGAGCTTGTGCGCGGCTCTGTCGGAAGGTGTCCGTAACGCCCGTAAGTAAACGCCATGTAGCAGTAGGTAAAGTTCCTGATACAGAGGAATCAAACTGAAAACTCAGTACCTAAACTGACAAGACCAAGGGATTTCGAACCTCGTTCGAAATCCCTTTTTTGTTCGTGCAGTACTGAGGAAAGCCCCCATGAAAATGCCTAAACGCTTGATCGCCGGTCTCGGCGTGCTGATGCTGGGTGCCACTGCCCTGGCACACGCGGCGCCCTACGATCAGGGCGGCCCCGACCGTGGTGGCCCGCAAGGCCAGCACGAGCAGCGCGGCGACGACCACCGCGGCCCGCCAGACAACCGCCGTGGCCCACCCCAGGATTTCGGCCCGGTACGCCAGATCATCCACGACAACCACGGCCAGTTCTCCCGTGGTGCACCGCCGCCGCCAAACGTGCGTCTGGTGCGTGGCCAGCCGCTGCCACGTGGCTACTACGGCGAACGCCTGGATAACCGAGCGCTGGGTCGCCTGCCGCAGTACCCAGGCTATGAATGGCGCCGTTCCGGGCCGGATGTGGTGCTGATCGCCGTGGGCACGGGGATCGTCTACGAGATCCTCGACGGCGTGCTCAACTGACCCACACCCAATGTAGGAGCCGGCTTGCCGGCGATGGCGCCCTCAAGACCGCTATCGCCGGC
>NZ_JBWKPU010000076.1:0-2944 GCF_059418405.1 Pseudomonas sp. GW821-FHT09A09
CCCCCCCCCCCCCCCCCCCCCCCCCCCCCCCCCCCCCCCCCCCCCCCCCCCCCCCCCCCCCCCCCCCCCCCCACAGGGGGGGGGGCAGTGTTTGGGGGGATTGGGTTTCAGGTCAGCTCGGTGGCGGTGTTCTTGACCACCGCCAACTCCGGATGCGCCACCAGCTTGTCAATGTGCAGCTCGTCATTGTTCAACCAGGTTTCCGTCAACACCCGGTAGTGCTCCATGTCACGGCAGCGCATGCGCAGGCTGTAGTCGAACGGCCCGCTGATCAACTGGCACTCGAACACCTGCGGGCACGCCTTGACGCAGGCCTCGAAGGCTTTTTGCGCCGAACGCCCGCTCTGGTTGGACAGAGCCACCAACACCAACAGCGACAACCCGGGCGAGACCATCTGCACGTCGATGATCGCGCCATACCCGCGAATCACCCCGCGCCGCTCCAGCTTGCGCACCCGTTCCAGGCACGGCCTGGGGGTCAGGTGCACCAGCGACGAAAGCTTTTCGTAGGTGATACGCCCCTGGTGGCGCAGCACGTCGATGATCGCCTCATCGATGCGATCCAGCGCAGGGGAGGAGTGGGGTCCGTTGGCCTTAGTATCCATGAGTTCACTTCAAACGGTTGGAAAGAAATTGCTGCAAGCGCTCGCTGCCGGGGTGGTCGAGGATCTCGGCGCCGCCTTGTTCCTCGACCCGGCCCTGATGCAGGAACAGCACTTGGCTGGACACCTGGCGGGCAAAGCCCATCTCGTGGGTGACCATCAGCATGGTACGACCTTCCTCGGCCAACGTCTGTATGACTTTGAGAACTTCTCCTACAAGTTCTGGGTCCAGCGCTGACGTCGGTTCGTCGAACAGGATGATCTCCGGCTCCATCGCCAGGGCCCGGGCGATCGCCACCCGCTGCTGTTGGCCGCCCGACAGGAACGCCGGGTATTGGTCCGCCACGCGGCCGGGCAAACCCACCTTGTCCAGGTACAGGCGCGCGCGTTGTTCCGCCTCGGCGGCGCTCACGCCCAACACCCGGCGCGGGGCCATGGTGATGTTTTCGAGCACGGTCATGTGGCTCCAGAGGTTGAAGTGCTGGAACACCATGGCCAGGCGCGTGCGCAGGTTCTGCAGTTGGGCCTGGTGCGGTGCGCGGGTGCCGGCGCGGCCTTGCTGCATTTCGATGCTGATGCCGTCCAGGGTGATCACCCCGGCATCGGGTTGTTCAAGAAAGTTGATGCAGCGCAGCATCGTGCTTTTGCCGGAGCCGCTGGCGCCGATCAGGCTGATCACATCGCCCTGGCGTGCATTCAGCGACACGCCCTTGAGCACTTCGTGTTCGCCGTAGCGTTTGTGGATGCCCTCGACTTGTAGCTTGATGGCGGTGGTGACGGGTTTGGCAACGGGGAGGTCGACGGGATAAGCGGCCAGGGCCTGCGCGGACTGATTCATGGGTTAGCCTCGGGTAGGAACAAGAAAACGCATCCAGCGACGTTCGGCCAGTCGAAACAGGCCCACCAGTGCAAAGGACAGCAGCATGTACAACAGGGCGGCGATGCCGAAGGCCTGGAACGTCAGGAACGTCTCGGCATTTGCATCGCGGGCCACCTTGAGGATGTCGGCGACCGTGGCGGTAAACGCCAGTGAAGTGGCGTGCAGCATCAGGATCATTTCGTTGCTGTAGGCCGGCAACGCACGGCGCAGCGCAGCGGGTACCACCACAAACAGGTTCAGGCGCCAGCCGTGCAGGCCATAGGCGCGGGCGGCTTCGATTTCGCCGTGGGGGATATTGCGGATCGCCCCGGCGAAGATCTCCACGGTGTAGGCGCAGGTGTTGAGGACAAAGGCCAGCAGCGTGCAGTTCAGCGCATTGCGGAAAAACTGGTTGAGCAGGGCGTTGTCCTGCACCAGTTCCAGGCTGTACAGCCCGGTGTAGCAGATCAGCAATTGGATATACAGCGGCGTGCCGCGAAACAGGTAGGTGTAGACCTCCACCGGCCAGCGCAGCCAGAAGTGCGGCGAGACGCGGGCCAAGGCCAAGGGGATCGACAGGCAGAATCCCAGGACCACCGAGACAATGAACAGCCACAAGGTCATGGCGACGCCGGACAACCCTGCCCCATCGCTGAACAGGTAGGCCAGGCCGTATTGCTGGAACAGTTCGATCATCGCGCCATCCCCTTGATGCCCAGGTTGTAGCGCCGTTCCAGGCGCTTGAAGATGCGGTTGGAGAGGGTGGTGATCACCAGGTACACCAGGCCCGCAAGGATCAGGAAATACAGCGGTTCATTGGTGCTCTTGCCGGCGTTCTGCGCGGCCTTGACCAGGTCCGACAGGCCGATGATCGACACCAGCGCCGTGGACTTGAGCAGCACCAGCCAGTTGTTGCCCAGGCCCGGCAGCGCAAATCGCATCAATTGCGGGAACAGCACCAGGTGAAAACGCTGCCAGCGGCTCAGGCCATAGGCGGTGGCGGCTTCCAGCTGGCCGGCGGGCACACTGAGGATCGCCCCACGGAAGTTTTCGGTGAAGTACGCGCCGTAGATAAAGCCCAGGGTCACGACGCCCGCGGTGAAAGGGTCGATTTCAAAGTAGTCCCAGCCGAACGTTTCGCTCAGGTCGTTCAGCCACAGTTGCAGGCTGTAGAAAATCAGCAGGATCAGCACCAGGTCGGGCACGCTGCGGATCAGCGTGGTGTACAGGGTGGCGGGCACCCGCAGCCATTTCACGCTGGACAGCTTGGCACCCGCGGCGATCAGGCCCAGCGCAAGGCTCAAGGCCAGCGCGAGGAACGCCAGCTTGAGCGTCATCCAGGCGCCGTGGGCGAGCATCGGGCCGTAGCCCTGCAAGTTGAGGAATTCGTTCATGGTGGGTATCTCTCAAGGACACAGACGCCCCTCGTAGGAGCCGGCTTGCCGGCGATGAGGCCCTTGAATTCAGCGCAACGCTTCAGGCC
>NZ_JBWKPU010000076.1:2951-6267 GCF_059418405.1 Pseudomonas sp. GW821-FHT09A09
CACCCCCCCCCCCCCCCCCTCCCTCCCCCCCCCCCCCCCCCCCCCCCCCCCCCCCCCCCCCCCCCCCCCCGGCTCCTACAGGGGGGAGGCGTTGGGATCACTCGTTGTAGATGTCTTGATCGCCGAAGTACTTCTTCTGGATCTGCGCGTAGGTGCCATCGGCCTGCACGGCGGCGATGCCCTTGTTGATCAGCGCGCGCAATTCCTGGTCGTTCTTGCGCAGGCCCATGGCGATGTCCAGGGGTAGGGTCGGGTCCTTGAAGGCCGGGCCGGTCTTGTAGTCGGCGCCTTCAGGCTTGGACAGGAAGTTGAGCTGGGCTTCGAGCTTGTCGGTCAGGGTGGCGTCGAGGCGGCCGTTCTGCAGGTCGGCGTAGTTTTGCTCCTGGGACTGGTACGCCTTGATCTGCGCCCCCAGCTTGGCCAGGTGGGCACGGGCATAGGCTTCCTGCAGCGAGCCTTGCAGCACGCCCACTTGCTTGCCTTTCAACGATTCCGGCGTGTCGCCGAAGTCGGCGCTTTTGCGAGTGATCACTGAGGTCGGGCTGAGGAACAGGCGGTCGCTGAAGTCGATGACCTTTTCCCGCGCCGGGGTCACGGCCATGGACGACATGATCGCGTCGAACTTGCGGGCGCGCAGGGCCGGAATCATGCCGTCGAATTCGTTGTGTACCCAGGTGCACTTGACCTCGAGCTTGGCGCAGATCGCGTTGCCCAGCTCGATATCGAACCCTTGCAGGCTGCCGTCGGCGGCCACGGATTCGAAGGGTGGGTATTCGGGGAATACGCCGAAGCGGATTTCTTTCCAGTCCTGGGCGTGAGCGGCGCTGGCGCAGAGTGGCAACAGCAACGCGGCGAAGAGTGATCGCAGTGGAGTCATGGGTTGTCCCTATATGTTGTAATTGATGTCAGGGCATTGAATCGTTGGGCACAGAGAATGCTTCATGATGGTGCGTTTTTTGTGTCGTTTACCCCGTGCATAAAGCGCGAATTGCGCTGTTAAAAAGCGCAATGCAGCGGAATCGGCTGCCGCACGCGCTGAATCGGCTTTTTATCGGTTGAATTCTGGCCGGCCCTGGTCGCAAAGGGGCAGGCCAGAGCGGTCTCAGGCGCGCTTTTTCTGCTGTGCGCAGGGCTGTTGGGCCAGGCGCGCGAACAAATCTTTCGGATCGGCCAGCGCTGGCACCAGCTCCAGGGTGCTGCCCACGTCCAGCGCCTTGGCCACGTCCAGCACATAGCGCAGGGCCGAGTAGTCTTCGATGGCAAACCCCACCGAGTCGAACAGGGTGACCTGGCGCGCGTTCTCGCGGCCGGGTTTCTGGCCGTTGATGACTTGCCACAATTCGGTCACCGGCGAGTCTTCCGGCATGTGCTGGATCTCCCCCTCGATGCGGCTTTGCGGTTCGTACTCGACGATCACCCGGGCGCGTTCGACGATGCGTCGGTCCAGCTCGGTCTTGCCCGGGCAGTCGCCGCCCACGGCGTTGAGGTGCATGCCCGGCTCGATCATCTCGTCGGTAAGGATGGTGGCGTAGGCCTTGTCGGCCGTGACGGTGGTGACGATATCGGCGCCCTTGACCGCTTCGGCCACGCTGCCGGCCAGGATCACCTTGATGGCCGGGAAGGCCTTGAGGTTGGCGGCCAGCTTGGCAGTGGCTTTGGCGTCGATATCGAACAGGCGGATCTCATTGATACCGAGCATGGCGTGGAAGGCCAGCGCCTGGAACTCACTTTGTGAGCCGTTGCCGATCAACGCCATGCTGCGGCTGTTTTCACGCGCCAGGTAACGGGCGACCAGGGCCGAGGTGGCGGCGGTGCGGATCGCGGTGGTCAGGGTCATTTCTGCCAGCAGCACCGGCTCGCCGGTGTCCACATCGCCCAGGGCGCCGAAGGCCATCACGGTGAGCATGCCGGCCAGGGTGTTTTTCGGGTGGCCGTTGACGTACTTGAAGGCGTACAGCGAGGCGTCCGACACCGGCATCAACTCGATCACGCCGTCCGGCGAATGGTTGGCCAGGCGTGCGCATTTCTCGAAATCCTGCCAGCGCAGGTAGTCGGCGCGGATGTACTCGGCCATCTCGGTGATGCAGGTCTGCAGGCCTTTTTGCGAGACCAGGTAGCTGAGGTCGTTGACGTCGATATAGCGGGTCATGGCAAGACTCCTTGAGTTATTGGAAGGTGGCGCGGGCGGGCAGGTGCACTTCCGCCAGCATGCAGCGGGCACTGCCGCCGCCGATGCGTTCGATGTTGTCGATGTTCACCACCACCGGGCGCGTGTGGCGCTCCACGTGCTGGCGCTGCGCGGGCTGCAGCGCGCCCCAGGCGCTGGCGGACATCACCAGCAGTGGCTGGCCGTCGCGGTCGTGGACTTCAAGCATGTTGCCGGCGAAGGCTTCGAGCTGGTCGAAGTCCAGACTGAGGATGTCTTTGCCGGTGTCGCGCAGGGAGCGTTCCAGGGTGCGGCGCTCGTCGGCGTCGGGCAGGGCTTGCAGGCACACCACCGAGAGGTCGCGGCCAACGCTCATCATCACGTTACTGTGGTAGATCGGCGCGTGATGGCGGTCGACGGCGTGGAACACGCAGAGCTGGTAATCGAGGCGTTCGGCGAATTGACGCAGGGCGTCGTGGTGGGTGCGCCCGGAGTGGCAGGCGTAGCTGATGCGGTGCTGGCGGTCGAGCACCATGCTGCCGGTGCCTTCAAGAAAGATGTTCTGTTGTTCCAGGTGGCTCAGGTCAATGGTGCTGTTGATCGCAAAGCGTTGCTCGAGCACCTGCAGCACGCCTTTGTTGCGTTCCAGTCGTCGGTTCTGGCCTTCCATCGGGTACAGCACCAGGCTGCCGTCGGCATGGCTGCTCCACCAGTTGTTGGGGAAGATCGAGTCGGGGGTGTGGGGGGCCGGCGTGTCTTGCACCACCAGCACTTCCACGCCGTGGCTGCGCAGGGTGTCGACATAGCCGTCGAACTCTTCCAGCGCTTTCTGCTGTGCACTGAGCGGGTCCTGGGGCGGGCGCTGGAAACGGTTGTTGATCGCGGTGTCCGGGTTGAAGGCAAAGCGCGCCGGGCGAATCATCAAGACGGTGTTGGTGGTTTGCATGGGTGCACGAATCCATGAGGTTGAGCTGTGCGCTTATTTTGTGGCTTGTGCGGGATGAATCCCGGCTGAAACAGCGGGGCGGTTCAGCCGGGAAAGCTGAAAAGGGCAGTGGCACAGCCGAATCGGCTGTCGATCTGAAATGCTTTCAAATGTGGGAGCTGGCTTGCCTGCGATAGCGGTGTATCAGCAACAGATGCTTCGACTGACAGACCGCTATCGCAGGC
>NZ_JBWKPU010000077.1:0-6055 GCF_059418405.1 Pseudomonas sp. GW821-FHT09A09
CCCTTGAAAACGCCATCGCCGGCAAGCCGGGCTCCTACGGGTAACGTGTTCCGCCATTACCCCTGTGAGTGACCTATGAGAAACGACGACCTGGACCTGCGCGCCGACCGCGACGAACTGCACGACTACGCCCCGCGCGCGCCACAGGCCAAGCGGCAGAAGAGCCTGGTATTTCAGGTGGCACTGGGCGTATTCCTCGGAGGTCTGGCCTTGTGGCTGGTGCAACTGGGCGCGGCAGCCATCATGGCCAAACTGGCCATGGGCACCCTGCAATTCGGCGGCTGACTTCACCTCCCCCCCAAAAAAAATCCCTTGTGGGAGCTGGCTTGCCTGCGATGGCGTCCGTGAAATCGCCATCGCCGGCAAGCCGGGCTCCTACAGGTGTCAGGCGGCCACCAGGTCGCGTTCTTCCAGCAGTTTTACGAAGCTGTTCAGGCTCTGCGACACCGTGCCCCGTCGCCAGATCAGCCACGTGTGCAGAATCCGGAAGCTGTCGCTCAGCGGCCACACACTCACCGCCGTAAACCCCGGCATGCTTTCCAGCATGCTGCGCGGCATCAGCGCCAGGCCCGCACCGGCGCTGACGCAGGCGAGCATGCCGTGGTAGGACTCCATCTCGAAGATCCTGCCCGGTACCGCACCATCCTGTGAAAACCAGCGCTCGAAGTGATGGCGGTACGAACAGTTCGAGCGGAACGTATAGATGCTCTCCCCCGCCACATCCTGCCCCCGGGTAATCGGCGCATGGTGCAGCGGTGCGATCACTACCATTTCCTCCTCGAACACCGCCACCCCTTCCAGGGTCGCGTGCAACACCGGCCCATCCACAAACGCCGCCGCCAGGCGCCCCGACAACACCCCTTCGATCATCGTGCCCGACGGCCCGGTGCTCAGGTCGAGTTCGACCTTGGTGTGCTTCTGGTTGTACGCCGCCAGCAAGGCCGGGATGCGCACCGCCGCCGTGCTCTCCAGCGACCCCAGGGCAAACGCGCCCTGGGGCTCCTCCCCCGCCACCGTGGCGCGGGCTTCTTGCACCAGGTCGAGAATGCGCCGCGCATAGCCGAGGAAGTTCCAGCCCGCCGGCGACAGGCGCAGGCGGCTCTTCTCGCGGATGAACAATTCAACGCCCAGGTCCTGCTCCAGTTGCTTGATGCGCGTGGTCAGGTTCGACGGCACACGATGAATCAACTGCGCGGCGGCGCTGATGCTGCCTTGCTCGGCAACGGCCTTGAAGATTTCCAGTTGCACCAGGTCCACGTCATTCTCCAATCGTGAATGTATTGCTTAATATTATTCAGTTTCCAGAAAAGAGACAGCCCCGTAGCCTGAACCCAATCCATTCATTCAGCAGGACGGTGCCATGAACGCAACCACCCACGCTCTCTCGATCAACCCGGCCAACGGCGAAACCGTCGGCAGCTACCCCTACGAAAGCGCCGCGCAACTGGACGCCGCCCTGAACCGCGCCACTGCTGCCTTCCACAGCTGGCGCCGCCAACCGGTCAGCCAGCGCGCCGAGCTGCTGCTGGCCCTGGCCGCCGCCCTGCGTGAACAAGCCGAAGACATGGCGCAGATGATCACCCTGGAAATGGGCAAACCCATCGCCCAGGCCCGTGCCGAAATCGAAAAATGCGCCCTGCTCAGCGAGTGGTACGCCGCTCACGGCCCGGCCATGCTGGCGCCGGAACCGACCCTGGTGGACAACGGCAGCGCCCAGATCGAATACCGCCCGCTGGGCCCAATCCTCGCCGTGATGCCGTGGAACTTCCCGGTGTGGCAAGTGCTGCGCGGCGCCGTGCCGACCATGCTCGCCGGCAACACCTACGTGCTCAAGCACGCCCCGAACGTGATGGGCAGCGCCTACCTGATCCAGCAGGCGTTCCACAAAGCCGGTTTTGCCGAAGGCCTGTTTGAAGTGATCAACGTGGGCAACGACGGCGTGTCCAGCGCCATCGCCGACCCACGCATTGCCGCGGTGACCCTCACCGGCAGCGTGCGTGCCGGCATGGCCATCGGCTCCCAGGCCGGGGCTGCGCTGAAAAAATGCGTGCTGGAACTGGGCGGCTCCGACCCGTTCATCGTGCTCAACGACGCCGACCTCGACGCCGCCGTGCAAGCCGCCCTGATTGGTCGTTTCCAGAACAGCGGCCAGGTCTGCGCCGCCGCCAAGCGCCTGATCATCGAAGCTGGCGTGGCAGACGCCTTCACCGCCAAATTCGTTGAAGCCAGCCGTGCCCTGGTGATGGGCGACCCGACCCTGGCCACCACCTATGTGGGCCCGATGGCACGCTTCGACCTGCGCGACGAGCTGCACGGCCAGGTCCAGGCCACCCTGGAAGAAGGCGCCACCCTGCTGCTGGGCGGCAATAAAGTCGCGGGGGCCGGCAACTACTACGAGCCAACCGTGCTGGCTGGCGTCACCGACCAGATGACCTCGTTCAAACAGGAACTGTTCGGCCCGGTGGCCTCGATCATCACCGCCCGCGACGCCGACCACGCCGTGGCCCTGGCCAACGACAGCGAATTTGGGCTCACTGCCAGCATCTTCACCACCGATGCTGCCAAGGCCCGCGACATCGCCAACCAGTTGGAAACCGGCGGGATCTTCGTCAACGCCTTCAGCGTGTCCGACCCTCGGGTGGCGTTTGGCGGCGTGAAAAAGAGCGGCTTTGGCCGTGAACTGTCGCACTTCGGCGTACGCGAATTCTGCAACGCCCAAACCGTGTGGCTAAACCGCAAATAACCCGCAGCCCCTGTAGGAGCTGGCTTGCCAGCGATGACGGCCGATCAGGCGATAGACATTTCGCCCCCGCCGACGCCATCGCCGGCAAGCCGGCTCCTACGGGGGATCGGGTTTTATCTCCCCCTTGGCAATACGATCGACTACCATACCGCGCCGGTTCCCAAACGGGACTAATAGGGAATCCGAAGCGCGGCCCCCCGCGTCAATCGGAACTGCCCCCGCAACTGTAGGTGCTGAGCCTGCTCCACACTGCCACTGAGCCTTGCTCGGGAAGGCCGGAGCGTGGCGACGACGCACGAGTCAGGAGACCTGCCGGCCAAGCGTTATCACGACCGGCGGGGTGTCCGGGAAGGACATCCTTGCCCTGCCCTTCGGCAGCGTCCATGGCTGTATTTCCACGACCGTACCTCCCCCTGCTCACTGTACGGTTCACACGGAGATTGCCCCATGCTGCCACGCGTTACCGCCCTGCTCACCGGCCTTGGCTTCTGCACCCTGGCCCAGGCCGCGCCCACCCATTACCCGCTGACGCTGGAAAACTGCGGCAGCACCCAGACCTTCCAGCAAGCCCCCGCACGCAGCGTGACCATCGGCCAGGCCGCCACCGAAATGCTCTACGCCCTGGGCGTGGGCGACAAAGTGGTCGGCACTTCGCTATGGTTCAACACTGTGTTGCCGCAGTTCAAGGCTCAGAACGACACCATCGAGCGCCTGGCGAACAACGAGCCGAGCTTTGAGTCGGTGATCGCCAAGCGCCCGCAACTGGTGGCCGCCGAGCTGGAATGGGTGGTCGGCCCCCAAGGCGTGGTCGGCACCCGCGAGCAATTCCAGGAACTTAAGATCCCCACCTACCTGCTGCCCTCCGACTGCGAAGGCAAGGACAACCTGGTGGGCGCCGACGGCACGCGGCTGGAGCCGTTCCGCATCGAGACTATCTATAAAAGTATCAGCCAACTGGCGCAGATCTTCGACGTGCAGGACCGCGGCCAACAGCTGAACGACGACCTCAAGGCGCGCCTGGCCAAGTCAGTCGCCACCGCCCAGGGCAAAGGCCTCAAGCAGGCCAGTGCGCTGGTGTGGTTCTCCAGCGCCGAGATGGCCGCCGACCCTTACGTGGCCGGCCACAAGGGTGTTCCGGAATTCATGTTGCAGACCCTTGGCCTGACCAACGTGGTGCAGTCCGATGAAGAGTGGCCCGCCGTCGGCTGGGAAACCATCGCCAAGGCCAACCCCACGTTCCTGGTAATCGCACGCATGGACCGCCGCCGCTACCCGGCTGACGACCATGAAAAGAAACTGGCTTTCCTGCGCAGCGACCCGGTGACCCGCAACATGGACGCGGTGAAAAACAACCGCATCATCATCCTCGACGCCCTCGCGCTG
Source organism: Pseudomonas sp. GW821-FHT09A09 (assembly GCF_059418405.1). NCBI lineage: Bacteria > Pseudomonadati > Pseudomonadota > Gammaproteobacteria > Pseudomonadales > Pseudomonadaceae > Pseudomonas > Pseudomonas sp. GW821-FHT09A09. The sequence goes on from NZ_JBWKPU010000077.1 coordinate 4,127, forward strand.
CAGGCCAGCCTCCGCATGTTCGACGGCCTTGAACAACTGGCCACGGCCATCGACGGCTACGACCTGCCCCAATGACCCGTACCCTGCTCGCCCTGGCCCTGCTCCTGGCCGCCGTGCTCGCCGGCGTGGCCATCGGCGAAACCGCTATCTCGCCGCAGGTGGTGCTGCAGGTGCTCGCCAACAAACTGTGGGCGGCGGGCTACGTGCTCGACCCCATAGACGAAGGCGTGGTGTGGAACTACCGCCTCACCCGCGCCCTGGTGGCCGCCGCGTGCGGTGCAGGGCTGGCGACCTGCGGGGTGATCCTGCAGTCGCTGTTGCGCAACCCGTTGGCCGACCCGTACCTGCTCGGCATCAGCGCCGGCGCCTCAACCGGTGCAGTATTGGTGGCGTTGATCGGCGTCGGTGGCGGGCTGGTGTCGTTGTCGGCGGGGGCATTCGTGGGGGCGATGGCGGCCTTTGCCCTGGTGATTCTGCTGGCACGCGCCAGCGGTTCGGCCAGTGGCACCGGCCAGATCATCCTCGCGGGCATTGCCGGCTCGCAGCTGTTCAACGCGCTCACGGCATTCCTGATCACCAAGTCGGCCAGCTCCGAACAAGCGCGCGGCATCCTGTTCTGGCTGCTGGGCAACCTCAGCGGCGTGCGCTGGCCGTCAGTGTGGCTGGCGGTGCCGGTGGCCGTGGCGGGCTTGGCGGTGTGTTTGTGGCACCGCCGTGCGCTGGATGCATTCACCTTCGGCACTGATTCGGCGGCCTCCCTGGGCATCCCGGTGCGGCGCGTACAGTTTGTGCTGGTGGGCTGTGCCGCGCTGGTGACGGCGGTGATGGTGTCGATTGTCGGCTCCATCGGCTTTGTCGGGCTGGTGATCCCCCACGCTGTGCGCCTGCTGCTGGGCACCGGGCACTCGCGCCTGCTGCCGGCCAGTGCCTTGGGCGGCGCGCTGTTCCTCATCGCGGCGGACGTGCTGTCGCGTACCCTGATCAAGGGCCAGGTGATTCCGGTCGGCGTGGTCACGGCATTGGTTGGCGCGCCAGTGTTTGCGCTGATCCTGATCGGCCGGAGGCACCCGCGATGAGCGTGCTCAGTTGCAGCGGCCTGGGCTTCAAGGTGCGTGACGCGGAGTTGCTGCGCGATGTTCACCTCGACGTCGAAAAAGGCGAAACCCTCGGCATCGTCGGCCCCAACGGTTCCGGCAAATCCACCCTGCTCAAGCTGCTTGCGGGGTTGCGCACGCCAGCCAGCGGCGACGTGCGGTTGGACGGCCAGCGCCTGGGCAGCTTGTCGCGCCGCACCATCGCGCAACAGCTGGCGGTGGTGGAACAACAGGCCGACACCGACGACGCCATCCGCGTCTTCGACGCCGTGGCCCTGGGCCGCACGCCGTGGCTGTCGGCGCTGAGCCCGTGGTCGACGGAAGACGACACCATCGTGCGCCAGGCCCTGCACGACGTCGACGCCACCCACCTGAGCCAGCGCGCCTGGCGCAGCCTCTCCGGCGGCGAACGCCAACGCGTGCACATCGCACGCGCCCTGGCGCAACGGCCGCAGATTTTGTTGCTGGACGAGCCGACCAACCACCTGGACATCCAGCATCAGCTTGGCATCTTGAAGGGCGTGCAAGCGCTGCCCGTCACCACCCTGATCGCCCTGCACGACCTCAATCAGGCGCTGACCTGCGATCGCTTGGCCGTGCTCGACCACGGGCGTTTGGTCGCCCTCGGCAAACCGCTGGACGTGCTCACGCCGCAACGGCTGCAAGACACGTTCGGCGTGCAAGCGCACTACCTCACAGACCCGTTCGATGGCGCGCAAATCCTGCGACTACGCCCCCACTAAACAGCCTACCGCCATCTTGTAGTGGGGGGGGGGGGGGGGGGGGGGGGGGGGGGGGGGGGGGGGGGGGGGGGGGGGGGGGGGGGGGGGGGGGG
>NZ_JBWKPU010000078.1:0-5271 GCF_059418405.1 Pseudomonas sp. GW821-FHT09A09
CAAATTGCTTGGGTGTTATATGGTCAAGCCTCACGGGCAATTAGTATTGGTTAGCTCAACGCCTCACAGCGCTTACACACCCAACCTATCAACGTCGTAGTCTTCGACGGCCCTTCAGGGAACTCAAGGTTCCAGTGAGATCTCATCTTGAGGCTAGTTTCCCGCTTAGATGCTTTCAGCGGTTATCTATTCCGAACATAGCTACCCGGCAATGCCACTGGCGTGACAACCGGAACACCAGAGGTTCGTCCACTCCGGTCCTCTCGTACTAGGAGCAGCCCCTCTCAAATCTCAAACGTCCACGGCAGATAGGGACCGAACTGTCTCACGACGTTCTAAACCCAGCTCGCGTACCACTTTAAATGGCGAACAGCCATACCCTTGGGACCGGCTTCAGCCCCAGGATGTGATGAGCCGACATCGAGGTGCCAAACACCGCCGTCGATATGAACTCTTGGGCGGTATCAGCCTGTTATCCCCGGAGTACCTTTTATCCGTTGAGCGATGGCCCTTCCATACAGAACCACCGGATCACTAAGACCTACTTTCGTACCTGCTCGACGTGTCTGTCTCGCAGTCAAGCGCGCTTTTGCCTTTATACTCTACGACCGATTTCCGACCGGTCTGAGCGCACCTTCGTACTCCTCCGTTACTCTTTAGGAGGAGACCGCCCCAGTCAAACTACCCACCATACACTGTCCTCGATCCGGATAACGGACCTGAGTTAGAACCTCAAAGTTGCCAGGGTGGTATTTCAAGGATGGCTCCACGCAGACTGGCGTCCACGCTTCAAAGCCTCCCACCTATCCTACACAAGCAAATTCAAAGTCCAGTGCAAAGCTATAGTAAAGGTTCACGGGGTCTTTCCGTCTAGCCGCGGATACACTGCATCTTCACAGCGATTTCAATTTCACTGAGTCTCGGGTGGAGACAGCGCCGCCATCGTTACGCCATTCGTGCAGGTCGGAACTTACCCGACAAGGAATTTCGCTACCTTAGGACCGTTATAGTTACGGCCGCCGTTTACCGGGGCTTCGATCAAGAGCTTCGCGTTAGCTAACCCCATCAATTAACCTTCCGGCACCGGGCAGGCGTCACACCCTATACGTCCACTTTCGTGTTTGCAGAGTGCTGTGTTTTTAATAAACAGTCGCAGCGGCCTGGTATCTTCGACCGGCATGGGCTTACGGAGCAAGTCCTTCACCCTCACCGGCGCACCTTCTCCCGAAGTTACGGTGCCATTTTGCCTAGTTCCTTCACCCGAGTTCTCTCAAGCGCCTTGGTATTCTCTACCCAACCACCTGTGTCGGTTTGGGGTACGGTTCCTGGTTACCTGAAGCTTAGAAGCTTTTCTTGGAAGCATGGCATCAACCACTTCGCTAACTAAAAGTTAGCTCGTCATCAGCTCTCGGCCTTAAGATCCCGGATTTACCTAAGATCTCAGCCTACCACCTTAAACTTGGACAACCAACGCCAAGCTGGCCTAGCCTTCTCCGTCCCTCCATCGCAATAACCAGAAGTACAGGAATATTAACCTGTTTTCCATCGACTACGCTTTTCAGCCTCGCCTTAGGGACCGACTAACCCTGCGTCGATTAACGTTGCGCAGGAAACCTTGGTCTTTCGGCGTGGGTGTTTTTCACACCCATTGTCGTTACTCATGTCAGCATTCGCACTTCTGATACCTCCAGCAAGCTTCTCAACTCACCTTCACAGGCTTACAGAACGCTCCTCTACCGCATCACTTACGTGATACCCGTAGCTTCGGTGTATGGTTTGAGCCCCGTTACATCTTCCGCGCAGGCCGACTCGACTAGTGAGCTATTACGCTTTCTTTAAAGGGTGGCTGCTTCTAAGCCAACCTCCTAGCTGTCTAAGCCTTCCCACATCGTTTCCCACTTAACCATAACTTTGGGACCTTAGCTGACGGTCTGGGTTGTTTCCCTTTTCACGACGGACGTTAGCACCCGCCGTGTGTCTCCCATGCTCGGCACTTGTAGGTATTCGGAGTTTGCATCGGTTTGGTAAGTCGGGATGACCCCCTAGCCGAAACAGTGCTCTACCCCCTACAGTGATACATGAGGCGCTACCTAAATAGCTTTCGAGGAGAACCAGCTATCTCCGAGCTTGATTAGCCTTTCACTCCGATCCACAGGTCATCCGCTAACTTTTCAACGGTAGTCGGTTCGGTCCTCCAGTTAGTGTTACCCAACCTTCAACCTGCCCATGGATAGATCGCCCGGTTTCGGGTCTATTCCCAGCGACTAGACGCCCTATTAAGACTCGCTTTCGCTACGCCTCCCCTATTCGGTTAAGCTCGCCACTGAAAATAAGTCGCTGACCCATTATACAAAAGGTACGCAGTCACAGAACAAAGTCTGCTCCCACTGCTTGTACGCATACGGTTTCAGGATCTATTTCACTCCCCTCTCCGGGGTTCTTTTCGCCTTTCCCTCACGGTACTAGTTCACTATCGGTCAGTCAGTAGTATTTAGCCTTGGAGGATGGTCCCCCCATATTCAGACAAAGTTTCTCGTGCTCCGTCCTACTCGATTTCATGACTAAGAGATTTTCGCGTACAGGGCTATCACCCACTATGGCCGCACTTTCCAGAGCGTTCCGCTAATCTCAAAGCCACTTAAGGGCTAGTCCCCGTTCGCTCGCCACTACTAAGGGAATCTCGGTTGATTTCTTTTCCTCAGGGTACTTAGATGTTTCAGTTCCCCTGGTTCGCTTCTTGCACCTATGTATTCAGTACAAGATAACCATCTTATGATGGCTGGGTTCCCCCATTCAGACATCTCCGGATCAAAGTCTGTTTGCCGACTCCCCGAAGCTTTTCGCAGGCTACCACGTCTTTCATCGCCTCTGACTGCCAAGGCATCCACCGTATGCGCTTCTTCACTTGACCATATAACCCCAAGCAATCTGGTTATACTGTGAAGACGACATTCGCCGAAAATTCGAATTTCTCAATTAAGAGAACTCACAAATTTTACCTTAGCCTGATCCGTTACCAGTGAAAGTAACGTTCAGTCTATCTTTCTATCACATACCCAAATTTTTAAAGAACGATCTAATCAAAGACTAGAAATCAACATTCACCATCAATCTGATGGAATGCTCATTTCTAAGCTTTCAACTTCTAGAAGCAGTAGTGGTGGAGCCAAACGGGATCGAACCGTTGACCTCCTGCGTGCAAGGCAGGCGCTCTCCCAGCTGAGCTATGGCCCCGTATTTCTACAGGCGTTTCCCACACAAAATTGGTGGGTCTGGGCAGATTCGAACTGCCGACCTCACCCTTATCAGGGGTGCGCTCTAACCAACTGAGCTACAGACCCAATTTCGGGCTGCTTCTTTATCGTCTTCTTCAATGAATCAAGCAATTCGTGTGGGAACTTATGGAGCAGCTGATGTCGTCGATTAAGGAGGTGATCCAGCCGCAGGTTCCCCTACGGCTACCTTGTTACGACTTCACCCCAGTCATGAATCACACCGTGGTAACCGTCCCCCCGAAGGTTAGACTAGCTACTTCTGGTGCAACCCACTCCCATGGTGTGACGGGCGGTGTGTACAAGGCCCGGGAACGTATTCACCGCGACATTCTGATTCGCGATTACTAGCGATTCCGACTTCACGCAGTCGAGTTGCAGACTGCGATCCGGACTACGATCGGTTTTATGGGATTAGCTCCACCTCGCGGCTTGGCAACCCTCTGTACCGACCATTGTAGCACGTGTGTAGCCCAGGCCGTAAGGGCCATGATGACTTGACGTCATCCCCACCTTCCTCCGGTTTGTCACCGGCAGTCTCCTTAGAGTGCCCACCATAACGTGCTGGTAACTAAGGACAAGGGTTGCGCTCGTTACGGGACTTAACCCAACATCTCACGACACGAGCTGACGACAGCCATGCAGCACCTGTCTCAATGTTCCCGAAGGCACCAATCCATCTCTGGAAAGTTCATTGGATGTCAAGGCCTGGTAAGGTTCTTCGCGTTGCTTCGAATTAAACCACATGCTCCACCGCTTGTGCGGGCCCCCGTCAATTCATTTGAGTTTTAACCTTGCGGCCGTACTCCCCAGGCGGTCAACTTAATGCGTTAGCTGCGCCACTAAAAGCTCAAGGCTTCCAACGGCTAGTTGACATCGTTTACGGCGTGGACTACCAGGGTATCTAATCCTGTTTGCTCCCCACGCTTTCGCACCTCAGTGTCAGTATTAGTCCAGGTGGTCGCCTTCGCCACTGGTGTTCCTTCCTATATCTACGCATTTCACCGCTACACAGGAAATTCCACCACCCTCTACCATACTCTAGTCAGTCAGTTTTGAATGCAGTTCCCAGGTTGAGCCCGGGGATTTCACATCCAACTTAACAAACCACCTACGCGCGCTTTACGCCCAGTAATTCCGATTAACGCTTGCACCCTCTGTATTACCGCGGCTGCTGGCACAGAGTTAGCCGGTGCTTATTCTGTCGGTAACGTCAAAACAGTTACGTATTAGGCAACTGCCCTTCCTCCCAACTTAAAGTGCTTTACAATCCGAAGACCTTCTTCACACACGCGGCATGGCTGGATCAGGCTTTCGCCCATTGTCCAATATTCCCCACTGCTGCCTCCCGTAGGAGTCTGGACCGTGTCTCAGTTCCAGTGTGACTGATCATCCTCTCAGACCAGTTACGGATCGTCGCCTTGGTGAGCCATTACCTCACCAACTAGCTAATCCGACCTAGGCTCATCTGATAGCGCAAGGCCCGAAGGTCCCCTGCTTTCTCCCGTAGGACGTATGCGGTATTAGCGTCCGTTTCCGAACGTTATCCCCCACTACCAGGCAGATTCCTAGGCATTACTCACCCGTCCGCCGCTCTCAAGAGAAGCAAGCTTCTCTCTACCGCTCGACTTGCATGTGTTAGGCCTGCCGCCAGCGTTCAATCTGAGCCATGATCAAACTCTTCAGTTCAAACATCTTTGGGTTTTTAAGAAACCCTAAACTTGGCTCAGCAATCGTTGGTTACATCTTTGATTTCTCGCGGAGTAACTTGTGATGCTGATAATCTTGTTGACTATCAGTCTGACTCCACAAGCACCCACACGAATTGCTTGATTCAGTTGTTAAAGAGCGGTTGGTTAAGATCTTTCGTCTCAACCGAGGCGCGCATTCTACAGCAGCCTCATTTGCTGTCAAGTGATTATTTTCAGAAGCTTTCGAAGATTTCTTCAACAACTTCAACCACTTGCGCTTCCGATCTCTCGTCAGCGGGAGGCGAATT
>NZ_JBWKPU010000079.1:0-4051 GCF_059418405.1 Pseudomonas sp. GW821-FHT09A09
CCCTCCCCCCCCCCCCCCCCCCCCCCCCCCCCCCCCCCCCGGGCTCCTACAGGGATTGCAACTGCGTATTGAGCAGTTCGAAGCAGCGCTGGGCGGCAGGGCTCAAGCCCATCCCGCTGCGAGTGATCAAGCCAATCTCCCGGTTGACGCCGGGGTGATCGATGGGGATGCGCTTCAACCCTTCCAGGCTGTCCGCCGCCGACTCCGGCAGTACGCTGATCCCCAATCCCTGACGCACCAGGGCCAACACCGTCGACATGTAGTTGGCTTCCATGCCTGCATTCATCGTCAACCGCGTCTCATCGAACAACCCGTCCACCTGCTCACGTACGCTGCTGTCGCGCCCGGTCAGGATGATCGGCTGGTCCGCCAGTTGCTCAAGGGTCAGTTGGCGGTGGCGGGTGAGGGGGTGGTCCTCAGGCACAAATGCACACAGGCGATCATTGAGCACCGGCACGAACTCCAGGCCGTGGCTGAGCCGTGCGCGCACGCCAATGCCGAAATCCACTTCGCCGGACCGCACCTGGGCGTGAATGCGGTGGGCCACCAGGTCATGCAGGCGCACTTCGATCCCGGCAAAACGCTCGCGGAACAGGCGCAGCGCGGGTGGCAAGGTGCCGGCGCACACCGAGGGCAGGGCGGCAATGGTGACCACGCCTCGGCGCAAGGCGGCGAGGTCGCGGGAGCCGGTAACGATGTTGTCCAGGTCCAGCAGCAGTTTTTCCATGGGCCCACGGGCGTCCAGGCCAGCGGCGGTGATGCTGACATGGCGCGGGCTGCGGTCGAGCAGGGCAACGCCGAGCCAGTCTTCCAGCTGTTGCACCTGCACGGTCAGCGCCGAAGGTGACAGGTGCAGTTCGTTGGCGGCCTTGGTGAAACTGCCCGTACGGGCTACGGCTAGGAACGCTTGAATGTGTTGGATGCTGTTCTTCATTTTGTTTTTCCGAACACTAGGCTGTGAATATTCCAATTTACAAAGACTAACCCGCTTCCAATACTCCAGGGAAAACAATAACCGGCCACCAAGGCCGCTCTGGAGTCCCCCATGCTCGCAACCCTGGGTGTCATCACCATCCTGTGCCTGCTCGCTGCCGTCATGAGCAAACGCCTCTCGCCCCTGGTGGCCCTGATCGCCTTGCCGATCATTGCCGCGCTGCTCGGCGGTTTTGGCCTGCAAACCAGCGCCTTCATCATTACCGGTATCAAGAACGTCGCCCCCGTGGTGGGCATGTTCGTGTTTGCCATCCTGTTTTTCGGGATCATGACCGATGCCGGCATGCTTGACCCCATCATTGATCGCATCCTGCGCACGGTAGGGACGCGTCCTACACGAATTGTCGTAGGCACCGCGACCCTGGCGTTGCTGGTGCACCTGGACGGTTCCGGCGCAGTGACCTTCCTGGTCACGGTGCCGGCAATGTTGCCGCTGTATACGCGGCTGGGCATCGACAAACGTATCCTCGCCTGTGTGTGTGCGATGGCGGCCGGGGTCAACTTCCTGCCGTGGACCGGCCCGGTGCTGCGCTCTTCGGCGGCCCTGCATGTGCCGGTGGCTGACTTGTTCCAGCCATTGATTCCGGTGCAGATCGTCGGTTTGATCTTCGTATTTGCCTGCGCCTGGTGGCTGGGGCGTCGTGAGGAAAAACGCCTGGGTCTGGGTGCCGGATCCTCGGTGGACGCGGTGCCACAACGGGTGCTCAGCGACGATGACATCAAGCTGCGCCGCCCGCACCTGTTCTGGGTCAACCTGGTGCTGACCGTGCTGGTGATGGTGGTGATGATCGCCGGCTGGGTCGATCCGGTGGTGATGTTCATGCTCGGCACCGTGGTGGCGCTGTGCATCAACTACCCAAATGTGGACGCCCAGCGTGCGCGCATCGATGCCCATGCGAAAACCGCCTTGACCATGGCCAGCATCCTGCTCGCCGCTGGGGTGTTCACCGGCATCATGCAGGGCACCGGCATGCTCAAGGCGATTGCCGAAGTGGCGGTGGCGCAGATCCCGGCCGGCCATGGCCAGTTGATCCCGGCGGTGGTGGGTTTTATTTCCATGCCGCTGAGCATGCTGTTCGATCCCGATTCCTACTATTTCGGCGTGATGCCGGTGATTGCCGAAGTGGGCAAGGCCCTTGGCGTCGACCCGTTGCAAGTGGCCCAGGCCTCGTTGCTGGGCGTGCACACCACCGGTTTCCCGGTCAGCCCGCTGACCCCCGCGACCTTCCTGTTGGTGGGCCTGTGCAAGATCGAATTGGCCGATCACCAGCGCTTCACCATTCCGTTTCTGTTTGCCGCGTCGGTGTTGATGACCCTGACCGCGTTGCTCCTGGGAGTGATTTGACATGAAAACCTTGCGCATCGGTTCCGGCGCCGGCTATTCCGGCGACCGTATCGAGCCCGCCGTGGAACTGGCCGAGCAGGGCGACCTGGATTACCTGGTGTTCGAATGCCTGGCCGAACGCACCATTGCGTTGGCGCAACAGGCGCGGATCAACGACCCAGCGGGCGGTTACGACCCGCTGCTGAGTGAACGCATGCGCCGCGTACTGCCCTTTGTCGGCATGAAGGCAGGGCGCCGACGCTTGCGGGTGATCACCAATATGGGCGCGGCCAACCCGGTGGCGGCAGCCGATGAAGTGCGGCGGATTGCGGCTGCGCTAGGCCTGGTTCTCAAAGTAGTTGCCGTGGTCGGCGATGACGTATTGCAGGTCTTGCAACCCGAGTTTTTGCTGGATAACGGCCAGACCGTCGGCTCCTTGGGCGAGCGGCTACTTTCGGCGAACGCCTACCTGGGCGTCGACGGCATTCTGCAGGCGTTGCACGCTGACGCAGACGTGGTGATCACCGGTCGCGTGGCTGACCCTTCGCTGTTCCTGGCACCGCAGATGTTTGAATTCGGCTGGGCGCAGGACGATTGGCAGCGCCTGGGGCGCGGTACGCTGGTGGGGCATTTGCTTGAGTGTGCCGGGCAGGTGAGTGGTGGCTACTTTGCTGACCCGGGTTTGAAGGATGTGGATGACCTGGCGCGCCTGGGTTTTCCGTTGGCCGAGATCACTGCAGGCGGTGAAGCCTTGATCACCAAGGTCAGCGGTTCAGGTGGTCGCGTCAGCCGCGCTACGTGTACCGAGCAATTGATCTACGAGGTGCATGACCCGGCGGCGTACCTGACGCCGGATGTGACGGCGGATTTTTCCCAGGTCGGTTTTGTTGAAGAAAGCGTTGATCGGGTGCGTGCCCAGGGCGCGGGCGGACGTGCGCGGCCCGAGCAGTTGAAGGTCAGTGTCGGTTATCTGGACGGTTGGATTGGCGAGGGGCAGATGTCGTACGGCGGGCCTGGCGCTGTGGCACGGGCCCAACTGGCGCGGGATGTGGTGCTCAAGCGCCTGGAATTGATGGGTGTGAAGATGCTGGACGTGCGCGCCGAACTGATTGGCATGGACTCGCTGCACGGCCCGCGCAGCAGCGTCGAGCCCTGGGAAGTGCGCTTGCGCGTGGCAGCCCGTTGCGAAGAACGCAGCGAGGCGGTGCGGGTCGGCAATGAGGTGGAAACCCTCTACACCAACGGCCCGTCGGGTGGCGGTGGGGCGAGTAAAAGCGTGCGGCAGGTGGTGGCGGTGGCGTCGTTGCTGCTGCCGCGCGATAAGGTCAACCCGAGGATTCAAGCATGAAACTGCACACGCTGGCCCATTCCCGCACCGGGGACAAGGGCGATACGTCGAACATCTCGATCATTGCGTACCGGGCCGAAGATTATCCATTGCTGTGTGAGCAGCTGACGGCCGAGCGCGTGGCCGAGTACTTCGCGGGCTTGCGGGAGCCAGGGGCGGCGCCGGTACGACGGTATGAATTGCCGAATGTGCAGGCGTTGAACTTCGTGCTGCCGGGGATTTTGCGTGGCGGGGTGACGCGTTCGCTGGCGCTGGATGCCCATGGCAAGTGCCTGGGTTCGGCACTCTTGGACCTGGATCTCAACGACCTGTAGGAGCCCGGGGGGGGGGGGGGGGGGGGGGGGGGGGGGGGGGGGGGGGGGGGGGGGGGGGGGGGGGGGGGGGGG
>NZ_JBWKPU010000080.1:0-3331 GCF_059418405.1 Pseudomonas sp. GW821-FHT09A09
CCCCCCCCCCCCCCCCCCCCTCCCCCCCCCCCCCCCCCCCCCCCCCCCCCCCCCCGCTCCCACATTTTGACCTTCATCGTTCGTGAAGCATCAATCCCGGGCCAATGCCTCGATGGGGTCCAGGCGTGCGGCGTTTCGTGCCGGCACAAAGCCGAACACAATGCCGATCAGCGTCGAACAGGCGAACGCCGTGACGATCGAGCCCAGGGAAAACACCATTTCCCATTCCTTCACGAACAACGAAAACAGATAGCCAATGGCAAATGACAGCGAGATGCCGATCATTCCGCCGATCAGGCACACCATCACCGCTTCCACCAAAAACTGCTGACGGATATCTGACTGCCGCGCGCCCACCGCCATGCGGATACCGATCTCGCGGGTGCGCTCGGTCACCGACACCAGCATGATGTTCATCACCCCAATGCCCCCCACCAACAACGAAATCACCGCAATCAACGACAACAGCAACGCCAGCGAACGGCTGGTTTTCTGCACCGTCTGCATGATGCTGTCGAGATTATTGGTGAAGAAGTCCTTGGTGCCGTGGCGTTGCAGCATCAGCTTGTTGACGTTGTCTTCCACCACCTTGCTCGGCTGGCCGTCCTTGATGCGCACGGTGATGCTGTCCAGGTGGCGCTGCCCCAACAGCCTTCCTGCCGCCGTTTCATAGGGCACCCACACGTTCAACGCCTTACTCGCGGCGAACATGTTTTTATTGTCGGCCGTCACCCCGATCACCGTGCACGGCAGGTTCCCCACCAGGATCACCTGGCCGAGGGGGTCGATGTTCGGCCCGAACAGGCGCTGGCGGGTGTTGTGGTCGATCACCACCACCTGGGCCTGGCGCCGCGCATCGCTTTCGCTGAAGGCAATGCCGGCTTCGAGCTTCAAGCCCTTGACCTTGAAGTAGCGGTCGCTCACGCCGTTGACCTGCGCGTCCAGGTCGATGTTGCCAAAGCGCAGCAACAGGTTGCGGCCCACCACCGGCGTGGCGCTGTCGACGTAATACAGCTGGTTCAACGCCTCCACATCCGACGGCATCAACGTCTCGATGGCCGAGGCACGGCTGTCGCCAAAACTGGTGCCGGAAAAGATGTCGATGGTGTTGCTGCCGATCGCCTGGATGTCCTTGAGCACATAGCGCTTGGCCCCTTCGCCGATGGCCGAGATCGACACCACCGAGGTGATACCGATGACGATCCCGAGCATGGTCAGCAGCGTGCGCATGCGGTGGGACACCAGCGCGACCCAGGCCATGTTGAACGCTTCCTTGAACAACCCCAGGCTGGCCACCAAACGCCGGGCGCCGCTGCGCTTGGGCTCGATGGGCGCCTCAGTGTTCAGCTCCAGCCCGACGCTGTCGTTGGCCTTGTCACTGACGATCTCGCCATCGCACACCTCGACAATGCGCTGGGCATTGGCGGCCACCTTGGGGTCGTGGGTGACGATGATCACCGTGTGCCCGGCCGCGTGCAGCTCGGCGAGGATTCGCATCACCTCCTTGCCGCTGTGGGTATCGAGGGCGCCGGTGGGTTCATCGGCCAGGATCACCTCCCCGCCATTCATCAAGGCCCGGGCAATACTCACGCGCTGTTGCTGCCCGCCTGACAACTGGCTGGGCCGGTGGGTGGTGTGCCCCGCCAGGCCCAGGCGCGCCAGCAGCTCGCGTGCGCGGCTGTGGCGTGTGGTTTCCGGCGTGCCGGCGTAGATCGCCGGCATTTCCACGTTGTGCAAGGCACTCAAGTGCGCCAGCAGGTGGTAGCGCTGGAAGATAAAACCGAAGTAGTCGCGGCGCAGTTCCGCCAGTTGTTCATCGCCCAGGGAACGGGTTTCGATGCCGTTGATCTTGTAGCTGCCGGCTGTGGCGTAATCCAGGCCGCCAAGGATGTTCATCAGGGTGGACTTGCCCGACCCCGAGGCGCCGATGATCGCGACCATCTCCCCGGCCTGGATCGTCAGGTCGATGCCCTTGAGCGCAATGAACTCGCGCTCGCCGGCCATGAAACTGCGGGTGATGCCCTTGAGTTCCAACAGTGGCTGGGTCATCGATCAATTCCCCGCCACGGCCGGCGTGGCGTCGCCGATCACCACTTTGTCACCTTCGGCGAGGCCTTCGAGCACCTGCACCTTGACGTTGTTATTGATGCCGGTTTTCACCTCCCGCGACACCGCCTTGCCCTTGGCGTCGAGCACCCGCACCGAGTAAGTGCCGTCGTTGTTGCGCGGCCCCAGCGCCGCCACCGGCACCATCAGCGCCGCTTGGGCGGTGTCGAGCACGATGCGCACCTGGGCCGTCATGGCGATGCGCAGGCGATGGTCGGGGTTGGGCACGTCGAACAGCGCGTTGTAGAACACCGCCGTGTTCTGCTTGGGGGTGCCGGCGGGCTGGGTTTCGAGGAAGTTCTGCGGTGCCGGTTCAGTGCCACGCAGCTTGGCGTAGTAGCGCTTGTCCGCTTCACCGAGGATGGTGAAATACACCTGCTGGCCGGGGCTGATGTGAATCACATCGGCCTCGGAGACCTGGGCCTTGACGGTCATGGTGTCCAGGTCTGCCAGCTTGAGCAGCACCGGCGCCAGTTGGCTGGCGATCACGGTCTGGCCTTCCTGGGTGACGATGCCTACCACGTCGCCGTCGATGGGCGCGACGATGCGGGTGTAGGCCAGGTTGACCTTGGCGGTGTCGATCTGGATGTGGGCGCTTTTGATCTGTGCGTCCAGGGACAGCAGGTTGGCCTGTTGCACCTGGTAGGTGGACTCGGCGTCTTCGAAGTCCTGGCGTGAGACCGATTCGTCGATTTGCAGGCCTTTGTAGCGTTCGTACACGGACTTGGCTTGCTTGAGCTGGGCGGCCGTGGCGCGGCGTTGGGCCTGGAGGTTTTCTTCGTCGACCTGGGCCTTGCGCAGGGTGTTTTGCAGGATCAAGGGGTCGATTTCGGCGAGCCATTGGCCCTTCTTGACCTTGTCGCCGACTTTGACTTTGAGGGATTTGAGCTGGCCGGAGACTTGGGCGCCGACGTCGACCTGTTTGATGCCTTCGAGCAGGCCGGTGGCCAGGACGGCGTTTTCGATGTCACCGCGTTCGGCGGTGGCGGTGAGGTATTGGGGGGCGTCGGCGGGGGCTTGGACGGTGTAAATGAGTAGGCCGATGGCTACGGCTAATACCGTTAGCATTCCCAGCTTGCGTAACTTTGACTTTTCCATAGATGGCCTTTGATCGGGTACATATCCGTTGTTTGGGTAACGGCTGAAATGGGTTCCGCCCTTACGGCGGGTCACTTTTGGAAAAGAGCCCGGAATGCCGGCCCAGCCAAAAGTAACCAAAAGGGCT
>NZ_JBWKPU010000081.1:0-1037 GCF_059418405.1 Pseudomonas sp. GW821-FHT09A09
TAGCCGCTGCGGTTGCCCAGCAGTGTGCCGATGGGGGCGTAGACAGCGCCGCAAGGGTCGCCTTTGCGGGCTTTCCACAGCAGTGGCGTAACCACCGTTTCAGTCGGGCCGTAGCCGTTGAACAGATACGTCGGCTTGAGTGCACGCCAGGCCAAGTCGTAGCTGGCCTGCGCCACGGCGTCGCCGCCGAAGCAGTAGACCCGCACGGCCGGAGGGTTGCCGTCACGTTCGGCATGCTCGGCCAGCTGTTGCAGGTAAACCGGCGGGAACACGGCCATGGTCACGTTGTGCCGATGCATCTGCGCGTAGGTGTATTCCGGCAGCCACAGGCTGTCGTCGCGGATCAGCACGCTGGCGCCGTTGATCAGCGGGTGCATCCAACCCTCGTGGGAACCGTCGAACGCGAAGGACATGAAGTGCAGTTCGCAGTCGGCCGGGCTGGTTTCATAGCGTTCGCCGGTGGCGATGATGTGCGCCACCAACGGGCCGTGGGACACCGCCACGCCCTTGGGCATACCGGTGGAGCCCGAGGTGTAGATCACGTAGGCCAGGTTGTCGCCGTCCAGCACGACGCTTGGTGCGGTGTCGCTGTAGTTGGCCCAGTCTTCGGTGCGATCAATCGCCAGGGCTTCCAACCCCTGAGGGATCGGCAGTTGCTGCAAGGCGCTGGTGTGGGTCAGCAGCAGTTGCGCGCGGCTGTCTTCCATCATGTACAGCAGGCGGTCGCGGGGGTATTCGATGTCCAGCGGTACGTAAACACCACCGGACTTGAGCACCGCCAGGAACGCCACCATGCTCTCGGCGCTGCGCGGCATGGCGATGGCCACGCGCACTTCCGGGCCGACACCACGGGCGATCAGCGCATGGGCCAGGCGGTTAGCCTGAGAGTCGAGTTCGGAGTAAGTGAGGGTTTGGCCGTCGAACTTGACGGCCACCGCATCGGGGGTTTCGCGGGCGCGGTCACCGACCAGTTCGTGCACCCAGCGTGTGGCCGGGAAGCCTGAGTCGGTACGGTCCCACAGTTGCAGGATGTGCTG
>NZ_JBWKPU010000082.1:0-1000 GCF_059418405.1 Pseudomonas sp. GW821-FHT09A09
GTGTGTCAGGTGTATATAAAGGGCCTGACACGCCGCCGCGCGGGGCAAGCCCGCTCACTACAGGTACGGTTTCATATTCGTAGCGAGCCGTTCTGCTAGCATCGCCGCCTGCCTTTTATCGAGTGGCCCGCATGCTACGGATTGCAGCCTTTACCCTCCTCGCCACCCTGTGCACCCAACCGGCTTTCGCCGAGCAAACCTTCGACTGCGCTGGCGCCACCGTGACAATCGGCGTTGACCCAACCCTGCCCTTGCTCACCACCGAAAGCGCCGAAGTCCTGCTGCGGGTAAAGCGCGGCCCCCGGGAAACCCTGCTGCGCTACTACGGCATCGACTCCATCGGCGGCGCCTGCGACACCCACGCAACCGGCGGGCCACGCATCGTCTACCAGGCCGTGTGCAACGGCAGCGGCTGCCACGACCTGTCGAACTGGGGCGTGATCAATCCCCAGACCTTGCAGGTACTGCTCATCCCCGCCGATGACAGCCTGGAACCAGCGACCCGCCTGCTCGGCCACCCGCCCGCACTCGAGGGTGAAAAGGTGAATGTGAGCCTGGAGGCACATCGCCTGGGGTTGCCCACACCTTGATCAGTGCGCCAGTTCAAGCCAGCGCCTACAGGGGGCAGTGACGCTTCACCTGTAGGAGCCCGGCTTGCCGGCGATAGCGGTAGCCCGGCTTGCACCGGTGCTGGCTGATCGGCCGCCATCGCTGGCAAGCCAGCTCCTACACGGGTTCGGTGGTGCTCAAACTGTAGGAGCCCGGCTTGCCGGCGATTGCGGTGACCCGGCTTGCATCGGTGCCAACTGACCGGCCGCCATCGCTGGCAAGCCAGCTCCTACACGGGTTCGGTGGTGCTCAAAGTGTAGGAGCCCGGCTTGCCGGCGATAGCGGTGGCCCGACTTGCACCGATGTTGCGCCCCCCTGTAGTGGGGGGGGGGGGGGGGGGGGGGGGGGGGGGGGGGGGGGGGGGGGGGGGGGGGGGGGGGGGGGGGGGGGG
>NZ_JBWKPU010000083.1:0-845 GCF_059418405.1 Pseudomonas sp. GW821-FHT09A09
ACCACCCGAACCAACCGCCCCACGCTGTCCCACTGATACTCGGTCAGCGCGCCATGTTCATCCTCCCGCGCCACCTGTCGGCCAAGGTCGTCATAGCGATAACGCTTGATCCCACCCTCCGGCAGATGCTCCTCAAGCAACTGCCCCCGTTCATTCCACACCAGCCGCTGACAACTGTTATCCGGGAACCAAACCCCCGTCAGTTGCCCATATTTGTTGTAGCTGTAGTCGGTGCTGTGGCCTTCAGGATCAATCCTGCGGGTGATATCGCCCCTGTCATTACGCTCATATTTCCAGACCGCCTGACCGCGCCTTACAACCCGTACGAATCCGTTGTCATGCTCGTAGGAGGTCGGCTCGTCGTCCCCCGGAAACAGCGCCACCAAACGCCCAGCGTCGTCGTACTGATAGGCGGTGATCGTCCCGAGAGGATCCTGCTCAACCGTCAGCCGGCCTTTGTCATCGTAGGATTTGAAGTGC
This sequence comes from Pseudomonas sp. GW821-FHT09A09, assembly GCF_059418405.1. Classification (NCBI taxonomy): domain Bacteria; kingdom Pseudomonadati; phylum Pseudomonadota; class Gammaproteobacteria; order Pseudomonadales; family Pseudomonadaceae; genus Pseudomonas; species Pseudomonas sp. GW821-FHT09A09. The sequence goes on from NZ_JBWKPU010000083.1 coordinate 481, forward strand.
TCGGCGCCGTCCGGATCAATGCGCTGCACCAACCGCGCACGCCCGTCATGCACATAGACTTCCTGACTGCCATCGGCGTTAAACACCGTGACTTGCCCGTTGTCATCCCAGGCATACCGGGTGTCCATCTGCGAAAAGCTGGCCCAGTGCCGGACACAGCGCGCCGCCTTGCCGGACCTTTCCCACTCCCAGTAGAAACTCGCCCCACCGGCTAACTGGCGTTCAAGAATGACGTGCTGATCGTCGTAGCGATAAACCTCGCTTTCGCCGACAGCGTTGGTCGCACACACAAGCCGGCCAAGGTCGTCATAGGCGTAGGAAACGACGGTGTACTCGGTAACCCAGACAAACTCACCCGGCCCTTC
>NZ_JBWKPU010000084.1:0-507 GCF_059418405.1 Pseudomonas sp. GW821-FHT09A09
TTGTCATACGCATCGCTGATCGCTGTCAGAAAACCATTAACGAAATGGTAGAAACGCGAGCCTTGCGCCAGCACTAACTCATCCGGCAACGTCCCCAGATAAATCGCCGCGTCGGCCAAACTGTTGGTGATCGCGGGGCGGGCGGAGGAGGGCAGCGGAAACTCTGTCGAGCGGTTCTCATGATCCGTCCACACCACCGAATCACCAGAAACGACAAGCCGATGCGCCAGCGCATGGCTCCAACCAAACCCCAACCCGCAATCCACTTCCACGGCGCTGGTGCGATACAGCCGTGTCCACTCAAATGGCAATATCCCATCGAGCGTGCCATCGGTAAGGGTGAGCAATTCCTCGCCGGTGACCATCGACACCGGGCAGCCGTTCTTGCACGTAGTCGCCGAACAGGTTGCCGCATCGCCGTTCTGGTTCGTCCCCGACGCAGGCACATCATCCACATGCTCTTTCTGCGTCAGCACCGCGTTCTGCCGTGCCCGCCAGCGCATCTGC